>NZ_JAMYQN010000005.1:0-330931 GCF_040320905.1 Mesorhizobium sp. M0590
TCACCACCGTGCCATGGCCGCTCGCCCCTCAGAGCAAGCGCCGTTCTCTCTCCAAAACTTTTTGCAGAACCTTCAGCACACTATCGGGCAGGCTCAACAGGAGAGCGGATAATGTCTACACGCGTTCCCTTTACTACCGGTGATCTAGCAGATCATCAGCGGGGTATCGATGACGCCCTCACAGGCGATCCGAATACGAATATCTTGACCGGCGACGCTGGCGGCAGCCTGCTCGATTTCTCAAGAGGCGGCAACGACACCTTTACGGAAACCGCACCGTCGACCTACACCTTCTACGGCGACGCGGCTCGGAGCTTGTTCAATTTTGCTCGGGGCGGTGACGATACCTTCACCACGGGGCTGTCATCCTCCACCACTACTGCCTTTGGTGACGCGGGCGACGATATGTCGGACCATAGCAGGGGCGGCAACGATACCTTCAACAGTGGCGTGGCAAGGCAGGTAGTCGATACCTTCTACGGTGACGCCGGCGGCAAGATGTTCGGCTATGCCCGGGGCGGGGATGACACTTTCCTGACCAGCACTGTACAAGGAGCTACCCACACCTTCTACGGTGATGCGGGCGGCGAAATGTCGGATCACAGCAAGGGCGGCAACGACACCTTCCAGGGCTCCAGGCAGGCCACGAACACCTTCTTCGGTGACTCCGGCAGCAACATGTCCGGCAATGCCCAGGGCGGCGACGACAGCTATACGAGCCGGACCGACTCGCTCAACACTTTCTACGGCGATGCCGGCGGCGATATGTCGGGCAACAGCAAGGGCGGCAACGACACGTTCACGGGCGCGTTCTTTTCCACCAGCACTTTCTTCGGCGATGCCGGCGGTGACATGTCGGACCATGCTCAGGGCGGCGACGACCGTTACACAGACCTAGGTGGGGCGATCCCGAGCAAAACTCTTTATGGCGATGCGGGCGGCGATCTTTCCGGTTTTGCCGCGGGCGGCAACGACAACTTCACGAGCGCGGGTGGCTCGGAGATAACTTTCTACGGCGACGCGGGCGGCAGTATGTTCGACCATGCGCTTGGGGGCGATGATGTGGCCGTGCTGCACGGCACCCATAATTTGGGGTATGGCGACGCTGTCACGATGCTCGGCAGCGCTGTGGGCGGCAATGACACCCTGACCGGCGGGGACAAAAGCGCCTTTCCTGATGTTCTAAACGAGTTGTACGGCGACGCATTCGCTATGTCGGAGTCCGCCACGGGCGGCAACGACATTCTTACCGGGGGCCACAACAGCGAAAGCGGCCAGGTCCGTAACTTCTTGTGCGGCGACGCTCTGCAGATGTCCGGTTCGGCCACGGGCGGCAACGATACCCTGTACGCCGGGAGCGCGGCACCCGGCTGTACGGTCATCAATGACATGTGGGGGGATGGGCAACTGAGCGAGTTGGCTCAGGGCGGCCGAGACCAATTCATATTCAAGGACGATGGTTCAATGACGGTCGGAACCCAAAACACCATCTACGACTTCAACCAGACCCAAGGCGACACCATCGTGTTTAGTGGCGTGGGGGGCGTGCAATCGTTCGATGATCTCACAATTGCGCAAAGTGGAACCAGCACCATCATTACAGCGGGAGACGATCAAGTTACTCTCGCAAATTTTACGAGCCCGCTGGCAGCGAGTGACTTTCTGTTCGTCTGAGAGAGCGAAACCCTACCCTGTTCGAATGAACTGGAATGCGGTGAGAGTTCGTTGAAGATCGTCGCGGCCGGTCGCCCCAATAATGCTCGACCGGCCGATCGACAATTCCAGCCGCAGTCATGGATCAGGCGGCCAGGAATCTCTCGGTCAAACGAGCCCAGAGCGCTGCGCCGACGGTCAGATTGCCGTCGTTGAAATCATATTTCGAGCTGTGCAGGATGGCTGAATCCTCGCCGTTTCCGAGGCGCAGGAAGCAACCGGGTTTGTGTTCGAGGAAATAAGAAAAATCTTCGCTGCCGGGGATCAACGGGCAGACGGACACCTTGTCCTGACCGACGAGTTCGACAGCGATGTCTGTCGCAAAGGACGTCTCGCGCTCGGAATTGACCACCACCGGGTAGCCGCGCTCGTAATCGATCTCGACCGTTGCGCCATGCGCCTGCGCCACAAGTGCTGCGATATTGCGAATACGCTGCTCGAGCGTGTCGCGGATCTCGGCCGAGAAGGAGCGGACGCTCAGCGTGATTTCGGCGTGTTCCGGGATGACGTTGGAGGCCGTGCCTCCGTGAATCGTGCCGACGGTGACGACAGCCGTCTCGATCGGGTTGACGTTGCGCGACACAACCGTCTGCAGGGTCATGACGATGTTGGCGGCAGCGACGATCGGGTCGACCGTCAGGTGCGGACGCGAGGCGTGGCCGCCACGCCCGGCGATCCTGATGGTGACGGTATCGCTCGCCGCCATCAGCGGCCCGGCGCGCATCAGGAACGAACCCGTCGGCGCGCCCGGGTGGTTGTGCAGCCCGAATATCGCATCGCAGGGAAAGCGCTCGAACAGGCCGTCGGCGATCATCGCCTGCGCCCCGCTTCCCTTGCCGGCTTCCTCGGCCGGCTGGAAGATAAGGTTCACCGTGCCGTTGAAATGCCGTGTGCGCGCCAGGTATTCGGCGGCGCCGAGCAGCATCGTGGTGTGGCCGTCATGACCGCAGGCGTGCATCTTGCCGCTGGCCTGGCTGGCATAAGGGAGATTGGTCGCTTCGGTGATCGGCAGGGCGTCCATGTCGGCACGGATGGCGATGCTGCGGCCGCTGCCCTGGCGCAGGCGGCCGACGACCCCGAGCCCGCCGACATTGCGCGTCACCTCATAGCCCCAGCTTTCGAGCCGTTCGGCAACGTATGCAGCCGTTTCGTGCTCCTGGAATGAAAGCTCGGGATGCGCGTGCAGGTGCTGGCGGGCCGCTGCAAGCTCGGCGGCCTTGTCGGCGAAGTCGGAAATGTCGGCGAACTGGTTGGAGGTCTTTGGCATGGGAGGTCCTTTGCCGGCCGAGCAGGTGCCGCGCCGGCTTTGCTTTTAGATGAAACGACTCAGGAAAGCCCGCGTGCGCGGGTGCCTGGGTTTAGCGAGAACCTCGTCCGGAGGTCCGGCCTCGATCACATTACCGTCGTCCATGAACACCACCCGATCCGCCGCTTCGCGGGCGAACCCGATCTCATGCGTGACCACGATCATGGTCAAGCCCTGCCTGGCGAGATCGCGCATGGTGGCGAGCACCTCGCCGACCAGCTCCGGATCGAGCGCCGACGTCGGCTCGTCGAAGAGCATCAATTTCGGGCGGATGGCGAGCGCACGGGCGATGGCGACGCGCTGCTGCTGGCCGCCTGAAAGCTGGCGCGGATAGGCGTCGATCTTGTCGGCAAGACCGACACGGGTCAGCAGTTCGCGGGCGTAGCCGATCGCCTCCTTGCGGTTCTCCCGGTGAACGCCGACCGGAGCCTCGATGACGTTCTGCAGGGTCGTCATGTGCGGATAGAGATTGAACTGCTGGAACACCATGCCGATCTTGCGCCGCTGCGCGGCGATCGCGCGGTCGGAAAGCTTGTCGAGGCGGCCGTCGTGCAACCGGTAACCGATCTGCTCGCCGTCCACCTCGATCGACCCCTGGTCGATCGCCTCGAGATGATTGATGCATCGCAGGAAGGTCGACTTTCCGGAGCCGGACGGTCCGAGAATGACCACCACCTCGCCAGGCGCGACGTCCAGATCGATGCCCTTCAGCACCTCGAGCGGGCCGAAGGCCTTGTGAACGTTGCGCGCCCGGACCAGGGGCGTGTCATGCGCGCTCATTGGCGGCCTCCAGGGTGGCGGTCGCCGTCTTCTCGCGCGCGCCGCGGTCGCCGCGGCTGTAGTGGCGTTCGATCGCGCCTTGCGCGACATTGAGGACCGAGGTGATCAGCAGGTACCACAGCACTGCAACCATCAGCAGCGGAATGATTTCGAAGGTGCGGTTGTAGATCGACTGCACCGAGTAGAGCAGGTCGGCCATGGCGATGACGCTGACAAGCGACGTCGCCTTGATCATGCTGATCAGCTGATTGCCGGTCGGCGGCACGATCGACCGCATCGCCTGCGGGATGATGATGCGCCGCAAGGCCCGCGCGCGGGTCATGCCGAAGGCTTCAGCCGTTTCGGCCTGTCGCTTGTCCACCGACAGCAGCCCGCCACGGATGATCTCGGCCATGTAGGCGGCCTCGTTCAGCGCCAGACCAAGAACGGCGGCCGTCAAAGGCGTGATCAGGTCGTTGGTGTTCCAACTGGCGAAGCCAATGGAAATGCGCGGAAACAGCGTCGAAAGGTTGTACCACAGGATCAATTGCACCAGCAGCGGCGTTCCCCGGAAGAACCAGATGAACAGGCCGGAGAGAAGGGATGCCAGCCTGTCGTTCGACATGCGCGCGATGGCGAGCAGCAGGCCGAGCACGATACCCAGGATCATCGCCACGACCGTCAGGCCGAGCGTTACGGAAAGCCCCTGCATGACCGTCGGATCGAAGAAATACTGGGCGACGACCGGCCAGCCGAAATTCGGGTTGACCGCAACGATATAGGCGAAGCCGGCTGCCACGGCGACGGTGAACGCCCAGAGCGCCAGCCGGACGAGCGGAAACGGCCGGTGGGCTCGTTTGACGTCGCGCAGCGCGTCGTCGGGATGTCGCGGCAGCCCGGCCGCGTAGGCAGCGGTGGCGTCGGTCATGGCAGCCTCTACTGGCCCTGGTTGATGCCTGGCGCATCGATCATGTTCTTCTCGAGACCCCACTTCTTCATGACCGCGGCGTAGGTGCCGTTCTTCATCAGGATCTTGAACGCGTCGAGCAGCACGCCGCCCAGCGGCGAGCCCTTCTTGACGACGGCGCCTTGATAGATGTCCTTGAAGCCGTTGGCCTGGCCGACCCCGGCGAGTTCCAGCTGGCCCTTCGCCTGCTCGACGAAATAGGTCAGCGGCGCCTGCGAGGAGAAGAATGCGTCGGAGCGTTTCGACCGGACGGCCAGTATCGAGCTCGGCTGGTCGGTGAAGGATTGCACCTCGACGGCCGGCTTGCCCCCCTCGGTGCATTTCTGCGCCTGCTGCTTGATGACCTTTTCGGCCGAGCCACCCGACATGACGGCGATGCGCTTGCCGCACGCGGTGTCGAGCGAGGTGATGCCTTCCGGGTTGCCCTTCTCGACGGCGAAGACGACGTATTCGCGCACCCAATCGATGAAGTCGTTGGATTTCTGCCGGTCGGGATAGTCGCCGACAGGCCCCATCGCGAACTGATAACGGCCGGCATTGATGCCGCTCAGCAAAGCCGGCAGGCCGGCGACCGAGGCATGATCGATCTCGACACCGAGCAGCAGGCCGATGGCGTCGGAAATGTCCTTGGTCGCCCCCGACAGTTCGGTGCCGGTGACGATCTCATAGGGCGGGAACGAGCCGTTGTTGACGGCTGTGATCTTTCCCGCCGCGCGGATCTCTTCCGGCAGCCGGGCCCGCAAATCCTCGTTCACCGATTGCTTCTGGATATCCTGGGCAAAGCTGGCCTGCGCCAGCATGGTGACGAGCGAGGCGAATATGAAGCTGATTGTCCTCATGGCATTCTCCTTCGTGTTCTTCGTTGTGCGTTCTCAGGCTGCGGTGGCCCGCGATCTGGCCTCGAAAGGAAACAAGGCTTCGGCGGAAATCGGTTCCGCCAGAATGCCCTGGGCATGGAGCTCGGTGACGAAATCCTCGATCATGCGCCGGTTGGCCGGCAGGCCGCTGGCGTTCCAGGAGGCAGGCAGGTCGCGCCCCGCATGAAGCAGCTCCTCGAGGATCCAGGGCGAGGTATCGGCATATTTTCGGCGCTTTGCCGTCCAGACGCGCTGGCTTTCGTTGATCAGCCTGGCGAGTTCCTGCGGCAGCCAGGGGTGCTCCCTGACTAGGGCGGCCTTGACAGCGACCAGATGCATGCCCGGGACATAACCGACGTCGGCGAAATAGGCGCGTTCGGCCGCGCGAAAATCGCGCAGCACTTGCCGGAAGCCGGAAGCCGGGCCGAAAAAGCCGTCCGGCATGAAGGGCGTGAAAACGGCGTCGAGCTCGCCTTGCGCCAGCAGCTCCATCATCGGGCGCTCGCCTGGTGCTGCTTCGATGCGCCCCGGCCTGCCGAATCCGTCGAGGCGGTCGGCGATCGGGTGCCCCGATGTCAGCCTGCCGGCGAACCAATAGGCATCCTCGACGCCGACGCCTCCCCGGCGAAGTGCTGCGCGCGTCCATGTGTTGCCGGAATCGCGCCAGCCGGTCACGCCGATGCGTTTGCCGGCAAGGTCGGAAAGCCGTTCCAACGGGCTGGTCTCGACCGTTATGATGCAGCGATGGCGAAAGCCGCGCATGATGAAGCACGGTAGTCCAACCACCGTATCGACGCCCGAAGCCATGGCCGACACATAACGGCTGAATGAGACCTCCGCCGCATCGTAGTGCGGATCGGTACCGAGGTCCGGAATGAGCGTGGCGACGCGATCAACCTTCACCGACAAGCGGCTCGAAGTAACGTCACCCAGCACCAAAGGGGTGAGATAGTCCCAATCGCGGGTGGCTACAGTGATGGAAACGGGCATCGGCATGAACTTCAACGCTATGTTTGACCGGCGATTGGTAAATGTTTATTTTTGGCCGATCAAATGTTATTATGTTATTGAACATTAGCTTTAATGGTCGCGGGTGCCGATGGATTTCGATGCAGGATGGTTCGCTGATCGCCTTGGCGACCGCACGATGCGCGGCATCGCGCGCGAGACCAGTGCGCTGATCAGAAGCGGCGCGCTGCCTGTCGGCGCAAAGCTTCCGCCGGTGCGCGATCTGGCCTATGTGCTTGGCGTCAGCCCGGCGACGGTCTCGCAGGCGTGGAGCGAGTTGCGGCGC
The DNA here is from genome assembly GCF_040320905.1 of Mesorhizobium sp. M0590. Lineage (NCBI taxonomy): Bacteria > Pseudomonadati > Pseudomonadota > Alphaproteobacteria > Hyphomicrobiales > Phyllobacteriaceae > Mesorhizobium > Mesorhizobium sp. M0590. Next base: position 6,897 of record NZ_JAMYQN010000005.1, read on the forward strand.
TACAAGATCATCGGCGGCCGCGGACGCAACGGCACCTGGATCATGGGCAACCGCTTTGCCGCCCGGCCCGAGCGCCACATGAGCGGCGGCAATTACGGACAGGATGTTCTGAACCTGGCGATCGCGGAGCCCGATGTGAGGCTCTTGCCGCCGCTCGACATCGCGCTGGCGCATGGTGCGCGCGCCGAAAAGCTCAACAGCTACGAGCGGGTGCGCATCCTGCCCGAGCTGGAGGCCGCAGTGCGCCCGTCATGGCCGTACGATCCCGGCGCGTTCCTGGCCACCAATGGCGGTTACAACGCCATCTACACCTTGCTGCATGCGCTGGTCCCGCCGGGGGCGCCGGTGGCCATCGAGAACCCGACGGCGCTTCGCCTGCTCGACATCCTCGAGGATCTCGATGTGCCGATCATCCCGGTAGACGGCGACGGTGACGGTCCCTTGCCGGATGCACTTGCCAACGCTCTGCGGCAGCGGCCCGTCGCGTTCCTGTTCCAGCCGCGCGTCCATTCGGTTACCGGCGCCTGCATGTCGTCGGCGCGGCTGGAAGTCATCGGCGACCTGCTCGCCGGCACCGACGTGCTGATTGTCGAAGATGACGGCGTCGGCGATATTGCCTCGGCGCCGCGCATTTCGCTTGGCCGGCGTTTTCCCGATCGCGTCGTCCATATCCTGTCCTATTCCAAGACCCACGGCCCGGATCTGCGGCTCGCTGTGCTGTCCGGATCGGCGACGATCGTCGAGCAGATCCAGTCCTACCGCAGCTTCAGCTCGGGATGGACCAGCCGCATCCTGCAGGCAGCCACCGCCTGGCTGCTGCAAGACCCGGCCACGGCCGCCCTGGTGGAGCAGGCGAAGGAGGTATACCGCGGCCGTCGCGAACGGCTCGCTGGCGAACTGGCCAAACGCAATGTCGATATCGACGCCGGACACGGTCTCAGCGTCCTCATTCCGGTTGCTTCGGAACCTTACGCGATGGTCACGCTGGCCGCCCACGGCATCGCGGTCCATGCCGGAGCGAAGTTTTCGACGGGAAAAACGAACGCTGTCCGCGTCGCGACCAGCATTCTGGACGAGGAGCACCTCGAGCACGTCGCAAATTCCCTGGCGCTGGCAGCCGATCCGGCGCGGGAGGTTAGCTAAAGGGTCAGCTGCTCCGACGGATAGTTGGCGACCGGCCATATACAGACCCTGTCTTCTTTCGCGTTCAACTGCCGCTGGCCGGTCCCGAGATCATGCTCGGCGTCAACCAGTCCGTCATGGTGGCGCTGGCGATGATCATAAGATCTCCCTGATCCGCCGTTCACCGAGAGGAGGCTGCAAGTTTAGGCGGGGCGTTTCCACGGCCCGCGTTGGAGCTTTCCACGCTGACGCACACGCCTGCTTCCATACCGCTGGCCGATGACAGCTTCGAAGAGGTCCTTCGAGGTCAGAAACATGTCGAATCGTCAGGTATCACCAACTGGAGGCAGGGAGGTTCGGGACGGCGCAATACGGCTGCGCGGCCTGTTGGCTGCGGCCGGTGCCACAACCGCCATGGCGTTCGGATTTGGCAGCCTGGCGCTGACATCCGTCTTCATCAGACCGCTTGAGGCGGAGTTTGGCTGGTCGCGAGCCGACATCAGCCTTGCCTACACGCTATCAAGCGTCGGCATGGCGTTGGGCGGGCTGTTCTGGGGCCGGCTGTCGGACCGCCTGAATGTCAAAAGCCTGCTATTCATCGGCTCGGCTGGCATGGTGATCGCGCTCGCCGCGCTTTCCTCCGCCACTTCGCTCTGGCAGATCTATGCGGCCAACTTCGCTTTGGGCGGGCTAGGCTTTGCCTGTCTGTACGCGCCGGTACTTGCAGTGACCGGACTCTGGTTCGACCGCCGCCGCGGCCTGGCGATAGGGATCGTCACAGCAGGCGGAGCCCTAGGCCAAGGCATAATGCCCTACGCCGCAAATGCCTTGATTGACGGCGTCGGCTGGCGCCTCGCATACGCGATCATGGCGGCGGGGACGATGGCTGCGCTGGCGATCTCCATGCCGGCGGTTCAGGCGCCGCCCGTCAGTGAGGTCCTTCCCGCGCCGGTGCGTTTTTTAGCAAAGCCAGGGTTCCAAAGTGGCCGGCTTTCTCCGGTGGCGCTGCTATCAGCTGCAGCCTTCCTTTGCTGCGCCTGCATGGGCGTCCCGCTGATGCACCTCACGAGCTTCGTCACGGCTGTGTGCGGGTCTTCGGATGTCGGATCGCTCAGCCTGCTGACCGCCATGCTGTTCGGCGCCGTCGGGCGGATCGCGTTCGGGCTCCTCGCCGACCGGGCAAGCAATCTTGCCGCCTATGCCCTGGCGTCGTTTATTCAGACGGCATGCGTTGCGATTTTTCCCGCGCTGGACCAGCAGCTGAGCCTGCTGGCGCTGTCGGCGGTTTTCGGCTTCGGCTTCGCCGGAAACATGACGTGCCTGATCCTTTGCGTGCGCCAGTTTGCGCCAGCCGAACGCTTTGGCCAGTCACTCGGCATCGTCATGCTGATCGCCTGGCTGGGCATGGGGGTGGCCGGTTATTTCGGCGGTTTCGTCTATGACAGCTTCGGCAGCTATGGGCGTGCTTTCCTGGTGGCATTTGTCGCTGGCGCGGCCAATCTCGTGGTTCTGGGCGTATTGGCGGCGTCATCCGGCGCGAGAGCGCAGGTCCCATGCGGCCGCCTTCCGGACCCTGCGATGAGCCGCTGATTCAAACGTCGAAATCCATTTGATTCCACGTTGGTTCGAACGCTGCAAACCACGGCCTTCCTGCCAACCTCAGAGATCGAAGAGGGCGGAGCACCGTCATCACCAGGCAAGGACAGCTGAGATGAGCAGTATCTACGACAGCATTCTCGACACGATCGGCGATACGCCGGTCGTCCGTCTTTCCCGCATCAACAACGGCGCCGCTTCGCTCTATGCCAAGCTCGAGGCGTTCAATCCTGGCGGCTCGGTCAAGGACCGGCTTGCCGCCGCGCTCATCGAAGAAGCGGAGAGTTCCGGGGCACTTCGGCCTGGCCAGACGGTGATCGAGGCGACGAGCGGCAACACTGGCATAGGACTCGCCATGGTTTGCGCGAGGAAAGGCTATCCTCTCGTCATCGTAATGCCGGAGAACGCCAGCCTCGAACGCCGCAAGCTGATGCGTTTCTTCGGTGCCAAGGTCGTGTTGACCCCTGCCGTCGAGCGCGGCAGCGGCATGCTCGCCAAGGCGGTCGAGCTGGCCGGAGCGCACGGCTGGTTCCTCTGCCGGCAATTCGAGACGCCCGTCAACGCCGATGTCCATGCCCGCACGACAGCGCTCGAAATCCTCGCGGCGTTCCAGGACCGTCCACTCGATTACTGGGTCACCGGCACCGGGACCGGCGGAACGCTGGCCGGTGTGGCGCGAGTACTCAAGCGCGAGCGCCCGGAAACGCGGATCATCGTCTGCGAGCCCGACAATTCGGCGCTGCTGTCGAGTGGCATTCCCCAAACTTTCGACGAACACGGACTGCCCACTCGGGCGCACACTCGCTTCCGGCCACACCCGATGCAGGGCTGGAGCCCTGATTTCATTCCGCAGATCGTCGGCAACGCGATGGCTGACGATCTTGTGGACGAAATCTTGCCGGTTTCAGGCGCCAGCGCTTTGGAAGCTGCGCGCCGGCTTGCGACGGAAGAAGGAATACTGGCGGGGATCTCCGGCGGGGCTACCTTGAGCGGGGCACTGGAAATCGCTGGACGCGTCGGACCGGAGCGGAACGTGCTCTGTATGTTGCCTGACACGGGCGAGCGGTATCTCAGCACGATCCTGTTCGATCACATCAGCGAGGAAATGTCGCCAGCCGAAGAGGCGATCTCTCGCTCCACACCCGGCTACCGCTTCGACCGGCCGCCGTCCTTCGCCCTTTCATCGGCGCCCGTGAACGAAATCCAAATCGATCAGTCGGCGCATGCGTTTGTCGATGAGGCGATCTATGATCCGGAGCATCCGGTGGTCATATTCGCCCTGACATGGTGCGAATTCTGCTGGACGGTAAGAAAGCTTTTCGACCGTGCCGGAATCGCCTACAGGTCCATCGACATCGATGCTCCGGAATTCCAGAAGAACGGCCGGGACGGGGAAATCCGCAAGGCTCTGAGGGCCCGGATCGGTTCGCCTACAATTCCGCAGGTCTTTGTCGGCGGCGGGCATATCGGTGGCTGCATGGATACGCTTGCGGCCTGGCGGGACGGCACGCTCGCCGCCCGGCTGGAGTTCGTTGGCGCAAACTACACGCCCGGCGCATGCGCAAATCCCGAGAGCCTGCTGCCCCGATGGGTGCGCGCGGCAGCGTGAGACCCCGCCTCCGGGCCTTTCAGAGTGCCGTCGGCACCATCAAAGCGAGCCGGAACGGGCGTGATCCCGTTCCGGCTCGGCATTCATGTGGACTTGTCCGTGTCGGCCTTCCCACGAAGGGAAGGCAAATCAGAGCGCAGGCGGAAAACCTCACGCTTCCGGAAACGAAAGCTTTCGGCAACGGCACGGACTTGATACAATCCATGGCTAATTTAGCAGCGACTGGGATTGGCAAAGTGTCGCTCGAAATTCGCGTTCTCGGAGATCTGACCGTCCTTCGCCTTGGCGAGGTCGTTTCCTTGCCGCCTTCGAAAAAGACGCGGGCGCTACTGGCCTATCTTGCGCTCGTAGAGCGCCCGCAGCGGCGCGAGCGCCTTTGCGAGATGTTCTGGGAGGTACCGGACGATCCTCGCGGCGCCCTGCGCTGGAGTCTCTCGAAGATCCGACAGGTCGTCGACATCGGGAACGGCGAGATCCTGCAAGCCGACCGCAACGCAGTTCGCCTGAACACCAGCGAAGTCGTGCTGGACATCGCGCCGCTCCGGGGCCTCGGCGGTCGTGACATAGAGGCTCTCGAACCGGAGAAACTGGAGGCCCTCGCCGGAGCGTTCCGCGGCCGTTTCCTGGATGATCTTTCACTGCCGCGCTGTCCGGAATTCGAAGCCTGGCGCATTGCGACCGCCGACGAACTGCACGTGACGCATCTGCGCATCCTTCGGGTGCTCGTCGACCGGCTTGAGCCGGCGCGGGCACTTCCGTACGCGCATGTCCTGGACGGGTTGGAGCCTGGGGACGAGGCTCTTCGAGCGGACATCCGCCGGCTGAGCGAGGCAGCACGGCAATCCGCCATGGTCCAGAGCCGCGCTTCGAGTAGCGACATCGGGGTCGCTCCCGCCGATGAGAACGTCCCTCCGACGCGTGTTTTGCCTGCGTCGGAGATACAGCTTGCCTCTCCGCCGGAGCGAATCCTTGCGCAGGAGATTCGCCGGTGCACGACGCCCGACGGCGCGCGCTTGGCCTATTCCTTGAGTGGTCAAGGCCCCCCTTTGGTAAGGGCCGCCCACTGGATGTCCCACCTCGAGCTCGAATGGGACAGTCCGGTGTGGAAGCATTGGATCGAGGGCCTCTCCGCGCACTACCAGCTGATACGTTACGACCAGCGCGGCAACGGCCTGTCGGACCGGTATCCCGCCGACCTGTCCTTCGAGGCCATGGTTGCCGACCTGGAGAGCATCATCGATGCGGCTGGTCTGCGCCGCGTTTCCCTGCTTGGCATTTCCCAGGGGTGCGCCGTTTCGATAGCCTATGCCGTCCGGCATCCAGAGCGTGTGGCGGGGATGGTGCTGTATGGCGGATTCACCAAAGGTTGGCGCAAACGGGGCAATCAGCGCGAAATAGCGCGCCGCGAAGCGATGGGAGCGCTGATTCAGGAAGGCTGGGGCCAAGACGACCCGGTGTTCCGGCAAATGTTCACCTCCCTCTTCATTCCGGAAGCAACGCCGGAACAGAGGAATTGGTATAACGAGTTGCAACGCAATACCGTCTCGCCGGAGATTGCCCATCGCATCTTCGAGGAAGGCGCCGTCATTGACGTTGACGAGCTGTTACCGCGGGTCCGCGTCCCGACCCTGGTGATGCATGCTACGGGGGACGCGGTCATTCCGTTCGATCATGGCCAGGCGATGGCTGGGAAAATCCCCGGCGCGCGTTTCGTTGCGCTAGACAGCGTCAACCACGTGCTGCTTGGCCACGAACCGGCATTCGCGACCTTCGTCGACGAAACGCGTCGTTTCCTTGCCGACCCCGAACAGACGCAGCAACTGGCAGGCCCTCCGGCGTCCTTGGGAATCAACCGCTCTCGGCAATACATAACAGTGCTGGCCGCGGAAGTGGTCAGTCCCATGCATCTCCTCGAAACGGAGGATCCGGAAGTGGCGATCCGCGAATTCCAGCCCGTCGAGGATCGGGTGATAGAAGTCGTGGAGAGCCATGGCGGCGTCGTCACGTCGGCTGCTGACGGGACAATCACCGCAGCATTCGGCCTCGCTCGCGCCACCGAGGATCACGCCTATCTTGCATGCCGCGCCGCGCTTGCGGCCAAGCTGGCAGTGGAGGAGCTTTCCCAGGGCGGGATCCAGTTGAGGGCCGGAATAGACACCGGCGAGGTGATCGTACGGCAGCAATGGACGACCAAAGCCAGCAAGGTTGAACTGGCCGGAGCCGCGCCGCGTGCGGCCAACCGGCTGATGCGTGCCTTGCACCGTGCGACGATCGCCGCGACAGGCCGGGCGCGCGCAGCCGCCGGCGGCTATGTGCAGATGCACCGCTTAGCGCATTCGGAGCATCCGCAACTTGGCCACGAGGAACGCATTTACGAGCTGTTGGGCGAAAATCACGCTTTGTCGCGCTGGCACCTGAGGGCCAATCGCGGCCTCACCGGACTGGTGGCGCGCGAGCTCGAGCTGAAAATCCTGCTTGCAACCTGGCGCCGGGTCAGGGAGGGCCACGGCCAGGTCGCCGGGATCGTCGCCGACGCCGGCATGGGCAAGTCGAGGCTTGCCCATGAATTTCTCTCCCTCGACGAAGTGGCCGGTTTTACTGTGCTTGAATGTGGCGGCCTGGAGTTTGATTCATCAGTTACTCTGGGCGCTGTAAAGAAGCTGCTGCTCTCGGCTTGTGGCATTCGCGGCGAAGACGGCTTGGCGGAAGCCCAGCGCCTGTTTGCCTTCAAACGGGCGGAACTGGACCTGGATCCAAGTCATACGGCGCCGCTTTCCTTCCTCGCGGACCTGCCGGTCGACGATTCTTGCTGGTGGCATCTCGATGCGCGGGAGCGGACCTCACGCGTATCCGAGGCGATGAGCGCATTTTTCGTTGCCTTGAGCCGGGCCGCGCCCGTAGCCGTGCTTATCGAGGATCTGCACTGGATCGATGCCGAGAGCGAGGCCGTAATGAACAGGCTGGTCGAGGTCATGGGCGCCAACCGTATCATGCTGCTCGCCACCTACAGGCCGCAGTACCGGCACGAATGGAACCGCCGCGGCTATTTCCAGCAGATAAGGCTGGAGCGGTTCGCGCGGGACGAAATGGAGCAGTTCCTCACCGAATTGCTGGGATCCGATCCCAGCTTGGGGGAACTGCGGCAATCGCTTGCCGAGCGGGCCGAGGGCACGCCGCTATTCCTGGAAGAAATGGTGCGCGGACTGGTTGCGGACGGTGCACTTGCCGGCCAGTCCGGCCGCTACGAACTCAAGAGGCCAGTGGATTCCATCACCATCCCGTCGACGGTTCAATCGCTCATCGCCGCACGTATCCAGCAGCTGGGTGACTCGGAAAGGCAGGCACTCCAACTCGCTTCGGTTATCGGCAAGAATGTTCCGTATCCCCTGCTGAGGGCACTCTCGCCGCTCTCGGAGGCGGAGCTGGGGGTATGCCTGGCCAAACTGCAGAGTTTGGAATTCCTGTTCGAGGTCCAGAGCTATCCTCACGTGGAGTATACGTTCAAGCACGCGTTGACGCTCAAGGTGACCTATGAATCCCTCCTGGCGGAGGACCGAAAAAGGCTGCATCGGGCTGCATTGGTTGCGATGGACAGACTCTATGCCGGATCGCTGAACCACCATATCGAGGAACTGGCCGAACACGCGCTTCGTGCCGAGGCATGGGAACCGGCCGCGGATTATCTGCTGCAAGCGGCGGGCCGGGCTGAGGAACGCTCGGCCTATTCCGCCGCGGTCCAGTTCCTCGAAAACGCCCGCAAAGCAGTCGCCGCGCTGCCCCGAAATCCGAAAACCCTCGCCCAGGCGATCAACCTGCGGGTGCGGATGCGGCCCGCCTACGGCGCCCTGGGTGCCTATCGGAAGGCGCTGCCGCAGCTATTGGAAGCGCGCGAACTGGCCATGGAACTGGGCGATCCGCAACTCATCTCCGACGTGTTGCTCCACTTGAGCTATCTCAACAGCTCCCACGGCCGCTACGAGGAGGCGCTGGAACCGGCCGACACACTCAAACGCGGCGCGACGGCAAATGGCGTGCAGCGCTGCATAAGCGAGTCGGACCTGGCCGCCTCACAGGCGCTTCTGATCCGCAGCGAGGCGCGGCAGGTGCTGGAGCGGCTTGTTCCGCATGAGGAGAGGTTCACCAAAGCTTGGCGTCTGGAGCGTTTCGGACAGCTCGGTGCGCGTGCGGTTTGGTACCTGGGGCACCGCGCGCAGGCGGAAGCGCGGCTTGGCCGGTTCGACGATGCGGAACGTTCGCTTGCCGAACTGCAGAAGGTCGCCGCCGAAGTGGCGCGCCCGATCGACAGCTGCGCGGCCGCCTATTTCACCGGTGTGGTGGGCGTCCTGCGCGGCCCCGAGCCGGCGCTTGTCGAGGCGCTGCAATTGTGGTCCTCCGAAGCCGCTACCAGCGCATCTATCCTACTCCGGCCATGGCTGTTGACCGTGCTCGGGCATGCGGAATTCCTGCTCGGCCGCAACCACGACGCGGGCGCCACCTTGGAAATGGCGGTGACCGAGGCTGAGCGGCTCGATCTTGCCCAGTTCGAATGTCACGCGCGCGCGGTGCTCGCATGCGTGCGTGCGCGCCTGTATGAGCCGGAAGCTGCGGCCAATCTCGGCCATGCGCTCGAGCTTGCGCGGGGACGCGGCGATCCGTGGAGCGAGATCATCGTACTGCGCGGCCTTGCCGAGCTGAAGCCTTCCAGATCGGCCATTGGCTGGCTCGAACAGGCCTGCAATCTTGCCAGGCGGGTTGAATTGCGGCCGGAGCTTGCCCGCTCCTTGCTAGCTCTCGGGCTCGCGAAGCGGCGCGGCAAGATTGCTGGCGCGGATGCCACTCTCGCGGAAGCGGCCAAGCTCTACAGAGAAATGCAGATGCGGGAGGATTTCTCCGGCACGGAAGAGCCGGCCGGAAGTGTCCTGCCCGATCGCGTTCCCATGGCGGTTACGGCTTGATCCCTCCGCATCCAGGGATCTGCTTCGAAGGTTTGCGCTGCCTGTAGGGCAAGCAAGCCGCGGTCACGCAGCTCGCGACCCCGCGGTGTCATGGAACGATATCTGCCGGACCAAACGATCCGCCACCACGTCTGCGTGGGTCAGCGGTCCCATATGTCCGGCGCCAGGAACAATCGCCCCGATTGCGGCCGGAACGCGGGAAACGAGTTCGCGGGCGATGAGCCGCGTCGGAACTGGTGCAAATTCGCCGCGCAATACCAAGACCGGAAAGCCAAATCGGGCATATTCGCTTGCCGGCGTCGATTCATGGATCAATGCGTGGAAGTCCAGGCTGGCCTTCGGCAGAAACCGCACGAGTGCAGCCTGAAGTTCCGGCTTCATCGCCGCGAAGATGCCGGCCCCACCCCAGTAGTCGATGAAATGAGCTGTCGCGGTCAGGTAACTGCCGTTGATCAGGCCGTCGTGGACGGTGCCTGCGATCGCCAAGACTTCGCCGAGCGCCTCGTGGCCCTCACAGTCCAGCTCGCGCAGCAGGTGAAAGGCAGACGGCTCATAAAGGGAGAGGCTGGCCAGCCGGTCTGGACGCATCGCTGCTATATGCAGGGCCAATCCACCACCATAGGAATGGCCAACAAGATGAACAGGCCTGTCATGGTGGTCGATCATCTCCAGGATCCCGGCGGCTTCGTCGGCCAGACGGAAAGCGCCGGTACCAGTCCAGGTGCCGCCGCCCGGCGCCCCGATCAGATCGGGTGCGATGAGCCGGTAGCTGTCATCGAGCCGCTCCGCCAGGCTGCGCCATTGCCGTCCGCTGCCGCCTGAGCAGTGCAGGGCGATCACAAGCGGTGCCTGGCACGCCCTATGCGAGACGTGGGACGTCGATGCGGCAATCATCGAGCCCCGCCCTCCTCCCCCCTCAAAAAACGCGTGCGGCGGCTGGGATCACGCCCGGCAAACGAAGTGATCCAGTTGATCTCGAAGCGGGTGATGCCGATGTCGCGCAAGATGTAGTCCGGCAACTCATAAAGCTGTCTACGGTCCCGTTGGATACGAATGAAACGCCAGACTGCGGCCAACATTGTTCCGCCAGCCCAGCGCAAACCTCGCGTTCTGGTGAGGCACAGGGATGGGTTCACCATTGCACTCATTTTGATTTTCTCCATGGTTGCGGGCGCTGACTACGGCGCCAGTGGAGCCCTTGTCGTTGTCCGCCGTGAGCTTCATCGTTGAAGGCAACGTCGATTTTTGCCGCGCTAGCGTTGTATTCGGCGGTCAGGCCGCTGCTCGGCGGGAGACGTCGAGAAACATTGCCAGGTGAGCCGCCAGCGCCTCCGCATCGCGGCCGACGCCGTCGAGGAAGCTGGAGCTTCGATGGCGCATGAAATTGAGGCCGAGCACGTAGAGTCCCGGATACGCGCAGACGCCGCCATCGTTCAGTATTTCGCCCCGGGCGTCGAACACATCCAGCTTCAGCCATGGGTATTCCCGGCGATAGCCGGTAGCCCATATGATCGTCTGGATACCCTGGTCGATGAGGTCGATTTCGGTCGCCTCGGCGCTCAGAATCAGGCTCGGAATGGAACCGGGATCGATCGAGTAGAGGCCATCGCCGGCGGCCGCGCGGTCGATATTGGCCAGCACGCGCCTCAGCCTGCGTTCCGCCGCCATGGTCGTTTCGGCGAGATCGCCGTTGAACCGAATGCGTGTATCGCAGGCGGCAGCCGCTCGACCGACAAGACGAATGCCTTGCTCCCGAAGACCGGCAAGGTCGAGCGTCCTGCGCTCGGGTGTGCCTATCAGCTGCAGGGAGGGCTGCCGCCGTGCCGCGGTGAGATCCGGAACTTCAGCGACAGGCTTGGCAAGCATTCCCAGCCGGTCGAGCCACCACAGGATGTCGTGCCCGCGGTAAAGCCTCGGCAGGCGTGTATGACTGCCGACCGACAGGGTCACCGGGCGCCCGGAGCGATTGATCTCCTCCGCAAGTTGTATGCCGGTCGCCGAGGCCCCGGCCACGAGAACGCCACCCTGGGGCAGTTGCTGAGGATTGCGATAGTCCCGCGGCACGACCTGCCTGATCCGGGAGGAGATCTGCTTTGCTAGTGGCGGAATGCGTGGCCTGTCGCTGTATCCGGTCGCGACCACGACCGCACGTACGCTCCATTGGCCGCGATCGGTCAGCAGCCGGAAACCTCCATCGACCCTTTCGGCCGAAAGCACCTCAACGCCGTTTGCTACGGGTGCGGTGATCGAGCACGCATAATCCTCTAGGAACCCCACGGTCTCGGCCATTGTCATGAAGCCGTCGGGCTTGGCCCCGCGATAACCGCCGCCGGGCAGGCGCGTCATCCAGTTGGGCGTCAGCAGGCGCAGCGAATCCCACCGTTCGCTGCGCCAGCGCTCGGCGATGCGGCCGCGCTCCAGCACGACGTGGTAGACCCCGCGCTCGGACAGGCACCGGCTCATGGCGAGACCCGCCTGTCCGGCGCCGATAATGGCCACGTCTGTATGCTGCATGGAATCCGCGCCTTGTAAGCAGGGGCAACAGATCGCCGGCGCCATCCTTTTCAGGACGAGGCCGGCGATATTGCTCTTGCGGACCGAAGTCAGCCTTTCACGGCAACCGAGACCGGCACGCCGTTGGTCAGTACGTCGAACACCGCGGAACGGGCGCGCGACTGCATCACGATTTCCTCGAGCTTCTCAGCCGGAGCATCGCCCTTGATCTTGAAGGAGATACGGATGCCCTGGTAGCCGTTGCGGACTTCGTTAGAGATGCCGAGGATGCCGCGAAGGTCGATGTCGCCTTCGACGGTCGATTCCACCTCATGCAGCGTCACGCCGCGCGCGGCCGCGATATTCGCGATGCCCGCGGTGAGGCAGGAAGCAAGCGCGTGGAGGAGGTATTCGACCGGCGTCGGGCCGTTATCTGTGCCGCACAGGACCGCCGGATGATCGCTGTCGGCCTGGTATGCCGTCACATGCGGCTGCTCGGCGCCGGCGCCGAAGAAGTTGGCCATCGTGCTGCGGCTGTGCGTGCCGGTGATCCAGCGGCTCTTGGCCCGGAACTGGAACTTGGCAAGCTCCGGCTGGCCCGCGACGGCATTGATGGTGGCCAGAAGGGTGGGCGTATTGACGCCGTTCCTCGGCTCTCGCGACGCCTTCTTAACGGAAGCCTTTTCCATGACCATTGTATCGTCCTGCATGTCATTCACTCCTGGGTTCGGATATTGCGCGACCGGGATCGCCCCGGACGGCTAAACCTCGGCCGGCAGCGTTTGACGTGCAGTGGGAACAACAGTGGGAAAACGAGAGGTTTTTTTGCGTCAACCAGTCGTGAACAGCGCCAGATCCGCAATCAGCGAAACGGCGGGCCTTCAAACGCTTTGCTTCCTCGCGCGGTGCGATCTCCCGTAAGCGCCGAGAACGCTTCGCAACCGAAACCACAGGAGATCAGACCATGTCTCGTTCATTTGGAAAGGATACCCGCCCGTCCTCAACCGACTGGGCTGTCATAGCTCGCGGGCCAAGCAAGGCCGAGGTGCTCGCCCATATCGCGAAGATTCACACATAGGCGAGCACCCTAAATCGGCCTGGCCGCGAGAAAACCACATGAGGCTTGTTGCGGCGGGAGTGCCGATCGGCCCCCCGTCGACAACACTTGTCGGGATAATGTTTTCGGTCGACGTCCAGCTGGCCGCACACGGCATCGCGGTCCATGCCGGGGCGAAGTTTTCGACCGGAAAGACCAGCGCCGTGCGCGTCGCGACGAGCATCCTGAGCGAGGAGCACCTCGAGCACGTCGCAAATTCCCTGGCGCTGGCAGCCGACCCGGCGCGGGAAATTGTCTGACGCAAGTCAATCGCCGTTCGGACTGCCTACTCCGCCGCGACGCCCTTCACTTCGAGATAGCTCTCCATTGAATCGTCCATCGCCTGCAGCCAGGGCGTGTGGTGCAACGGCGCCATCGTGCCGGTCATCAGCGAGCGATAGGCATGGTCGCGGAAGCCCATAATGTCTTGCGCCTTATGGTGCTCCCATTCCATGAAGGTCTGATTGACGGCCTCGACATCGAAGCCGGGATAGTCGCTCTGCTCCATCAGCTCCCTGGTGTAGTCGCCCTGGAACCAGATCATCTGCTCGGCGTCTTCAAGTGTTTCTTCACGTGCCCGCCATTTCCGGCCGTGCTCGGCCATCGCTTCGGCCGAGGGCAGCTTGATGCGGCCCATGATGACGTCGCGGGCGAACCAGGCCTGCGCGTCGAACATGTTGAAGGTATAGAACTGGTCCTGCATGCCGATATAGGACAGCTTCGGGTTTTTCTCCCAGACGACGCCCTCGTAGAGCCCGTCCGGCCACATACGGTTGGCGGTCTTCAGCTTCAAATCCTCGGTGAGGAACGGGAAGGAGTGGAGATAGCCGGTGCACAGGATGATAGCGTCGACGTCTTTGGTGCTGCCGTCCTTGAAATGCGCGGTCTTGCCGACGACCTTCTGCAGCAGCGGCACTTCCTTCCAGTTCTCCGGCCATTTGAAGCCCATCGGCTTCGAGCGATAGCTGGAGGTGATGGATCTGGCGCCGTATTTGTAGCATTGCGAGCCGATGTCCTCGGCTGAATAGGAGCGGCCGATTATCAAAATGTCCTTGCCCTTGAATTCCATGGCGTCGCGGAAATCGTGGCTGTGCAGGATACGGCCGTTGAAGGTCGAAAAGCCCTCGAAATAGGGAACGTTGGGCACGGAGAAATGGCCCGAGGCGACGACGACATTGTCGAACTCTTCCGAGTAGGTGACGTCGCTGGTGCGGTCATGCGCGGTGACCGTGAATTTTTTTGTCGTTTCGGAAAAGGTGACCATGCGCACCGGGCTGTTGAAGCGCACCCATTGGCGCACGCCGGATTTTTCGACGCGGCCCTTGATGTAGTCCCACAGCACGGCGCGCGGCGGATAGGAGCCGATCGGCCGGCCGAAATGCTCCTCGAAGGTGTAGTCGGCGAATTCGAGACATTCCTTCGGGCCGTTCGACCAGAGATAGCGGTACATCGAGCCGTGCACCGGGTCGCCGTGCTCGTCGAGGCCGGTGCGCCAGGTGTAGTTCCACAGGCCGCCCCAGTCGGACTGCTTTTCGAAGCAGACGATTTCGGGAATATCGGCGCCCTTGTCGGCGGCCGACTTGAAGGCCCTGAGCTGGGCCATGCCGGACGGCCCGGCTCCGATGACGGCAACACGATCTTTCATTGCGGGCCTCCCGATCTCATTTCCCTAACGAAACAAATTTCACTGACAGGACAGTAATTGCCCCTTCGATGCTGTCAACAGGGCTTGTCGCGAAACCGCGTTTCGCCCAGCTGGATTTCCAAGCGACGCAGTAGCTCGGGCGAAATCCGGACATTGCGCAATTCGACACGGGTGGCTTGCCGTGGCAGTTGCGCTTCTGTATCGGCACCGAATATGTTCACCGTGAGTGAAATGAATCGGCAAGGTCCGGGGTGGCAACATGGCGAAAAAAGCATCCAGTCTAAAGCCCGCTGCGGCCGTCGTCGCCGCCAAAGCCAAGCCGTCGGTCGCTGCAATCGATCCGCGCAAGATACGCGCGCCGCTCACCCAGAACCCGCACGCCATTCGCGACACCCGCGAAAAGGTCCTGGAGGTCGCCATCGGCCGCGAGGTGCGGGCCTTCCGCAAGAAGCTCGGCATTACGGTGGCCGATCTGGCTGCCGCCACCGACATTTCGCTTGGCATGCTGTCGAAGATCGAGAACGGCATCACCTCGCCATCGCTGACCACGTTGCAGGCGCTGTCACGGGCGCTCGGCGTTCCCGTCACCGCCTTCTTCCGCCGCTTCGAGGAAGAGCGCAGTGCCGTCTTCGTCAAGGCCGGCGAAGGCCTCGACGTCGAACGCCGCGGCACGCGCGCCGGCCACCAGTACAATCTGCTCGGCCATATCGGCTCCAACACCAGCGGCGTCGTCGTGGAACCCTATCTGATCACGCTGACCGAGGATTCCGACGTGTTCCCGACCTTCCAGCACGAAGGCATGGAATTCCTCTATATGCTCGAGGGCGAGGTGGTTTACCGGCACGGCAGCAATCTCTACCCGATGAAGCCCGGTGACAGCCTGTTCTTCGACGCCGATGCGCCGCACGGACCGGAAGTGCTGAGCGTCCTGCCGATGCGCTATCTGTCGATCATCTGCTACCCGCAGAGCGCGGGGTGAGAGTTCGATCTCGCCCCTTGTGGACCTCGTGGGGGAGATCGGCAGCTTCGCCGACGGCGCCTCTTTTGCAGCGTTGGTGATTAGCGAAAGCTGAGGTGACATCCAATCTCCCCCCTTGAGGGGGAGATGTCCGGCAGGACAGAGGGGGGCGAACCGCGATGACATTCGCGATATCGATAATGTCTGCCAGCGATCGTGATTGTGGCTGGGCTGGCTGGCGCGTCGTGATCTTCGCCGAAGCGGTGGAGTGGGCATTGTGGGAAGGCCGGCGCTCTACGGCGCCCCCCTCTGCCCTGCCGGGCATCTCCCCCTCTTGGGGGGAGATTGGCAGCTTGACGGGCAGCGCGAACCTCGCAAACAGAACCTCAATCCGGCCCAAAACCCACCGACGTCGCACTGCCGTCATCCAACTTCGACAGCCACTCGACCAATGTCGCACGGTAACGCGTCAGGCCCTTGTAGGCGGCGAGTTCGTCGGGAAGGTCGCGGATGACGCGGTGCAGGCGCCGTGCCCATTTCGGCTGCGTCACCAGCTCGTCCATCTTGATCAGGTAGCAGCGGATCGGGAAGACGATCGCATTCGAGCGCGGCAGCCGCCAGAAGCTCTGCAGCTCGACGCGCAGATGAACCTTGTCGCCGACATTTTCCGGCGTCACCGTGGCGCGGTCCGGACCCCATTTGTGGTAATTTTCCGGGCTGGTATCGAGGCGCGGATTGATGGTCATCGTCCAGTTCAGCCGGCGCGCCGGCTTGCCCTGCTGGATGTTGGTGAGGAATTTCAGCGCCCGGACGAAGATGCCCTTCTCATGCGCCAGCGGCACCGGCGCGTGCCATTCGAAGAAGTTCATGCCGATGTCGAAATCGAGCGACCAGTCGGCCTGGGTGGTGACCATGCCGGCATCCATCCACAGATTGCCGTCGCGCTGGTCGAGGATGCAGAAATCGCCCTGGCTCTGGCGGGTGATGTATTCCATCGGCCCATAGGGCAGCGTCGAGACGTCGCCGAAGGTGAAGCTGTCGTCGATGCCGAGCGGCCGGTTGATCCAGCGCCAGCGGTCGCCGTCGCGCGTCAGCGTGAAATGCTCGGGATAGCCTGAAGCCTGCTGCTCCATCAAAAGCTCGAGCAGATCCCAGCCGGCCAGCGTCATGTGCGGCAGCGACTGGCAGCGCAGCGGGTCCTCGGCCAGCACCAAAGCGCGGTCCTGCATCTCGGCGACATAGTGCTCGTCGACGTCGATCAAATTCTCCAGCACGCTGCCCTTCGGCCCGACGACATGCGGCTCGATGTTGACGGCATACATGTAGCTGTCTTCATGGAACGGGAACGGGAACCGCCTGATGTGCTCGGGGCTGTTCCTGAAGGTGAAGTCGTCGCGGAACGTTTCCTTGCGAAAGGTGATGCCCAAGCTCGCCTCCTATCTTTCCAGCACCAGCGACCTGCCCTCGAAGCGCGAGACGCAGGGCATGATCTTGCAGCCCGAACGGTGGTCTTCCTCGCTCAGCCAGTGGTCGTTGTGGATGAATTTGCCGTCATGCGAAATGACGTTGGTCTCGCACTGGCCGCAGACGCCGCCGCGGCAGAGATAGGGCGGATCGACCCCGGCCGCCTCGATCGCCTCGAGCAGGCTCTGCTGCTCGTCGACACGGATGGTCTTGCCGCTGAGCGCCAGCGTCACGTCGAAGGGCGCGCCGGGCTGCGGCGCCGCGAAATGCTCGAAATGCACGGTCTCGTGAGGCCAGCCGAGCGCCGCGGCACGCTCGCGCACCCAGCCGATCATGCCGGACGGGCCGCAGACATAGAGATGCGTGCCGAGCGGCTGCGACGACAGCAGCCGGTCGAGATCGACGCGCTCGTCGCGGTCGTCGTGATAGAGCCTGACCCGGCGATCGTAGCGCTCTCTCAGCAGGTCGGCATAGGTGCCGAGCGAGGCGGTGCGGCAGGTGTAATGCAATTCGAAATTGCCGCCTTCCGCCGCCAGCTGCGCGGTCTGCGCCATGAACGGGGTGATGCCGATGCCGCCGGCCAGCATCAGATGCTTCCTGGCGCGCAGATCGAGCGAGAACAGGTTGACGGGATAGCTGACCACCATCTCCGTGCCCGGCCTGACCTGCCTGTGCATGAAAAGCGAGCCGCCGCGGCCGGCGTCGTCGCGGCGCACCGAGATGGTGTATTCGCGGGTGTCGAGCGGCGAGCCCATCAGCGAATAGGGATTGAGCCTGGTGCGTTCGCCATCACGCATCTCGACGACGACATGGGCGCCGCCGGAAAAGGTCGGCAAAAGCTCGCCGTCGCGCCGACGGAAATGAAAGCGCGTCACCAGCTCGTTGATCGGAACGACATCGCTGACGACGACATCGAGCTTGGTGGTGCCGGTGCTCATCGAAAGACCTCCTCGATCGGAGGAATTTCGCTGCGGTCCTCGGCGTTGATGCAGACGCCCTGGAAGGCGGCGAGCCGCCGCGAATAATGATCGCGCACCAGAAGCAGCAGGCCGCAATGCGAACAGGTCGCCGGCTGCGTCGTCACGTTCTCGGTGATGCCCTTGCAGTGGACGCATTGCATGCGGCGCGCCAGCGAGCCGCGATGCTCGGTCTGGATCGAGGTGTGGTCGATGCCGGCTTCGAGCGCCGCCTGCATGGCCTGTCCGATCAGCCCTTCGGTGCCGGCAAGGTAGAGCCTGAGGCCCATATGCGCGTTGGCCAGCGTCTGCTTCAGCCGCGGCAGGGCGCTGGCGAAGGAATGGCCGAGGTAGAACTGCGCCGGCTTCAGGGCTTCGAGCGCATCGGCGTATTTGCCGTCGCGGCCGGGAATGAAGATGATGTGGGCGCCGCCGAAGAAATCCGCCGGTGCCTTGGCGGCCAGATCGGCAATCGCCAGCGCTCCTTCTGCATCCGCTATGAAAAGATGATGCTTGCCAGGCTGCGGAGACAGGGTCCCATAGACCGGGCGGCTGATGATGCTTTTCGCTGCCATACCCGCAGTATGCCTCAGCCTTTCGCCGTGCGCTTGGTCTTCTTCGGATCATCGAAAGGAAGCGGCTCGGCGATTGCGCTGATGGCGCCGCTCTTGTTGCGGATCTCGAGCCTGGTGCCCTGCACCGCGCAGTCGACCTCGAGCCGGGCGATGCCCATCGATTTTTTGACCAGCGGCGAATACATTGCGCAGGTCACCACGCCGACCTTTTTGCCGTCGCGATAGACCGGTGCGCCCTCGTCGGCCGGCTCTCTGCCTTCGAGCAGCACGCCGAAGATCTTGAAGCGCTCCTTGCCCTTGAGGCGGTAGTGTTCCTCGGCGCCGCGAAAGCCCGTCTTGCCGGGGCTGACGGTGAAGTCGAGACCAAGCTCCCACAGTGTGTCGCCCGGGCCTTCGTTCTCAAACGGGTATTTCTGCGAATTGTCGTAGGGGTAAAACAGCAGATAGCTCTCGACGCGCAGCATGTCGAGCGTGGTGAAGCGGCACGGGATGATGCCGGCGCTCTTGCCCTCGTCGAGGATCCTGTCCCAGATCGTTCCGGCGTCCTGGCCACGGCAGAAGATCTCGTAGCCGCGCTCGCCGGTGTAGCCGGTGCGCGAGATCATCACCGGAAAGCCGAACAACTGCGTCTGCATGTGGTGGAAATAGTTGAGGTCGCGAATGCCGGGCACATGCTTTGCCAGATAATCCACGGCTAGCGGCCCCTGCAGCGAAAGGTCGTGCAGATTGTCATCGAAGCGCAGCGACACGTCACGACCGACCGAAGCGCGTTGCAGCTCTTCATGGCCGGTGCCCGAGCCATGCACGACCATCCAGGAATTCGGGCCGGTGCGGTAGAGGATGCAGTCGTCGGTGAACTTGCCGGCCTCGTTGAGCATGCAGGCATAGGCCGACTTGCCGGGATAGATCTTTTCGACGTCGCGCGTCGTCGCCAGATCGATCAGGTGCGAGGCGTGCGGCCCGGTGATGTGGACCTTCTTCAAGCCGGACACGTCCATCAGGCCGGCCTTGGTGCGGATGGCGGTATACTCTTCGTCGGCGTCCTTGTCGTAGGTCCAGGCGGTACCCATGCCGCTCCAGTCCTCGAGCTTCGAGCCGAGCGCGCGATGGCGGTCCGCAAGCGTCGAAAATCTCCAGGATGCCGTCATCCGCTGTCCTCCGTTCGAAAGAAACTTTTTTGCTTTCCCCTGCTCCCTGCACACAGGCGGGAGCGTTGCCTTGAATATTGACCGCAAACGCCGGGAGCCTGCAATACCCGTAAGCAAATAATTTCATTGTCAGGCAAATCCGGCGAGCCCAAACAAACGGTTAACGTCGCGTAAAATCGTCTTGACAATTCCAGAATTCGGCCGGATTTTATGAAAAAAATTTCACTCTCTTGAAAGAGGGCAATGACCGGCCAATCCGGACCGGCGTTGAAAAGGGGAAAGCCGATGTCCGACCTGCAACAGCGCGTGGAAGCGTTGTACCGTTCCGACGTGCGTGGATCCATGCTCCTGATCGTCTGCCTGTGGGCGACGATCCTCTTTGTCCTGTTCATGACATGGCCATACGTCCCCGACGCCGGCATCAAGCTCGTCGTCGCGGTCGCCGCCGCCGCCGTGCTGATCTTCAACACGGCGGCGATCCTGGCGATGGTCAACCACTACAAGGAAGACAAGGACTTCATCTACGGCCTCGACATCAAGAATGCCGACGCCTACCGCAACCGCAAGTCCTGAGGGGGAGACGCATGGCCCGCTATACACCGCCCGAACAGAGCAAGGCCGGACAGGTTTTCGATATCGCCGTCGTCGTGGTCGCGATTTTCGTCGCGCTGTGGCTGCCGCTGAAACTAGGGCTGGCAGGGGCGGCAAAATCCATCGACGCGCTCGACGCCAAGACGTGGGAAGCGCTCGGACAAAACCCGACCATGGCCTCGATCTGGGAAAAGCTCGGCTACACGCCGGAAACCGCGCACGACGTCATCCAGAACCGGTTCCACTACATCATCGACTGGCCGACGCTGATCATCATGGCGGCGGTGCTGATCGGCTATTTCATCTTTCTGTTCCGCGCATCGGACCGCGAATACCGCGACGTCATCGACGAAAAGTTCGGCGACAAATAGATAGGGAAGCATCGTCATGTGGGTGGCACTCTCTTACGCATGCTGGGGCATCTCGATCGTGCTCGCGCTGTGGATGCTCTACGACTGGTTCAAGATCGACACGACCTATTCCGAAGAGATGCTGACCTCGTCCAGGGAAGGCGAACTTGAAGCCGTGTCCGAAAAACACCGGATCTGAGTGGGGGATTGAACGATGACGATCACGGCTGAACCAGCGGTGCAAGTGCAAGGCGACAGGGTTTCACTGCTCAGGGTGCTCGGCCCCGCCCATGTCTGGGCGCTCGGTGTCGGCATCGTTCTGGTCGGCGAATTCACCGGCTGGAATTTCGCGGCGGACAAGGGCGGCGCGCTGGCGGCGCTGATCGTCTGCTGGATCGTCGGGCTGCTCTACACGTCGGTCGCGATGATCGATTCCGAAGTTACCTCGACGGTTGCCGCCGCCGGCGGCCAATATGCCCAGGCCAAGCACATTGTCGGGCCGCTGATGGCCTTCAACGTCGCGCTGTTCCTGGTCTTTGCCTATACCATGCTCGAAGTGTCGGACGCGATCCTGCTCGGCGACACCATCGTCGCCAAGGCCGGCGTCGAGGGCCTCAACCACAATTCCTTCATCGCCGCGACAATCGTCGTGCTGGCATGGCTGAACTATCGCGGCGTGCTGATGACGCTCAACGTCAATTTCGTCATCACCGCGATAGCCTATGTCTCGATCGTCATCCTGTTCTTCTCGGTCAGCCCGTGGACGCAAGGCGCCGTGCTCAAGCTGAACGAGTTGGTGACCCCGGGCAACGCCCTGCCCTATGGCTGGATCGGCGTCATCGCCGCCTTCCAGTTCGGCATCTGGTACTATCTCGGCATCGAGGGCACCACGCAGGCCGCCGAGGAAGTGCGCTCGCCGGCGCGCTCGCTGCCCTACGGCACGATGGCCGGCATGATCACGCTTCTGATCGCCGCCGCCATGACCTGGTATGTCTGCGCCTCGCTGATGCCCTGGGAATATCTCGGCATCACCTATTATCCGCTGTGGGACGCGGGCAAACTGACCGGCAGTGCGCTGCTGGAAAACCTGTTGTTCATCGCGACGCTGCTTGCCGCGCTCGCCTCCGCCAATGGCTGCATCAACGACGCCGCGCGCGCCTGGTTTTCGCTCGGCCGCGACCGCTATCTGCCGACCTGGTTCTCGGCGGTGCATCCGAAATACCGCACGCCCTATCGCTCGATCCTGTTTCTGCTGCCGATCGCGCTCGCCTTCGCCTTCATCGCCGACCTCAACCAGGCGATCACCTTCTCGATCCTGTCGGGCGTGCTGCAATACACCTTCATGAGCATCAACATCATCATGTTCAGGAAAAAGTGGCCGCTCGGCTCGATCCGCCGCGGCTACACCCATCCGTTCCATCCGCTGCCGGCGATCGTCTTGTTCTGCCTTTGCGTCGTCACCTTCTTTGCGATCTTCCTCGGCTTCGGCTCGCAGCTGATCGCCATGGTCGCCTTCTACTTCCTGATCTCGCTGTGGTTCCACTTCTACCGCTACAAATTCGTGCGCCGTGGTGCCCAGTTCACCATGCCGTGGCCGAAGCCGCAGGGCTACTGACGGCGCGCCCGGTCTGGGCGGGCATTTGCGTGACGAGGTGCGTTAGGTGATCTCAGCATTGCTCGCCGGGGCGGTTGCCCTGGCTCTCGTCCTCCATATAGCCTGGCTTGCGCGGGCCAGCCGCGCCAAGGCTTCGACCGGGCTTGCCGCCGACGAAGCCGGCGTCCGCGCCGTCATCCCCGACGTGGCCAACATCTCGGACGGCACCGCCGGCGTCGTTACCTTCGCCGGCTCGTGGAACGGCCGGCGGGTGCAGGTGCGGACCATCGTCGACACGCTGGCGATCAGGAAGCTGCCGGCGCGCTGGCTGAGCGTTTCGATCACCGAAAAGGTCGCGATACCAGGCACTTTCGATATGATGATGCGGCCGGGATCGCCGACGACTTTTTCCAATTTCGATCATCTCGTCCATCCGCTGCCGAAGGCGGCGGGGTTTCCGGCCGAGGCGGTGCTGCGGAGCGACCGCAAGGGCGTGCGCTTCCCCGAAGCCGTCATCGCCGGCCACCTCGATATCTTTGCCGAGGAGCGCACCAAGGAATTGCTGATCACGCCGAACGGCGTGCGCATCGTCTGGCTTCTGGCCGAGGCCGAGCGCGCGCGTTACGGCGTATTCCGGCAAGCCGAATTCGGCACGGTCAGGCTCGATCCGGTGCTGATCGAGAGGCTGCTGTCGTCGGCTTCGGCGCTGCGCGATGCCATCAATCAAAGCGAACGGCAAGCGGCATGACCAGCCAGATCACCACCTCCCCCGCACCACCGAGCCCCTATCTGGTTCTGGGCGCTGCGATCGTCTTGCCGGCGAGCGGGCATGTCGTGCTCGGGGTGCCGGTGCGCGGCCTGCAATTCCTGTTCTTCATGGTGATCCTTGCCTGGGTCACCGCCAAGATCGCGCCGCCAGACGCCAGCTTCGTCGGCCGCCATGCCGGCGGGATCCTGATCTATGCCCTGTCGATCCTGGATGCCTACAAGATCGCCCGCATCCGCTATGCCAAATGGGTTCACAATGGCGGCCAGCGCAGCGATAGTGCGGCCGGCGGCGCCTCAGCCGATATATAACGACAGGAAAATTTTTTTCATACCAATTGAATTCCCGGGACTCATTCGATACATCTCGGAGGGAACAAACTCGCGGAGGCTGACATGTGCGGAATCGTCGGACTGTTTTTGAAGGACAAGTCGCTCGAGCCCCAGCTTGGCGCGATGCTGTCGGAGATGCTGATCTCGCTCAGCGATCGCGGTCCCGACAGCGCCGGCATCGCCATCTATGGCGCGCCCTCCAGTGAAGCCAAGATCACCATCCAGTCGGCCAAGCCGGAGCGCGATTTCCGCGGCCTCGACGCCGAACTCGCCAAGGCGATCGGCGCGCCGGTGAGCATTGCTGCGAAGTCGACGCATGCCGTGGTCCGGACGACGCCTGCCAAGATCGACGAAGCGCGCGAGGCGATCCAGACGCTGCGCCCCGACATCCGCATCATGGGCGCCGGCGACGTCGTCGAAATCTACAAGGAAGTCGGCTTGCCCGAAGCGGTCGTCGACCGTTTCGGCGTCCGCGAGATGACCGGCACGCACGGCATCGGCCATACCCGCATGGCGACCGAATCGGCGGTGACGACGATGGGCGCGCATCCGTTCTCGACCGGCGCCGACCAGTGCCTGGTGCATAATGGCTCGCTGTCCAACCACAACAATGTCCGCCGCGAGCTGATCCGCGAAGGCATGACATTCGAGACCGAGAACGACACCGAGGTCGCTGCCGCCTATCTCTCCTCGCAGATAGCGCATGGCAAGAATCTGGGCGAGGCGCTGGAAGGCACGCTGAGCGATCTCGACGGCTTTTTCACCTTCGTCGTCGGCACCAAGAACGGCTTCGGCGTGGTGCGCGATCCGATCGCCTGCAAGCCCGCAGTAATGGTCGAAACCGATCAGTATGTCGCCTTCGGCTCGGAATATCGTGCGCTCACCAAACTGCCCGGCATAGACAATGCGAAGGTCTGGGAACCCGAGCCCGCAACCGTCTATTTCTGGGAGCATTGAACCAATGCCGGCAATTAACCTCTCCAAGGCGGCTCGCGAGCCGGGCCATGCGTCACGGGTCTTCGATCTGGCCGAAATGTCGCTGCGCGAGCTCAACCAGGCGCTGCACGATCTGGCGCCCGGTTCGAACGAGACCGCCTGGGAGGTGCTCCACCCGCGAGGCAGCCATTCGGTCGCCGTCGGCGTCGACCAGCCGGTCGCCATCGATGTGCGCGGCAGCGTCGGCTATTATTGCGGCGGCATGAACGACGGCGGCACCATCACCGTGCATGGCTCGGCCGGGCCCGGCGTCGGCGAGAACATGATGTCCGGCCAGATCGTCGTCAAAGGCGATGCCAGCCAGTATGCCGGCGCCACCGGCCGGGGCGGGTTGCTCGTCATCGAAGGCAACGCATCGTCGCGCTGCGGCATCTCGATGAAAGGCATCGACATCGTCGTCCATGGCAATATCGGCCACATGTCGGCCTTCATGGCGCAGTCCGGCAACCTCGTGGTGCTGGGCGACGCCGGCGATGCGCTCGGCGATTCCATCTACGAGGCGCGGCTTTTCGTGCGCGGCAAGGTCGAAAGCCTCGGCGCCGACTGCATCGCCAAGGAGATGCGGCCCGAGCATCTCGAATTGCTGCAAGGCTTGCTCGACCGCGCCGGTGTGACCGGCGTCAAGGCGGCGGAGTTCAAGCGTTATGGCTCGGCTCGTACCCTCTACAATTTCAATATCGACAACGCCGACGCGTATTGAGGCTCAATGACCTATCGCAACCCGCCGACGACGCCGCGCAAATCCGCGACCTTCGACGACTACACGCTTTCCGAGATCCGCCGCGCCGCGGCGACCGGCATCTATGACATCCGCGGCGCCGGCGCCAAGCGCAAGCTGCCGCATTTCGACGACCTTCTGTTCCTCGGTGCTTCGATCTCGCGCTATCCGCTCGAAGGCTATCGCGAGCGCTGCGACACCAGCGTCGTGCTCGGCTCGCGCTATGCGAAAAAACCGATCGAATTGAAAATCCCGATCACCGTTGCCGGCATGAGCTTCGGCTCGCTGTCCGGGCCGGCCAAGGAAGCGCTTGGCCGCGGCGCGACGCTGTCGGGTACCTCGACGACGACCGGCGACGGCGGCATGACCGAGGAAGAGCGCGGCCATTCGAAGACGCTGGTCTACCAGTATCTGCCGTCGCGCTACGGCATGAACCCGCGCGATCTGCGCCGTGCCGACGCGATCGAGGTGGTCGTCGGCCAGGGCGCCAAGCCAGGCGGCGGCGGCATGCTGCTCGGCCAGAAGATCTCCGACCGCGTCGCCGAAATGCGCACGCTGCCGAAGGGCATCGACCAGCGCTCGGCTTCGCGCCACCCCGACTGGACCGGGCCGGACGACCTCGAGATCAAGATCCTGGAACTGCGCGAAATCACCGACTGGGAAAAGCCGATCTACGTCAAGGTCGGCGGCGCACGGCCCTATTACGATACCGCGCTTGCGGTGAAATCGGGCGCCGATGTCGTCGTCGTCGACGGCATGCAGGGCGGCACGGCAGCGACCCAGGAAGTGTTCATTGAAAATGTCGGCCAGCCGACGCTTGCCTGCATCAGGCCGGCGGTGCAGGCGCTGCAGGATCTCGGCATGCACCGCAAGGTGCAGCTGATCGTCTCGGGCGGCATACGCAACGGGGCCGACGTCGCCAAGGCGCTGGCGCTCGGCGTCGATGCGGTGTCGATTGGCACGGCAGCGCTTGTCGCGCTCGGCGACAACGACCCGCGCTGGGAAGCGGAATACAACGAGCTCGGCACCACCGCCGGCGCCTATGACGACTGGCATGAGGGTCGCGACCCGGCCGGCATCACCACGCAGGATCCCGAGCTAATGAAACGGGTCGATCCGATTGCGGCCGGCCGACGGCTGGCGAATTATCTTAAGGTGATGACACTTGAGGCTCAGACAATCGCCCGCGCCTGCGGCAAGAACAGCCTGCACAATCTCGAGCCCGAGGATCTTGTGGCCTTGACGATCGAAGCCGCCGCCATGGCCGGCGTGCCGCTGGCCGGCACCAACTGGATACCGGGCAAGAACGGCTTCTAAAAACAAACCAAATGCCAGTAAGCGAGGAACTATAATGGGGAACGATCTCGCCGCCTTCGCCAAGGAGAAGGGCGTCAAATATTTCATGATATCCTACACCGACCTGTTCGGTGGGCAACGCGCCAAGCTGGTGCCGGCGCAGGCGATCGCCGACATGCAGCGGGACGGCGCGGGCTTTGCCGGCTTTGCCACCTGGCTCGACCTGACGCCGGCGCATCCCGACATGCTGGCGGTGCCGGATCCGGCCTCGGTGATCCAGTTGCCTTGGAAGCCGGAGGTCGCCTGGGTCGCCGCCAACTGCATCATGGACGACAAATCGGTCGAGCAGGCGCCGCGCAACACGCTGAAGCGGTTGATCGCGGAGGCCGCTGGCGACGGCATGCACATCAAGACCGGCGTCGAGGCCGAATTCTTCCTGATCTCGCCGGATGGCAAGACGATTTCCGACGAATATGACACGGCGTCGAAGCCCTGCTACGACCAGCAGGCGGTGATGCGCCGCTACGATGTGATCGCCGAGATCTGCGACCACATGCTGGCGCTCGGCTGGGGCGCCTACCAGAACGACCACGAGGATGCCAACGGCCAGTTCGAGATGAACTGGGCCTTCGACGATGCGCTGGCGACCGCCGACAAGCATTCCTTCTTCAAATTCATGGTGAAATCGGTCGCCGAAAAGCACGGCCTGCGCGCAACCTTCATGCCTAAACCCTTCCAGGGCCTGACCGGCAATGGCTGCCATGCGCATATCTCGGTGTGGGACAAAGACGGCAAGACCAATGTCTTTGCCGATAATGCGATAGAGCTTGGCCTGTCGGCCAAGGGCAGGAATTTCCTCGGCGGCATCATGAAACATGCGTCCGCGCTTGCCGCCATCACCAACCCGACGGTCAATTCCTACAAGCGCATCAACGCACCGCGCACCATCTCCGGCGCCACCTGGGCGCCGAACACGGTGACCTGGACGGGCAACAACCGCACCCACATGGTGCGCGTACCCGGCCCCGGCCGCTTCGAGCTGCGCCTGCCGGACGGCGCGGCAAACCCCTATCTGCTGCAGGCCGTCATCATCGCCGCCGGCCTTGACGGCGTCCGCTCGAAGGCCGACCCCGGCAGGCGCTACGATATCGACATGTACCAGTTCGGCCATACGGTCGAGGGCGCGCCGAAGCTGCCGCTCAACCTGCTCGACGCATTGCGCGAGTTCGACAACGACAAATCGCTCAAGGCGGCGCTGGGTGAGGAATTCTCGTCGGCCTATCTAAAGCTCAAGCAGCAGGAATGGAATTCCTATGCTTCCCACTTCACCCAGTGGGAGCGCGACCACACGCTCGACATCTGATCCGGAATTGTTGCACGCCCGGCGCGAAACAGGTTCATGAAATACTCGATCTTCTCCCTCGCCCGGGCGGCATTTTCCGGCCATAAGAACTGGCAGCGCACCTGGCGCGACGCCAGCCCAAAGAGCCACTACGACGTGGTGATCATCGGCGGCGGCGGCCATGGCCTGGCGACGGCATGGTTCCTCGCCAGCGAATACGGCATCAGGAATGTCGCCGTGCTGGAAAAGGGCTGGATCGGCTCCGGCAATGCCGGCCGCAACACCACCATCATCCGCTCCAATTACGGGCTGCCCGGCAATACCGGCTTCTACGAGCTGTCGATGAAGCTGTGGGAGCGGATGGAGCAGGACCTCAACTACAACACCATGGTCAGCCAGCGCGGTGTCATCAACCTCTACCATTCCGACGCGCAGCGCGACGCCTATGCGCGGCGCGGCAACACCATGCGCATCAACGGCATCGATGCCGAACTGCTCGATCTGACGGCGGTCAGGAAGATGATGCCGTTCCTGAACTTCGACAATGCGCGCTTTCCAGTGCAGGGCGGGCTTTTGCAGCGGCGCGGCGGCACGGCGCGCCACGACGCCGTGGTCTGGGGCTATGCGCATGCGGCGAGCGCGCTCGGCGTCGACATCATCCAGAACTGCGAGGTGACCGGTTTTGTCCGCGATGGCAGCGGCAAGGTGACCGGTGTCGAGACGAGCCGCGGCAGGATCGGTGCAGGCAAGGTCGGCATGGCCGTCGCCGGCTCCTCGTCGCGCGTCGCGGCGATGGCCGGCATGCGGCTGCCGATCGAAAGCCATGTGCTGCAGGCCTTCGTCTCCGAGGCGATCAAGCCGCTGATCCCCAATGTCATGACGTTCGGCGCCGGCCACTTCTATGTCAGCCAGTCCGACAAGGGCGGCCTGGTCTTCGGCGGCGACATAGACGGCTACAATTCCTACGCCCAGCGCGGCAATCTGCCTGTCATGGAAGACGTCTGCGAGGGCGGAATGGCGCTGATGCCGATGATCGGCCGGATACGGCTGCTGCGTCAGTGGGGCGGCATCATGGACATGTCGATGGACGGCTCGCCGATCATCGACAAAACACCGGTCGACGGGCTCTATCTCAACGCCGGCTGGTGCTATGGCGGCTTCAAGGCGACGCCCGGCTCCGGCCTGGTCTTTGCCCATCTTCTGGCGCGCGACGAGCCGCACAAGGAGGCTGCCCGCTTTCGTCTCGACCGCTTCCGGCGAGGTGCGATGATCGACGAAAAGGGCCAAGGCGCCCAACCGAACCTGCATTGAAGGCTGGCTGAAGAAGCATGCGCATTGTCTGTCCCTTCTGCGGCGAACGCGAACTCGGCGAGTTCACCTATCTGGGCGACGCCAAGCCCGTGCGTCCGGCGGCCGGCGCCACCGAAGACGAGGTCTTCGACTACGTCTATCTGCGCGACAACATCGCCGGGCCGATGAGCGAATACTGGTACCATGGCGGCGGCTGCCGGGCCTGGCTGAAGGTCGCCCGCAACACGCTGACCCATGAGATTTCGGCGGTCGAACCGGCTGCAGGCGTTGGTGCCGCCGAGGTTGGGGTCTGATGGTTGGCCCCGCGCAGACACACCGGCTGGAGAGCGGCGGTCTCATCGATCGCGCCGTGCCGCTGAGCTTCCGCTTCGACGGCAAGAGCTTTGCCGGCTTCCAAGGCGACACGCTGGCCTCGGCGCTGATCGCCAATGGCGTCAAGCTGGTCGGCCGCTCGTTCAAATACCATCGGCCGCGCGGCATCCTGACCGCTGGTTCGGAGGAGCCCAACGCGCTGGTCGAACTGCGCAGCGGAGCGCGGCGCGAGCCGAACACCAAGGCGACCACGGCCGAACTCTATGACGGGCTCGAAGCCGCCAGCCAGAACCGCTGGCCGTCGCTGCGCCACGATCTGATGGCGGTCAACCAGCTGTTCGCGCCGATCTTCGTCGCCGGCTTCTACTACAAGACCTTCATGTGGCCGGCGAAATTCTGGGAAACGATCTACGAGCCAACGATTCGCCGCGCCGCCGGCCTCGGCCGCGCTGCAGGCGTCGCCGACCCCGACCATTACGACAAGGCGTGGGCGCATTGCGACGTGCTGATTGCCGGGTCCGGCCCGGCCGGGCTGGCTGCGGCACTGGCGGCCGGGCGCGGCGGCGCCCGCGTCATCCTGTGCGAGGAAGATTTTGCGCTTGGCGGCCGCCTGCTCGCCGACGGCGGCATGATCGACGGCGCGCCGGCGGCCGAATGGATTACGCGCACGCTGGCCGAACTCGCCGCACTGCCCGATGTCCGCATCATGACCCGCACGACATTGTTCGGCGTCTATGATGGCGGCACCTATGGCGCGATCGAGCGGGTCAACGACCACCTGCCCTCGCCGCCCGAGCACCAGGTGCGCCAGCGGCTGTGGCGGATCGTGGCGAAGCGCTCAATTGTTGCCGCTGGCGCCATCGAGCGGCCGATCGTCTTTGCCGGTAACGACACGCCGGGCGTGATGATGGCTTCGGCTATGCGGACTTATGTCGCGCGCTACGCGGTTACCCCTGCCAAGAGGATCGCGCTGTTCACCAACAATGAGGATGGCTGGCGCACGGTCGAGACCGCGCTTGGCGCCGGTTTGCAGATCGCGGCGGTCGTCGATGCGCGCCCGGACGTCTCCGCCGCGCATCGCGCGCTTGCCGCCAAAGGCGGCTTTGCCGTGCTCAACGGCTCGGTCAGCGGGGTCGAAGGCGGCAAGGACGGGCTCCGGAAAATCGTGGTGGCGCTGACCGGCGGCGCACGGGCGGAAGTCGAAGTCGACGGGCTTGCCGTGTCCGGCGGCTGGAATCCGGCGGTCGGGCTGACCTCCTATCATCGCGGCCGGCCGAAATGGCAGGACGATATCGCAGCCTTCGTACCGGATGGTGCGCCGCCCGGCATGGTGGCCGTCGGCGCCGCCAACGGCGCCTTCGGGCTGGGCGACTGCCTGCGCCAGGGCTTTGCCGCGGGTGCTGCGGCAGCGCAGGGTGCTGGACGCAGCGGCAATGCCGGCACATCGCCGGTCGCCGACAGCGAGGCGTTTTCGCTGACGCCGCTTTGGTATGTGGCCGGCAAAGGGAAAGCCTTCGTCGATTACCAGCATGACGTGACCGCGTCCGATATCGAACTGGCGCAGCGCGAAGGTTTCGAATCGGTCGAGCATCTCAAGCGCTATACGACGCTCGGCATGGCCACCGACCAGGGCAAGACCTCGAACGTCGCCGGTCTCGCCATCATGGCGGCAATCAGCGGCAAATCGATCCCCGAAACCGGCACGACGATCTACCGCCCGCCCTATGTGCCGGTCGCCATCGGCGCCTTCGCCGGCCATCATCGCGACGAAGACTTCCATGCGACGAGGCTGACGCCGTCGCATCACTGGGCAGCCGAACAGGGCGCGGTGTTCGTCGACACCGGCCTGTGGAAGCGGGCGCAATGGTATCCGCGCGCCGGCGAAAAGGACTGGCTGGAATCGGTCACCCGCGAGGTCAAGGCGGTGCGCTCCGGCGTCGGCTTCTGCGATGTCTCGACGCTCGGCAAGATCGACGTGCACGGCCCGGATGCCGGCGCCTTTCTCGACCGCGTCTACATCAACACCTTCTCCAGTCTCGCCGTCGGCAAAGCCCGCTACGGGCTGATGCTGCGCGAGGACGGCATCGTCTATGACGACGGCACGACGTCGCGGCTGGCCGAGGATCATTATTTCCTGACCACCACCACCGCCAAGGCCGGGCTGGTGATGCAGCATCTCGAATTCTGCCGGCAGGTGCTGTTCCCGGAATTCGACGTGCAGTTGACCTCGGTCTCCGACCAGTGGGCGCAATTCTCGATCGCCGGGCCGAAGACCCGGGACCTGCTTCGGGAAATGGTCGATCCGGCGGAGGATTTGTCGAACGAAGGCTTTCCCTTCATGGGGGCGCGGGAAGTTGCGCTTCGCGGTGGCATCAAGGCGCGGCTGTTCCGCATCTCGTTTTCGGGCGAAATGGCGTTCGAGATTTCGGTTCCCGCCCGCTATGGCGAGGCGCTGGTGCGCAATTTGATGCTGGCCGGCAAGCCGTTCGGCGTTACGCCCTACGGTACCGAGGCGCTCGGCGTCATGCGCATCGAAAAGGGCCATGTCGCCGGACCGGAGCTGAACGGCACGACGACGGCCGCCGACCTCGGCCTTGGCAAGATGATGTCGACCAAAAAAGATTTCATCGGCCGCGTCATGGCCGGCCGCGAGGCGCTGATTGCCCCGGACCGGCAGGTCGTCGTCGGCATCAAGCCCGTCGACAAGACGCGCCGCCTGCGCTCCGGCGCGCATATCATTCCGAAGGGCGAGACGCCCGGCCCCGATAACGACCAGGGCTACGTCACCTCGGTCTGCTTCTCGCCCATGCTCGACCAGTGGATCGGGCTGGCGCTTGTTGAGCGTGGCCGCGAGCGCATCGGCGAGATCGTCCATGCGCACGATCCGCTACGCGGCGAAGACTACGACGTCGAGCTGTGCAGCCCGGTCTTATACGATCCGGATGGAGGGCGCCAGCGTGGCTGAGTTTTCCTGGATTGCCCGCAGTCCGCTGGAGAAAGCGCTTGTTGTCGGCGCCTATGGCGCGCGCGGCACGGCGGCCGGCGTATCGCTCACCGAGATCCGCAATTTCGACCTGATCCAGGTGATGGCGCGGCGCGGCAAAGCGGCAGAACTGGCGAAGGCCGCCGAAACCCGCTTCGGCGTTGCCGCCCCGGAAACGCCCAAGGCGACCCGAACTCCCGACGCTAGGCTGATCTGGTCGGGACCGGATCAGTTCCTGGTCCTGTCCAATGGCGGCAAGCACGCGAGCGAACCGCTGAGCCAGGCGTTTGCGCAATCCGCCTCGTTGTCCGACCAGTCGCATGCGCGCGCGCTGATCAGCGTTTCCGGAGAAAAGGCGCGCGCGATGCTGGCCAAACTGTCGTCGCTAGACCTGCACCCCGCGGCGTTCCCGGCCGGCACCGCTGCGGCGACCTCGGTCGATCACACCAGCATCAATCTCTGGCGCGCCAATGACCGGCCGAACGGACAGGCGGTGTTCAATCTTCTGGTGTTCGCCACCTTCGCGGAAAGCCTGTGGCATACGATGCTGGACGCTGCCGCCGAGTATGGCGTCGAGATCGGGCATTCCGAGGAATTGGGGTAGGATTGTGCGCCACCTTCCCTTCTCCCCCTGTGGGAGAAGGTGGCCGAGCGAAGCTCGGTCGGATGAGGGGTGCTCCAGCTTGGCTATGACGGCACTCCGTCCAACACCCCTCAACCGTCTCGGCGCTGCGCGCCGATCCACCTTCTCCCACAAGGAGAGAAGGAAGAGGCGCGCGCGCCGCCTTCACTTGCCAACTCCGGCTCTTCTATCCTATTCTTCCCGCTAAAATAATTTCACACACAGGCAAACTTGTTTCTCGAAACCAAGGTTGAGATGAGCCAGTCGCCCTACCCCGCCGTCGTCGCCGGACCGCCCCGGCCGAGCCTGATCCTGCGGCCAGGCCAGATTACGCTGCCGGCCGGGATGGAGCGCTACTCGGTTCAGGGCAATGGTGCGGTGCTGATCGAGGTCGAGGCCGGCGACATTGTCACCGTGCGCGATGTCGAGGGCGGGCAGGCCTGCGAGCTGCTGGCATGGGACAGCAGCGACGCGACCGATCCCGGCATTCTCGGCGAGAAATCGAACAGCAATGCCGCCGGCATCAAGGCGCTGCTGGCCGAAGGCGACGACAGCCTCGCATCCTTGCGCCGGGGGCTCGAGCGGCGCCAGGTGCAGATCGACCAGGCGAAGGCGGTTCGCGTTTTCGGCGGCGCCACCCCTGCCGGTACCGAACAGGCTTTTACCGTCGCCCGCGATGGGTCGATGCTGATTGCCGCGCCCGGCGGGCCGATGCTGGTCGACGGCCACGATACGGCGACGCCGGTTAGCGTCATCGTCCGCCGCGCCACCATCCGCCCGGCGGCAAAATCCGGGCTTGCCGACCCGCTGGCCGATCCCGTGCTCGACCTGCGCGTCCATTCGGCGACGGCGGAGGCCTACTTCGTCAAGGCGGGCGACTATCTGCAGATCATCGATGTCGACGGGCGTCAATGCACCGACTTCCAGTGCTTTTCGGCGCGCAAGCTGGACAAGGGCCGCGATCATCCGCTCGACGTGACGACGACGCGCACGCTGATGGGTTCGAGCTATCCGATGCCCGGTCTGCACTCGAAATACTACGACCAGGACATGGAGCCGCTGGTCGAGGTTGTGCAGGACACTTGCGGCCGCCACGATGCATTCGCGCTCGCCTGCGCGGCCAAATATTACGACGACATCGGTTATCCCGGCCATCCCAACTGCTCGGAGAATTTCAACCGCGCGCTGGCCGACAAGGGTGTCACGCCTCGCGCCGGCTGGATGGCGATCAACTTCTTCTTCAACACGGCCATCGACGCGCATGGCGTCGTGGTATCGGACGAGCCGTGGTCGCGGCCGGGCGACTATGTGCTACTCAGGGCGCTCACGGACATCGTCTGCGTCTCGTCCGCCTGCCCCGACGATACGACGCCGGCCAATGGCTGGAACCTGACCGACATCCATGTGCGAACCTATTCCGGCCAGCACAAATTCTCGCGAGCGATCGCCAGACGCATGACGCCCGATTCGGAACCGAAAATGACCCGCGAGACCGCCTTTCATTCGAGCTTTGCCAAGCACACCCGCAACTTCGTCGAGTACAAGGGCTATTGGCTGGCCAATTCCTTCGCCAGGCAAGGCCCGATCGATGAATACTGGGCCTGCCGGCAGGACGCCGTGATCATGGACCTGTCGCCGCTGCGCAAGTTCGAGGTCACCGGGCCGGACTCCGAGGCGCTGCTGCAATACACGCTGACCCGCGACATCAAGAAGCTCGGCGTCGGCCAGATCGTCTATTCCGCCATGTGCTACGAGCATGGCGGCATGATCGACGACGGCACACTGCTCAGGCTCGGCAAGGATAATTTCCGCTGGGTCGGCGGCGACGATCTATCCGGCGAATGGCTGCGGGAAACGGCGCAAAAACTCGGCCTCACCGTGCTGGTGCGCTCCTCGACCGACCAGATGCACAATGTTGCCGTGCAGGGACCGAAAAGCCGCGACATCCTGCGGCAGATCATCTGGACCTCGCCGCTACAGCCGTCGATCGACGAGCTCGAATGGTTCCGTTTCGCCGTCGCCCGCATCGGCGGCGGCAACGGCATTCCCGTCGTGGTGTCGCGCACCGGCTACACCGGCGAGCTCGGCTATGAGATCTGGTGCCATCCGCGCGACGCCGAAAAGGTGTTCGACGCGATCTGGCAGGCCGGCCAGCCGCACGGCCTGAAGCCGATGGGGCTGCAGGCGCTCGATATGGTACGCATCGAGGCCGGGCTGATCTTTGCCGGCTACGAGTTTTCCGACCAGACGGATCCGTTCGAGGCCGGCATCGGCTTCACCGTACCGCTGAAGACCAAGAGCGACGATTTCATCGGCCGCGAGGCGCTGATCCGGCGCAAGGAAAACCCGCAGAAGAAGCTGGTCGGCCTCGACATCGACGCCAATGTCGCCGTCGGCCACGGCGATTGCGTGCATGTCGGCCGGGCCCAGATCGGCGTCGTCACCTCGGGCATGCGCTCGCCGGTGCTGAACAAGACTATCGCGCTGGCCAGGCTCGACGTCGCGCATTCGGCGATCGGCACCGAGGTCGAAATCGGCAAGCTCGACGGCCACAGCAAGCGGCTACCGGCGCGCGTCGTCGCCTTCGCCCATTACGACCCGCAAAAGACCAGGCCGCGCTCGTGATCGACGCTGCCTGGTTCTTCCCTTCTCACACAAGCGCAATGTGCACAGCGTCACAAAGCGCTTGACGTGAAAGCGCGTTGGGTCAATCTTCACTGCTAAGAAAAAAATACTACTGAGCGGAAAACGCCTGGGGCCGTTCAACGTGAGCGTCGATGACGCCTCGCGAGATTGCGGCTGTTGCCGATGGGGAACATCAAAAATGGGGAATCCACGTAAATGAGCACGATAGTCACCACCTTGGTGCCGCCTGCCGAAGGGCAGCTGCACCGGAACATCGATTGGCGCGGCGCCTTCTGGGTGGCAAGCGGCGTTCCGGCCCTTGTCCTGTTTTCGATCGGCGGCATCGCCGGCACCACCGGAACACTGGCCTTCCTGATCTGGGCCGTATCCATGGTCATGGGCTTCCTGCAGTCCTTCACCTATGCGGAGATCGCCGGGCTGTTCCCGAACAAATCCGGCGGCGCCTCGGTCTACGGCGCCACCGCGTGGCTGCGCTATTCGAAATTCATCGCGCCGCTTTCGGTGTGGTGCAACTGGTTCGCCTGGTCGCCGGTGCTGTCGCTCGGCTGCTCGATCGCCGCCGCCTATATCCTCAACGCACTGGCGCCGGTGCCGCTGTTCACCGACACTTCGCCGGAAGTCGCCGCCTATATTGCGGCCCATGCCGGAACCAGCGCCGCTGACGCCATCACCGCGGTCACCGCGGCGGCGACGCCGGCGATCCGTAACTGGACGCTCTACGGTCACACGCTTGGCCCGGTTTCCTTCACCTTCAACGCAACCTTCTTCATCGGCGCGGTGCTGATGCTGATCATCTTCTCGATCCAGCATCGCGGCATCCTGGGCACGGCCAACGTGCAGAAATATATCGGCCTGCTGGTGATCATCCCGATGCTCATCGTCGGCGTGGTGCCGATCGTCACCGGCCAGATCAACTGGGCAAACTTCTCGCCGCTGGTGCCGCTCGCGGCAGCCTATGCGCCGGAGCCCGGCGCATGGAACATCGCCGGCTGGACGCTGGTGCTCGGCGGCATGTTCATCGCGGCATGGTCGACCTACGGCTTCGAGACCGCGGTCTGCTACACCTCCGAGTTCAAAAACCCGGGCACCGATACCTTCAAGGCGATCTTCTACTCCGGCCTGCTATGCATGCTGCTGTTCATCCTGGTGCCGTTCACCTTCCAGGGCGTGCTCGGCTTGAACGGCATGCTGGCGACGCCGATCGTCGACGGCTCCGGCGTTGCCGATGCGCTGGCCGGCATGGTCGGCGGCGGACAGCTGATCCACAGCCTGCTGGTGATGCTGATGATCCTGGCCCTGGTGCTCTGCATCATGACGGCGATGGCCGGCTCCTCGCGCACGCTCTATCAAGGTTCGGTCGACGGCTGGCTGCCGCGCTATCTCAGCCATGTCAACGAGCACGGCGCCCCGACGCGGGCGATGTGGACCGACCTGATCTTCAACCTGATCGTGCTGGCCATCGCCTCGGCCGACGCAACGAGCTTCTTCTTCATCCTCGCCGTGTCGAATTGCGGCTACATCATCTTCAACTTCCTTAACCTCAATGCCGGCTGGATTCACCGCATCGACAATGGCCACATCGCGCGGCCATGGAAGGCGCCGAGCTGGCTGCTCGGCCTCGGCGCGATCTTTGCCTACGTCAACGCGGTCTTCATGGGCGCCGGCGCCAAGGTGTGGAACCCGATGGCATTGTGGGCCGGGCTGATCACGGCAGCCTTGATCATCCCGGTGTTCTGCTTCCGGCACTACATCCAGGACAAGGGCAGATTCCCCGACCACATGCTGGCCGATCTCGGCATGAGCTCGTCCGACCTTGCGGTGAAAAAGGCGGGGATGCTGCCCTATCTGACGCTGGTCGCCGGCGTCGTGGTGATGCTGCTCGCCAACTGGCTGTTCGTCATCTGACGGCTTGCCTTGAGGGATCGGGCGCGCAAGGCGCGCTCGATCCCTGCATTTTGTTCTTGCTTTGTGCCGGCAGCTATGCTACTAATCTCGATATGGTGCTGATTCGCCCCGAGACCCGCCGCCGAGGCGGGTTTTTCTTTTTAGGGGCTATTCGGCAGCGGTGCCTGCGCGGGAGCGACCGCCAAGCGCTGCACCGATATCCTCGAGCACCTGTCCGACGCGCGCCTGGATCGTCTCGGACGCAAGCACGCCGTCGATGAAATCCCTGTCCGAAGCGTAGATCGCGGTCGGCAGCGTAAAGGCCTCGAAGAAGCCGAACAGCGGCCTCAGCTGGTGCTCGATGATCAGCGCATGCCGGTCGCCGCCGCCGGTCGCCAGCAGCACCACCGGCTTGCCCCTGAGCGCCGTTGGGTCGACAAGATCGAAGAAGTGCTTGAACAGGCCGGTGTAGCTGCCCTTGTAGGTGGGCGAGCCAACGACGAGCACGTCCGCCGCGACGACGCACTTGAGGATATCGCCCGCTTGCGCATCCAGTTCACGCGCCCATCTGGCGCCACCGAGGCTGGGGCCGAGGTCGACGACGTCATGCGTGCTGGCGGCCAGGCCATATCTGCCGGCTACCTCGTTCACGATACGATCGACGAAGCCGCGCGTCTTGGACGGCCGGGTGAAATTGCCTGAGAAACCGACAACGGCCGGATTGGTCATGATGCAAAGCCCTCGCGACGATTTCGGGCTGCCAGCCCGCTGCTCATGACCCTATGGACATTCGGACCGAACGAAAAGAACGGATGCTTGCCACGGTCTAAAATCATTACCGGTTCTAACCAGCTTTGCGGATCGCTGCCGTCTCAGGTTGGAAGAACCGGTTTGGCGGCCGCTTCAGGCCAAGATTTTCGCGCAGGGTCGATCCTTCGTATTCGCTCCTGAAAATGCCGCGCCGCTGCAATTCGGGCACGATTTTCTCGACGAAATCATCCAATCCGGCGGGAAGATAGGGGAACATGACGTTGAACCCGTCCGAGCCTTCGGTGACTAGCCATTCCTCCATCTCGTCGGCGATGGTTTTCGAAGTGCCGACGAAGGCAAGACCGGAATAGCCGCCCAGCCGCTGCGCAAGCTGCCTGACGGTCAGGTTTTCCTTGCGCGCCAGTTCGATGACGCGCTCGCGGCCGCTCTTGCTGGCGTTGCTTTCCGGGATTTCGGGCAAGACTGAATCCGGATCGAACCGCGACGCGTCGTGGCCGAGCGCGATCGACAGCGAGGCGACGCCGCTCTCGTAGTAGACGAGGCTGTCGAGCTTGGCCCGCTTCGTCTGCGCCTCCTCGACAGTCTCGCCGACAATGACGAAGGCGCCGGGCAGGATCTTGATGTCGTCGCGCGACCGGCCAAGTTTTTGCGCACGTTCCTTGACGTCGGCAAAGAAGCGCTGCCCCGAGGCGAGATCGGCATGGGCGGCGAAGATCACCTCGGCCGTTTCCGCGGCGAGCTGCCGTCCGGCCTCCGACGCGCCGGCCTGCACGATGACCGGCCAGCCCTGCACCGGCCGCGCGATATTGAGCGGTCCCCGCACCGAAAGATATTCGCCCTTGTGGTCGAGCACATGCAGCTTCGCCGGATCGAAATAGAGCCCGCTTTCGGCGTCGCGGATGAAGGCATCGTCGGCAAAACTGTCCCACAGGCCGGTGACGACATCATAAAACTCCCGCGCCCGGCGATAGCGCTCGTTGTGCTCGACATGCTCGTCGAGGCCGAAATTCAGCGCGGCGTCGGGATTGGATGTGGTGACGATATTCCAGCCGGCGCGCCCGCCGCTGATATGGTCGAGAGAGGCGAAACGACGGGCGATGTGGTACGGCGCGTCGAACGTCGTCGAGGCGGTTGCGATCAGCCCGATACGATCGGTGACGGCGGCAAGCGCCGACAACAGCGTGAACGGCTCGAAGGACGTGACCGTGTGGCTGCGCCGCAGCGCCTCGATCGGCATGTTGAGCACGGCCAGGTGGTCGGCCATGAAGAAGGCGTCGAACTTCGCCGCTTCCAGCCTTTGCGCGAAGTGCTTGAGATGCGCGAAATTGAAGTTGGCGTCGGGATAGGCGCCCGGGTAGCGCCAGGCGCCGGTATGAAGGCTGACGGGCCGCATGAAAGCGCCAAGCCGCAATTGTCGATTTTCTGCCATGGAAAAACGCACCGATGACGACGAGCGTAACGCTCCAATTGCTCGAGCATGGGATGGCTTTGCGGCCATGGGAAGGAATTCTGTTTTGCAAAACCGGCGTCGGGGAGCATTTTTTGTGCGGGCGGCGGACCGATCAATCGATCTTGATGAACACGCCCTTGGTGTTGAGATACTCAGCGAGGTGCTCGGCGCCGCCCTCGCGGCCGTAGCCGCTCATCTTGTAGCCGCCGAAGGGCACGGCCGGATCGATGGCGTGATAGGTATTGACCCAGACCGAGCCGGCGCGGATCTTGCGCGACAGCTGGTGGGCGGTGGCGAGATTTTGGGTGAAGACCCCTGCAGCCAGGCCGTAAGGCGTGTTGTTGGCCCGCTCGACCGCCTCGTCCAGCGTATCGAACGGCAAGGCTGAAATCACCGGCCCGAATATCTCCTCACGGGCGATCTTCATGTTGTCCGAGACGCCGGCAAAGACGGTCGGCGCGACGAAATTGCCGGCGGCAAGCGCGCCTTCCACAAGCCGGGTGCCTCCGGTGACGAGTTTCGCCCCTTCCGCGGTGCCGGCCTCGAGGTAACCGGTGACCCGTTGCAGCTGCTTTTCGGAGACGAGCGGACCGATCTCGGTCGCCGGGTCGATGCCGTCGCCGACCCTGAGACCCTTGGCGTATGCCGCGAGCCGCTCGACGAACTCGTCATGGACGGCGCGTTCGACGAAAAGGCGCGAACCGGCGATGCAGATCTGGCCGGAATTGGCGAACACCGACATCGCCGCCACCGGCACCGCCTTGTCGAGATCGGCATCGGCGCAGACGATGACCGGCGACTTGCCGCCGAGCTCCAGGGAGACGCGCTTGAGGTTGCCGGCCGAGGCCCGCACGATCGACTGGCCGGTTGCCGTCGAGCCGGTGAAGACGATCTTGTCGATGCCCATATGCTCGGCGAGTGCGGCACCTGCCTCGGTGCCGGT
Source organism: Mesorhizobium sp. M0590 (assembly GCF_040320905.1). Lineage (NCBI taxonomy): Bacteria > Pseudomonadati > Pseudomonadota > Alphaproteobacteria > Hyphomicrobiales > Phyllobacteriaceae > Mesorhizobium > Mesorhizobium sp. M0590. Next base: position 47,421 of record NZ_JAMYQN010000005.1, read on the forward strand.
GCCGGTGACGATGTTGACGACGCCGGCCGGCACGCCGGCCTCGTTCATGATGTCGGCGATCAAAAGTGGCGTCAGCGGCGCCTCTTCCGACGGCTTCAGCACGATGGTGCAGCCGGTCGCCAGCGCCGGCCCGATCTTCCAGATCGACGCCGCCGTTGGCGCGTTCCAGGGAATGATGGCGCCGACGACGCCGACCGGCTCCTTGCGGGTGAAAGAGACGATTTCGCCGGGCAGCGAGTTGTCGATCGTCTCGCCGTGCAGCGCCGTCGCCATGCCGGCATAGTAGCGCAGCATGCCGATGACGCGGTTGCGATTGGCGCGGGTGCGTATGATCGGCATGCCCATGTCGGTGGTGTCGGAGCGGCTGATCTCTTCCCAGTGCTTTTCGAAGAGGTCGGCGATCCTCAGCAGCAGCACCTGCCGCTCATAAGGCTTGAACCGGCTCCACGGGCCCTCGAACGCCTTGCGCGCAGCAGTCACCGCCAAGTCGATGTCCTGGCGGTCGGCGCGCGGCACCGTGGCGATGACCGCGCCGGTGGCGGGATTGCGGCTCTCCATGGTCCGGCCGGAGCGGGCATCGACCCAGCCGCCGCCGATGAACATCTGGCGATGGCGCCCGTCGATCGGCAGCCGCAGCGGTGCCTTTGTCTGAGCCATGGTCATGACCGTCCTCCTCCGGCGCCTACGCCTGGTGGGCGGATTAAACCGCCGGAGGTCACATTTGCCAACAGCTCTATTCGGCCGCCAGGGCCAGTTGCGGCCTTTCGCTTTCTTCTGCCACCTTGGCCGCCTCTTCCGTTGCCACCACCTTCTTGCGCTCCCTGCCGAAGAACAGCGCATAGGCTGCCGGCAGGACAAGGATGGTCAGCACCGTGGCGACGAGAATGCCGCCCATCATGGCGTAGGCGAGCGGCCCCCAGAAGACGCCGCGCGAGATCGGGATCAGCGCCAGCACCGCCGTCAGCGCCGTCAGCACGATCGGCCGGAACCGGCGCACCGCCGAGCCGATGATGGCCTCGGAACGCTCTACGCCGGCGGCGATGTCCTGATCGATCTGATCGACCAGGATGATCGAGTTGCGCATGATGATGCCGAGCAGGGCGATGACACCGAGGATGGCGACGAAGCCGAACGGCGCGCCGCTGATCAAAAGTGCCGCCGCCGCGCCGATGATGCCGAGCGGACCGGTCGCCAGCACCAGCATGGCCTTGCCGAAATGCTGCAGCTGGATCATCAGCAGCACGACGATGACGGCCAGCATGATCGGCGCTTTCGCCGCAATCGAGGCCTGGCTTTCGGCCGCATCCTCGGCGCCGCCCTGGATCTCGATCTTGTAGCCGGGGGCGAGGCTGGCGCGCAGGCCCTGCATGTCGCTGTACATCTTCATGGCGACATCGTTCGGCTGCACGCCGTCCGGCAGCGTGGCGCGTACGCTGATGGTCGGCAAGCGGTCGCGCCGCCATTCGACGCCTTGCTCCAGCACCGGGACCACCTTGGCGACCTGCGACAGCGGCACGGAGCCACCGAAATCGGTCGGGATGTAGACGGAGTCGACCGCCGACAGCAGGTGACGGCTTGCCTCCGGCTCACGGGCGACGATCGAAACCGTCTCCTCGCCGTCGCGGAAGTCATCGAGCGGCGCTCCCGACATGGCCGCCTGCAGCATCTGGCGGATGCGCTGCGAGGTGACGCCGAGAGCACGGGCGCGATCCTGGTCGATCACCAGCTTCATCGTCGGCACCGGCTCCAGCCAGTCGTCGTGGATGGCGCCGAGCAGCGGATTTGCCTGGAACTTCGCCTTCACCTCGTCGGCGATGCGGCGCACCTCCTGGCGATCCGGACCCATGACGCGCATCTGCACCGGCCAGCCGGTCGGCGGACCGAGGAACAGGCGGTCGACCTTGGCGCGGATCGATGGGAAATCCTCGGCCAGGATGGTGCGCAGCTTGACGATCAGCCGCTCGCGGGCCGGTTCGTCATTGGCCATCACCAGAAGCTGGGCGAAGTTCGGGTTGCGAAGCTGCTGGTCGAGCGGCAGGAAGAAGCGCGGCGCGCCTTCGCCGACATAGGTGGCGATGAAGCGCTTGTCCTTGTCGTCCATCATCCTGGCTTCGAGCGCCTTGGCCTGGGTCTCGACTTCCTTGATGCTGGTGCCTTCCGGCAGCCAGAGGTCGACAAGGATTTCCGGGCGCGACGATTGCGGGAAGAAATTCTGCGGGATGAACTGGAACGCCCACAGGCTGGTGGCAAACGTCATCAGCGTCATTACCAGCACGATGATGCGGTGGCGCACCGCCCATGCAACGGTCGAGCGAAGACGGCGGTAGAAGCGCGTGTCGAAGACATCGTGATGGTTGCCGGCGTGCTTGCGCTGCTTCAGGATCATGTGGCCGAGCCATGGCGTGAAATAGACCGCCGCGAACCAGGACACGATCAGCGCGATGCCGACGACGTAAAACAGGGTGCGCACATATTCGCCGGCGGTCGAGGCAGCGAACCCGACGGGGATGAAGCCTGCCGTCGTGATCAGCGTGCCGGTCAGCATCGGGAAAGCGGTCGAGGAGTAGGCGAAGCTCGCCGCCTCGACCTTGACCAAGCCTTCCTCTAGTTTTCGCTCCATCATTTCGACGACGATCATCGCGTCGTCGACCAAGAGCCCAAGAGCGATGATCAGCGCGCCGAGCGAAATGCGCTGCAGGTCGATGCCGAGCTCGTACATTATGGCGAACGTGGCCGCCAGGACCAGCGGAATGACGATCGCGATCACCAGGCCCGAGCGCCAGCCGATCGACAGGAACGATACGAAAAGCACGATCAGCAGCGCTTCGCCGAGCGCTTCCATGAACTCGCTCACCGCCTCCTTCACGACATGCGGCTGGTCGGAAATCTGATCGACCGAAACGCCATAGGGCAGCGCCTCTTCGAAGCGCTTGTAGGTCGCTTCGACGTCCTTGCCGACGTCGGTGACGTTGAAGCCCTTGGCCATGACGACGCCGAGCTGGACGCTGTCGTGTCCGTTGAAACGGTACTTGCGCTGGTACGGATCCTCGAGGCCCGAGGTCACGGTGGCGATGTCGCCGAGGCGCGTCACCTGGTTGCCGGCGCGCAGGCGAAGCTCGCGGATGTCGGCCGCCCTGGTGACATCGCCCTCGACCGAAATGCGCACCGAACGCTGGCCGGTGTCGACCGAACCTGCCGGATCGACATTGTTCTGGCCTCGGATCGCATTCTGCAGGTCGGTCAACGTCAGGCCACGTTCGGCAAGCGCCTTGGATGAAACGTCGATGTAGAGTTTTTCCGGCTGGTCGCCGATGATCACGGCCTTCTCGACACCGGGCGTCGTCAGCAGCATGTCACGCGCCTGGATGGCGAATTTCTTCAGCTCGGGATAGCTGTAGCCGTCGCCGCTGATCGAATGCAGGGTGATGAACGTGTCGCCGAATTCGTCATTGAAGTAGGGCCCGAGCAGCCCCTGCGGCAGCTCATTGGCGATATCGCCGACCTTCTTGCGCACCTGATAGAAAGCATCGGCGACCTGCGCCGGATTGGTGTCGCCCTTGACCTGCAAGGTGATGATGGCGCTGCCGGCGCGGGTGTAGGAGCGGACGAAATCGAGGTGCGGCGTTTCCTGCAGCTTGCGCTCGATCTTGTTGACGACCTGGTCCTCCATCTCCTTGATCGAGGAGCCTGGCCAGATCGCCTGGACGACCATGACGCGGAAGGTGAAATCGGGGTCTTCCTTTTGGCCCATGCGCATCAGGCCGAGCGCACCGGCGACGATGATCAGCCCGAACAGGAAGCGGGCAATGCTCGGATGGCCGATTGCCCAGCGCGAAAGATTGAAAGACCGCTTTTCATTGGTGTCGATAGTCATCGGCGTCAGTCCGTTTCAATTTTATCAACAGAGCACGCGCTTTCGCATGCCCAAGGAACTTCCGATGTGGGCTTCCGGGCGGCGTGGCTTTCCGAGTTGAGAGATCTACATCGCGGTGGGACGCGAGGATCGACGTGGGGGTTACATCGACCTGAGATCTCGAAAATCGGGGGCGCCTGCCGCCCGGAAACCGTGAATTGCCTGGCCGTCAGCGCAAGCGCCTTGCAGCGTCATCGGCCGACGCCGACTGTTGCGCCGCATCACCGGTCAGCTTGACTTTCAGATTCTCGGTCATGAACTGCGTGCCGGCGGCGACGACGACGTCACCCGGCTTCAGCCCATCGGCGACGCTGACGCCGTCGGGGGTGAAGGCGGCGACCTTGACCGGATGCGCATGGACGGTCCCGCCGTTGCGGTCGACTGTCCAGACGATCGATTGGCTGTCCTTTTGCGCCAACGCGGCCAGCGGGATCGACACCAGCTGCTGCCGGTTGTCCGCCGCGGCTTCGATGGAGGCGGTCATGCCTAGCAGCACGCGAGGATCGTTGGGCAGGCTGACGCGAACGGCAAAAGTGCGCGACTGCGGATCGGCGCTGCCGGCGACTTCGCGGACCTTGCCGTCGAGCGTCAGCGCCTCATCGGACCAGAAGCCAGCCTTGACGGTCTTGCCCGGCTTGAATTCGGCGATATCGGTTTCCGGAACAGCGATCAGGACTTCCTTCTCGCCGTCGATGGCAACGGTCACCACCGGCGTGCCGGAGCCGACCACCTGGCCGACATCGGCGGCAACGGCAGTGACGATGCCGTTCTTGTCCGCCTTGAGATCGGTATAGCGGACCTGGTTCTGTGCCTGGGCAAGCTGCGAGCGGGCGGAGTCTCGCGTGGCGACCGCCTGATTATAGGCGAGCGTCGCCTGCTCGAGCTGCGACTTCGGCGCGAAATTCTTGGCGTAGAGCTGTTCGGCCCGCTTGCGCGTAAGCTCGACTGTCTCGACCTGACGGTCGGCAGCATCGAGGCTGGCCTGAGCGCTTCTCACCGAAAGCTCGTAGTCGGTGGGATCGATGCGGGCGAGAACGTCGCCCGGCTTGACGCGGTCACCGATGTCGACAAGGCGCTCGGTGATCTTGCCGTTGATGCGAAAACCGAGATTCATCTCGGTGCGGGCACGCACCGATCCGGAATAGGAAAGCTGACGGGTATCGCTCGCCTTAGCGATCTCGACCACCTTGACCGGGCGGATGATCTCGGTGACCTCGGCTTTCTCCTGCGAGCAGCCGGCGAGGCCGAGAGCGACAACGATAATCAGTGCCAGGCCGGCGGCCGGTCGCCTGTAGGTGATGGACTTGGACAAAGACACTTTTCGTACTCCCGAACTGTGGAGATGAATTGCCGGTATCGCCGCCCGACGGGCGGCAACGGTCATTTCTTCAAGGCTCTGATGGCAAACTCGGTAAGCTCGTCCGGCGTCGCCCGGTTCTTCTTGGCGAGGCACTGAGCCATCATCTGTGGATGAGAGAGGCTGATAATGGCAGCACCGAAACACCGGGAAGCGACCACCGGATCCTGATCGACGAACTCGCCGGTGGCGATGCCCTCGCGGATCACTTCAGCGACCAGGTCGTGGATGCGGTCGATGTGCTTTTCGATGACATGCCAATCGCGCTCGATGGCGACGATGACCATCTCGTGCACCTTCTCCTGGTCGATCATGGTTTCCAGCGTCCACTGATAGTGCGTATGCACGTAGCGGCGGAGCTTCTCGCTGGCGGTGCCGGGGCTATGGCAGGCTTCGTAGCTCAACCGGTAGCAGGTCTCCAGCATACGGCCGCAAACCGCCTGGTGGATTTCCACCTTGGAGGCGAAGAAGCGATAGATGTTGGCAGTCGACATGCCGAGTTCGCGCGCAATGTCGGCGACGTTGGTCTTGCCGTAGCCGTAGTGGCGAAACAATCGCTCCGCGCAATCCAGGATGCGCGTGACATTTTCCTGGCGGGCGGAATCGGCGGTGGTATCTAGGGTTTCAAGCATCTCGTTGGCCAATTTACGACTGACGAATTTAGAATTTCGTCACTCGTAAATTGAAAACCATCACCTGTCAAGGCACGATTTTGGCTGCTGATGACAGATGGTGACATCCCTGGACGGAGTCGGCCCATGAAACGCATGTGGTTTCCGCCGGGCGCGCCTGCAACGCCGCCCCGTGTTTTTTGCGAAGGATCTTGAAAAGATGCTTTCCGAAATCGGTTCCGTTTTCGGATCAGGCCCTAAGGCTGCTTTGCCATCTCCCGCAGCCGGAACTTCTGGATCTTGCCCGTCGAAGTCTTCGGGATTTCCGCGAAGATCACCGCTTTCGGCACCTTGAAGCGGGCGAGCAGCGCGCGGCAGTGCTCGATTACCTCCGCCTCGGTCGCCGCCTTGCCCGGCTTCAGCTCGACATAGGCGACCGGCACCTCGCCCCATTTGTCGTCGGATCTGGCGACAACGCCGCAGGAGCCGACGGCGGGATGCTTGTACAGCGCCTCCTCGACCTCGATCGAGGAGATGTTTTCGCCGCCGGAGATGATGATGTCCTTGGAACGGTCCTTGAGCTGGATGTAGCCGTCCGGATGCATGACGCCGAGGTCGCCCGAATGGAACCAGCCGCCGGCAAAGGCCTCGTCGCTCGCCTTGCGGTTCTTGAGATAGCCTTTCATGACGATGTTGCCGCGGAACATCACCTCGCCGATGGTCTCGCCGTCGGCCGGCGTCTCTTGCATCGTCTGCGGGTCCATCACAGTCAGGCCTTCGAGCGCGGCGTAGCGCACGCCTTGCCTGGCCTTCTTCGCCGCCCTCGCCCCTTTCTCCAGCCGGTCCCACTCGCCGTGCCATTCGTTGACGACGGCCGGGCCGTAGGTCTCGGTCAGGCCGTAGAGATGGGTGACGGCAAAGCCCGCATCGGCCATGCCCGACAGCACCGCCTCAGGCGGCGGCGCCGCGGCCGTGTTGAAGGTGACGGTCTGAGGAAACTGCCGCTTGTCCTCGTCCCTGGCGTTGATCAGCACCGACATCACCACCGGCGCGCCACACAGATGGGTGACGCCGTGATCGGCGATGGCGTCGTAGATCGGCTTCGGCCGCACCCAGCGCAGGCAGACATGCGTGCCAGCCTGCACGGCAAGCGTCCAGGGAAAGCACCAGCCATTGCAGTGGAACATCGGCAGCGTCCACAGATAGACCGGGTGCTTGCCCATGCCGGCATGGATGGTGTTGGCATAGGCCATCAGTGCCGCGCCGCGATGGTGACAGACGACGCCCTTCGGATTGCCTGTCGTGCCGGAGGTGTAGTTGAGCGAAATGGCATCCCATTCATCGTCCGGCATCGACCAGGCGAAATCCTCGTCGCCGTCGGCGACAAACGCCTCATAGTCCAGCGTGCCGATCCGCTCCCCCTTGGGATAGGGCGCATCGGCGGCATAGTCGGGATCGTCGTAATCGATCAGCAGCGGCCTGACCTTGGCCAGCGTCAGCGCTTGCCGGACCACGCCGGCGAATTCGCGGTCGACGATCAGCACCTTGCTTTCGGCGTGATCGAGCTGGAAGGCAATGACGGCGGCGTCGAGGCGGGTGTTGAGCGAATGCAGCACCGCCCTGGTCATCGGCACGCCGAAATGCGCTTCCAGCATCGGCGGTGTGTTGGACAGCATGACGGTGACGGTGTCGCCCTTGCCGATACCGCGCTTCGCCAGCGCCGAGGCAAGCCTCAGCGAGCGCTTCCAGAAATCGCGATAGGTCGTGCGCTGGCGGCCATGGATGATGGCGGTCTGATCGGGAAAGGTCTTTGCCGCCCGCTCGAAATAGGTCAGCGGCGTCAGCGGCTGATGGTTGGCCGGGTTCCTGTCTAGGTCCTGTTCGTAGGGATTGCCCATCCCGTCCTCCGCGCAATGTGTTCGTCGAGAACTTTAGCTACCGGCTTCCGGCCCGTCACCACCAACGATGCCATCATAGACCGCGTGTGGCACAAGAATGGTCTAGATTCGGCGGCGAAAGCGCATCTATTCCTTCCTCCAATTTGACTTTTGTCGAGAGCCGTGAATAATGTCAGCAAGGAGATGGCATGGCGATCCGACCGGCAGAACAGCTTATCCACAAGGCCGCCTGGCTTTACTATGCACACGGCCTGCGCCAGGACCAGGTGGCCAGCCAGCTCAAGATTTCCCGTGCCTCGGTGGCGATGTATCTGCGCAAGGCGCGCGAGACCGGCATCGTCAACATCTCGACCTCGACCCAGCTTTTCACCGACGACGTGCTGGCACGCAAGCTGGAAGACGCGCTGAAGCTCGACGCGGTCTGGATCGCGCCGGAAAACGGCTATGTCGCCGACCCCTCGACCGACATCGCGGTGCTGGCGGCAAGCGTCTTTCTCGAGCTGATCAGGAAGGGCGACCGCATCGGCGTCGCCTGGGGACGGACCATCTACACGATCGCCGACATCATGTCCTATGCCGATCTGCAGGACGTCACCGTGGTGCAGCTCTGCGGCAATCTGGGCGCCCCCTATTCGTACCGGCCGGACCAATGCACGATGGAAATCGCGCGCCGGCTCAACGCCAAGGGGCTGAATTTCTACGCGCCGCTGGTGCTGACGACGGAAGAACTGGCACGCGGCCTGCGCGCCGAGCCGGTGATCCGCGAGCAATTGTCGGGCATCGGCGAATGCGGCCTGGCGCTGTATTCGGTAGGCTCGGTGGACACCGACAGCCATCTGGTCAAATGCGGCGCGCTGACGCCAAGCGAAATGGCTGTATTGCGCAAGGCGGGTGCGGCCGGCGTCATTGCCGGGCAGATCATCGACGCCCGAGGCCAGGCGCTCGACTGCAGCTACAACCGCCGGCTGATTTCGGCAGAGCTGTCATCGCTGCGCCAGATCGGAAAGCGCCTTGTGGTGGTGCAGGAAGAGAGCAAGTTCGAACCGCTCGTCGCGGCGATCGCCGGCGGGCTCTGCACCCATCTCGTCGTAGGCGCGCGCATGGCGCGACGGCTGCTCGACCATGCCGGAGCAGCAGCAGAAGAGGTCGCCTGATACCTAGTTTCAGCCGCCGACGCATTGTCATCAAGGCGTCGCGGTATTCCTGTTCACAACAAAAGAGAAATCGGACGAAGCTGACATGAAGAACCTGTGGAATGACGGCGAGGCGGAGAAGCTGGTCGCCGACTATGCAAAGAAGGGTGTGGCCCGCGACCTGGCGCTGCGCGTCTACACGACCAGGCTGCTGGGCGGCGAGCCGCGGCTCGTCCTGCATGGCGGCGGCAACACCTCGTGCAAGACCAGGGCCACCGATCTCGTCGGCGACGAATGGGACGTGCTCTGCGTCAAGGGCAGCGGCTGGGACATGGGCGTCATCGAGCCGCAGGGCCTGCCGGCGGTCAAGCTCGGCGCGCTGTTGAAGGCGCGGTCGCTCAAGAAGCTCTCCGACGAGGACATGGTCGCGCTGCAGCGGGCGAACCTCATCGATCCGTCCTCGCCCAATCCGTCGGTCGAGACGCTGCTGCACGCCTTCCTGCCGCACAAATTCGTCGACCACACGCATTCGACGGCGATCCTCGCCATCGTCGACCAGGAGGACAGCGAGGCGCTGAGCCGGAAGGTGTTCGGCGAAAAGATGGGCTTCGTGCCTTACATCATGCCGGGCTTCGATCTGGCCAAGGCGGCCGCCGACGTATTCGACGCCGATCCGACGGTCGAAGGCCTGATCCTAGACAAGCACGGCATCTTCACCTTCGGCGACGATGCCAGGCAGGCCTATGACCGGATGATCCATTATGTGAACGTCGCCGAGGATTTCATCGCCGGGAACGGCAAGCCGCGCACCGAAAAAGTGGCACTGCCGGCCAGGCTGGCGAAGCCTGCGGAGATTGCGCCGATGCTGCGCGGCGCGGTGGCGGTGGCACGCGGCGAAGGCCGCTTCGATCGGATGATCAGCGATTTCCGCACCTCGGATGCGATCGTCGATTTCATCAATTCGGCAAAAATTGCCGACTATGCCGGGCGCGGCGTGTCGACACCCGACCTGTCGATCCGCATCAAAACCGGACCGATGGCACTGCCGGCGCCCGACGCGGACAAGGTCGGCGACTACAAATCCGTCATCCGCCAGCATGTCGAGAAATTCGCCAAGGACTATCGCGCCTATTTCGAAACCAATGATGCGCTCGACGACGTGAAGCGCACCATGCTCGACCCGATGCCGCGGCTGACGCTGGTGCCCGGCCTCGGCATGTTCGGCCACGGCCGCACGCTGAAGGATGCGAAGATTGCCTCGGACGTCGGCGAAATGTGGATCGAGGCGGTACGCGGCGCCGAAGCCGTCGGCGATTTCCGCCCGCTCTCCAAAGCCGACCTGTTCCCGCTCGAATACTGGTCGCTCGAACAGGCCAAGCTCGCCGCCAACAAGCCGAAGCCGCTGACCGGCCAGGTGATGCTGGTCACCGGGGGCGCCGGCGCGATCGGTGCTGCCACGGCAAAGCTGTTCGCCGACAACGGTGCCCATGCGGTCGTCGTCGATCTCGATGCGGCAAGGGCTGCCGAGGCGGCAAAAAAGGCCGGTAACAATTCGATCGGCATTGGCGCCGACATCACCGATCCGGCGCAGATGCGCGCCGCCTTCGACAAAGCGGTCGACGTCTACGGCGGCCTCGACATTCTCGTGTCCAATGCCGGTGCTGCCTGGGAGGGCCGGATCGGCGAGCTCGACGACGCCACCTTGCGCAAAAGCTTCGAACTCAATTTCTTCGCCCATCAGTCGGCGGCGCAGAATGCCGTGCGCATCATGCTGGAACAGGGCACCGGCGGCGTGCTGTTGTTCAACACCTCCAAGCAGGCGGTCAATCCGGGGCCGAAGTTCGGCGCCTATGGCATTCCCAAGGCGGCAACGCTGTTCCTGTCCAGGCAATATGCGCTCGACTACGGCGCGCATGGCATCCGCTCCAATGCCGTCAACGCCGACCGCATCCGTTCGGGGCTGTTGACCGATGCCATGATCACCAGCCGCTCGGGCGCGCGCGGCGTGTCGGCGAAGGAGTACATGTCCGGCAACCTGCTCGGGCAGGAAGTGACGGCCGAAGACGTCGCCCAAGCCTTCCTGCATCAGGCGCTGGCCGAGCGGACCACCGCCGATGTGACGACAGTCGATGGCGGCAACATCGCGGCGGCGCTGCGGTAGGCGTGATCGGGGATCACACTTGCGAAATTGGTATTTTGTAGCTACATTGTGGCCAAATCTCAAGGAGTCACGATATGGCAACGGGTACCGTCGTCCGTGCTCGGATAGATACGGCGACAAAGGATCAGGCAACGGAAGCGTTGGCGGCGATGGGATTGTCCGTTTCCGACGCCATCCGTCTGCTGCTGGTCCGCGTCGCCGCCGACAAGGAGTTTCCCTTTCCGGTGAAAGTGCCGAACGCAACCACTCGGAAGGCGATGACGGAATTGGAGCGTGGCAAGGGCAAGCGCTTCGCCTCGGCCGATGAGTTGTTCAAGGATCTGGGCATCTGACGTGCTGACGCCCGTTCGCTCCGGGCAATTCCGCCGGGACGTGAAACGTGCGGAGAAGCGCGGCAAAGACCTTGGTAAATTGCGCGAACTGCTAGGCCTTCTGCTCGCCGAGAATGATCTACCGGCGACTTACAAGGACCACCCCCTCAAGGGCGATTGGAAAGGCTATCGTGACGCTCACATGGAACCGGACTGGCTCTTGATCTATCGTGTTGCCGGTGACGAGCTACAGCTTGCTCGCACCGGCTCACATTCCGATCTGTTCAACGAGTAGCCGAGACAGGTGCGCATTTGAGAATTTTGCTAAAGTAGTTCTCGGATGCCTTCCCAAGCCTTTCGGCCCAGCTTTGAATCGGCCTCGTCATTGCCTCCGTGTGCGTGCAATGTCGAGCGTGGGGTATTTTCGCCTGGCAAGAGAATGCGGTGACCCGCATCCGGCGACGAAATGAGATGAGTGACCTTACCTGCTTCGCCGCACCGCTGAACGATATGTTTCGCGAACGGTAGAGAGGGCCATAGTGCATCGTCGCCACCCGCGACGAGCAGAATCTCGGCCGATGCGGTCTCAACAGGGATCGTCGCCGCCTTTGATTTCTGCTTGAAGGTTTTCAAACAATTTTCGAAAAGCCCCCTGTAAGATACTAAGCCATCCACATACTCTCGTGTCCAATCTGGATTTGTCGGCACAAACGGCAGCGCGATGCCGTCGAGCGACCATGAGGATCGTTCAGGCCAGCTGACACCATCCCGGCCCGCACCGATATTTCCCCAAACTACGGATGACGGGCTAATCGCGACCACTGCATCAATTCGCTGGTCATGGACCGCGGCAAGCAATGACGCCTCGGCACCCTTGGACGTGCCCACATAGACGATGCGACGGCACCCTGTTTCAATGAGATAATCGGTTGCCGCAAAGAACGTTTCCAGGGGAACCTCACATATTCCGGGAACCTGGCCCTCGCCGCCAATCCACTGCAGCGCCAAGGCCGACGTACCCGCATCTGCAAAGAGCCGCGCGCGCCCGACATCAACACGGCCACTCGATCCGCCCAACACCACAACGCCCGTGGTGGCCTGCGAGCATCGAAAAAATGTTCCGGCGACGATGCCGGTCGGACTTTCCTCTCTTACCGCCTGCGCCTCCATCTACCCGCCGAATCCTGGGTTCAACCGTCCAATCGTCCTGCAAAACCGCTGGCTGCGACAATTGCAATTCGGCGGTCCGGCACGCCAGACATCTTCGACAAAAAGGCCGCCTGCAACAAGCTGCTGCAGACGGCCATTCCTTTGCTCGCAGCCGATAGCTATTTGGCGTTCGGGTTCGGCATCCAGGTCGGCATCGCAACATCGGCATGGGCGAATTGCGGCAGCTTGGCCGAGAGGTCTTCCATGTTCTTGATGTCCTTGTCGACGAGGTCCTTCTGGGTGATCAGCGTCGGCGGTACAATGACGTTGTGGCCGGGATCTTCACCGGCCAACAGCTGCGCCAGCGCACGCACCGAGACCTGGCCGACGACGGCCGGGTTGGTGGCGGCGGTTGCCGCCCAGGCGCTGTCCGGCTCGCGCATCGCCGCGATGTCCGAGGTAGAGATGTCGGCCGAATAGATCTTGATGTCCTTGTTCAACCCGGCCTCGTCGACGGCGATCTTCACGCCTTTGGCGAATTCGTCATAGGGCGCGAACATCACCTTGATGTCGGGATGGGCCGATAGCACCGAACGGGCCTGGTTGGCGACCGAATTGGCGATCGGGTTGTCGAGCGTGCCGAACATGGCAACTTCATCGATGCCCGAATATTTCTTCTTGAATTCGACCCAGGTCTCGTTGCGGCGGTCGAGTGGGGCGATGCCGGCGACATAGACATAGCCGGCCTTCCAGCTCTCGCCATTGTCCTTGACCGCCTGTTCGAGCGCCAGGCGCGCGAGGTCGCGGTCGGATTGCTCGATCTGCGGGATCTTGGGGTTTTCGACATTGACGTCGAAGGCGACGACCTTGATGCCGGCCTCGACCGCGCGCTGGGCGGCGTCCTTCATCGATTCCGTCAGTCCGTGCTGGATGATGATGCCTTGGACGCCGAGCGCGATGGCCTGGTCGACCATGTCCGCCTGAAGCGCCGCGTCCTGGCGGCTGTCGAGCACGCGCAGGTCGACGCCGAGTGCCTTGGCCTGCGCCTCGACGCCGGACAAATACGCCTGGAAGAAGTCGCCGGTCGAGAGATAGCGGACCAGCGCTATCTTGACAGCGCCCGGCTTGTCGAACGGCGCCGGCCTGTCCTGCGCCATCGCCGGCAACTGCATCAGCAATGTTGCGCCGGCGAGCCCGAGCGCTGCCTTCCCCAAAAGTCTTCTTGTGATGTTCACGTCGCTTCCTCCACTTGTTGAACCCAAAATGTGACCCGGTCGAACCCTATCTCCTGCCCCTGCCGGACAGGGCGAAGGTAAAGACAAGGGCGACCACGAGAACCACGCCCTTGACGAAATCCTGCGTGTAGTAAGGCGCGTTCATCATCGTCAGGCCCTGCAGCAGCACGCCGACAAACACCGCGCCGACAGCCGTGCCGAAGGCGTTCGGCTTGGCGGCGCCGAGAACCGCGTAACCGATGAGTGCCGCAGCCACCGCGTCGAGCAATAGATTATTACCCGAGGCGATGTCGCCGCGTCCAAGCCGGGCAGCGAGCAAAATGCCGCCGATCGAGGCAAAAACTCCCGAAATCACATAGGCCCAGATTTTGTATGCCTTGACAGGCGCGCCGGCGAGTTCTGCGGCGCGTTCGTTGCTGCCGACCGCATACATCATGCGCCCGAAACGGGTGTATTCGAGAAAGAACCAGATCAGCACCGCCAGCACGAGCAGGACGACGACCGACACCGGAATGAGGTTCGGGATGAAGAAATCGAAGCGATGGCGGCCAAGCGCCAGAAAGGCGGCGCCGAAGCTGCCGTTGGCGACCGAGCCGTCGGGCATGGTCATGCCAGTGGCGATCGAACGGCCCTCGGTCGGTATGCGCTGCAGGCCGACAAGCAGGAACATCATGCCGAGCGTCGCCAAAAGGTCCGGCACCCGCATATAGACGATCAGCCAGCCATTGATCAGGCCGACCACGGCGCCGATCACAAGACAGATGACGACCGCCATGACGGCGTTCTGCTCCAGCACCACCATGACATAGGCAGCCGCCATCATGGCGCTGGTGGCGACCGAGCCGATCGACAGGTCGAAGCCGCCGACGACCAGCGTGGCGGTGACGCCGAGCGCCAGAACGCCGGTGATGGCGACCGACTGGAAGATGAAGACGGCGCTTTGCGGCGAGACGAAACCATCGGCGGCAACAGCGAAATAGGCGATCAGCCCGAACAACAGAACGATGAAGCCGTAGCGAATAGCATTGTCGCGCAGGATCATTCAGCGCTCCCGCACGCTGGCACCATCTTTATCCAACCCGAATTCATGCCCTCTCCATTCCAATTCTCATCGTCTTCCCGCCGTCAGGCTGCGCTGTGCGACGGCCCGCCCGCCACTTCGGCCAGCAGACGCTCGAGATCGACATCGGTATTGCGGTGCTCGCCGACGATCGTCTGCTCCGACATCACCAGGATGCGATCGGCCGTCTCCAGGGCTTCGTCGAGTTCGGTGACGAACAGCAGCGTCGCGCGGCCGTGGGCGCTGGCCCGCAGCTTGGCGGCGATGTCGCGCCTGGCCGAAATGTCGACGCCCTGAAAGGGCTCGTCGAGGATGAAAAGCCTTGCCGCCTGCGACATCCAGCGGGCGACCATCACCTTCTGCTGATTGCCGCCGGAAAGCGACGCCATCTCGTCCCTCTCCGAGCGGCAGACGATGCC
This sequence comes from Mesorhizobium sp. M0590, assembly GCF_040320905.1. NCBI lineage: Bacteria > Pseudomonadati > Pseudomonadota > Alphaproteobacteria > Hyphomicrobiales > Phyllobacteriaceae > Mesorhizobium > Mesorhizobium sp. M0590. The sequence goes on from NZ_JAMYQN010000005.1 coordinate 62,668, forward strand.
CAACTCCTGGATCTGCTGGCGGGCAATGGCGCGTTCGATACGGCGTTTGAGAACACCGAGACGCGACATGCGGCTGTGGAACGGCAGGCTGATATTCTCCTGGATGTTGAAGTCGCCGACGATGCCGTTTTCGCCCCGGTCCTTGGCGACGAGAAACACACCGGCGGCAATCGCTTCGCCGGTCGATGCCGGAGCATAAGGTTTCCCGTTCAGCACCATGGTCCCGGCCAGCGGCTGGCGCAGGCCGAACAGCGTCTCGGCGAGCGCGGTCTTGCCGACACCGACAAGGCCGGTGATGGCAACGACCTCGCCATCGCCGAGCGTCAGCGAGATCGGCCTGGCGCCTTCAGCAATCCGCAGCGCGTCGGCAGTGAAAATTGCTTTGGCCGAATTCCTGGCGACGATCCGCTCGAGCTGGATCTTACGGCCGAGCATGGCGTTGACCGCACCTTCGTAATCCAGCGGCTTCTTGTCGAAGATGCCTGAGATGACCCCATCGCGCATCGAAATGATGCGATCGGCAAGCCGCCTGATGTCAGACATACGGTGCGAAATGTAGAGGATGGCCACGCCTTGCTGGCGAAGCCGGTCGAGCAATGCGAACAGCCGGTCGGCCTCGGCGCTGGACAGCGAGGAAGTCGGCTCGTCGAGGATCAGCACTTTCGGCCGGTGCGCCATGGCGCGGGCGATCGCCACCATCTGGCGGTCGGCCAGAGAAAGATCGCTGATCCGGGCCTTGAGGTCGATGGCCAGTCCCATGCGGTCGGCCACCGCCTTTGCCTCGCGACGCACCCGGCCTGGATTAAACAGGGTCGGCACGCCGCTGCCGCTCAACCTGTCGAGGGTAAGATTGGTGGCGACGTCAAGGTCGGCGACGACACCGTCATTGATGTTCTGGTGGACGGTGACGACGCCGGCGCGGATCGCCTCCGCCGGCGTTTTCGGGTCGAACTCGTGACCGGCAAGCGACATCGAGCCGCCGCCATGGTCGTAGACGCCACTGATGATCTTGACGAGGGTGGATTTGCCGGCGCCGTTGGCGCCCATCAGCACGGTCACTTCGCCGGCATGCAATTCGAGCGAGACGCCGCCAAGCACCTCGATATGGCCAAAGGATTTCCTCAGGCCGTCGACGCGGAACACGGCATCATTGCCCATTCGTTCCTCCCTGACCATGACGCTATGGGCTATATCGGCAATTGTCAACACGATTGACAATTGCCAGCAGGCTTCCTAGCTTGGCCTGACCGCGTTGGCTCCGCTATCATCGGAGCACATGAGCGGGAGGTGAGGATGACTGGGAAATCGCCGTTCGAAGCACTGTCGGTCGAGACACTGGCGGGCCGTCTCGGTGCCAACGAGCCCCTGTGTTCGCAGATCGGCAAGGATACAAGCCAGTGGAAGGTTCGTGAAGTCGGCGACGGCAATCTGAACCTGGTGTTCATCGTCGAGGGTGCTGAGGGTGCGGCCGTCGTCAAGCAGGCCCTGCCCTACGTCCGGCTGGTCGGCGACAGCTGGCCGCTGCCGCTAAAACGCTCCTTCTTCGAATACCATGCGCTGACGCGGCAACAGGCGCGGGCGCCGGGTTCGGTGCCCGATATCTATCACTTCGACGAAGGCCAGGCGCTGATCATCATGGAGTATCTGTCGCCGCACATTATCCTGCGGCGGGCGCTGATCGAAGGCCGGCAATTGCCCAACATCGCGACAGACATCGGCTTGTTCATGGCCCGCACGTTGTTTCGCGGCTCCGACCTGCATATGGCGACCAAGGACCGCAAGGCCGATCTGGCACTGTTCGCCGACAATGTCGAACTCTGCGACATCACCGAGAACCTGGTTTTCTCGGATCCGTATTTCGATGCCAAGATGAACCGGCACACCAGCCCGCAGCTCGATGGCATTGTCGCCGAGCTGCGCGCCGACCGCGACCTCAAGGTCGAGGCGCAGCGCATGAAGCACATCTTCGCTGCCAATGCCGAGACGCTGCTGCATGGCGACCTGCATTCCGGCTCGATCATGGTCACCGACACCGAAACGAGGATGATCGACCCGGAATTCGCCTTCTACGGGCCGATCGCCTTCGACGTCGGCATGCTGCTCGCCAATTTCTGGATGGCGTTCTTCTCGCAGCGCGGCCATGAACAGGACGGAAGCCGCGACGCCGTGCGTGACTATCTGCTCGGCGTTACGGTCGAGACATGGTCGGTGTTTCGCGCCGAGTTCTCGCATCTGTGGCGAACCGAGCGTACCGGCATGCTCTACCAGAAGAGCCTGTTCGAAGATCAGGGCGACAGGCTTGGCGCCGAGCAGGCGCTAGACCACATGCTGCATTCGATCTGGACCGATCTGCTCGGCTTTGCCGGCGTCGAGGTTCACCGGCGAATTCTCGGCCTTGCCCACAATGCCGATTTCGAGACCATTGCCGAGCCGGATCTGCGCGCCAGATGTGAGGCTAAGGCGCTGAAATTCGGCCGTCACCTCGCCGTCAACCGGCGCCAGATCCACAGCATCGACGAGGTCAACCGGTTGGCCGCGCTGATCGAACGGGAGAGCAGGATTTGAACGTCGGCGACCGCCACTACCGCACCATCTGGCCGAGTGACGACGGGCGTTCGGTGGAGATCATCGACCAGCGCTGGCTGCCGCATGATTTCCGCGTCGAAAAGATCGATACCGTCGCCGGCATCGCCACGGCAATCCGCGACATGTGGGTGCGCGGGGCGCCGCTGATCGGCGTCACCGCGGCCTATGGCGTCGCCATGCAGATGGCCGACGATCCGTCGGATGCAGCACTCGACGCCGTCTGGGCAACCTTGCACGAAACGCGCCCGACGGCGATCAATTTGCGCTGGGCGCTGAACGAAATGCAGCGCTTCCTGCTGACGCTTCCCCTGGCAGAACGTGCCGCGGCTGCCTATCGGCGTGCCGGCGAGATCGCCGACGAGGATGTCGGCCTCAACCGCGCCATCGGCGCCCATGGGCTCGAAATCATCAAGGCGATCGCGGCGCGCAAGCAGCCGGGCGAACCGGTCAATATCCTGACCCACTGCAACGCCGGGTGGCTGGCCACGGTCGACTACGGCACCGCCACCGCGCCGATCTATCTGGCGACGGAAGCCGGCATTCCAGTCCATGTCTATGTCGACGAAACACGACCCCGCAACCAGGGTGCCCAATTGACCGCCTGGGAGATGGCCGGCCACGGCGTGCCGCATACGCTGATCGTCGACAATGCCGGCGGCCATCTGATGCAGCGCGGCCAGATCGACATGGTCGTCGTCGGCACCGACAGGACCACCGCCGACGGCGATGTCTGCAATAAGATCGGTACCTATCTCAAGGCGCTCGCCGCCGACGACAACGACGTGCCGTTCTATGTCGCGCTGCCGTCGCCGACGATCGACTGGACCGTGGGCGACGGGCTGGCCGACATCCCGATCGAACAGCGCTCGCCCGACGAGGTCTCACTGGTCTGGGGCAAGACCGCTTCCGGCGAGATCGCCCAGGTCCGCGTATCGCCGGAAGCCACGCCGGCGGCCAATCCGGCCTTCGACGTGACGCCGGCGCGGCTGGTCACCGGCTTGATCACCGAACGCGGTGTCGCTACGGCCTCGCGCGAAGGCCTGAGGGCGATGTTTCCCGAGCGCGGATGATCCGCTTTGCCGAGAGGGCGCTCCGGATTTGCCTGATCTCACGATTTCTTGAACACGGCACGGTTAAAAACGCCCGTTGCCTGTCCCACATGGACGGCCGTATGCGTAGCGGCGGGGCGGCGCCCAACGCTCGAAGCCGGGGTTGCCCACGGCTCGGCGAGTGAACCAGCGGGATACCGCGATGTCATTCAGACCGTTGCTTGGTGACGGACGGGTTCGGAGCCAGGACGAGAAGTCGGAGCCCCTGCAAACCGCGTCATGGGTCAGCTCCTCGATCGTCTTCGACAACCGGCGGTGGGCGTGCCGGGAGGCGGAGCTCCGCTGGACAGCCCCTCATCATCTGATCGTGCTGACCGAAGAAGGCGGCACGTCCCATACATCCATCCGGCACGAGGCACGATCCCTTTACGACGGAATGGACCGTCCCGGAGCCCTCACCTTCGTCCCGGCAGGCGCGGAACGACAGGGCTTCTATCGCGATGTAAACCTCTCCTATTCAGCCCTGTGGATCGATCCCGATATCGGGCTTCCCGGATGCGAACGCCTGAGGAAGCTGCCTATACTGGTAAACAAGAAAGACGCGGTCGTCGCCACGCTGCTGAGTTCGCTTCGTGACGAGATGGCACTCGGCCACAAGCCAGACACCGCCTATGTCGAGCATCTGGTCGCCCTCGTCAGTCTCCGCGTGGCCAACCTGAGCCGGGAGCAACCGCGGTTTGTACGTCACGGCTGTCTCAGCCGCCGGGCACTTGGTCGCGTTCGGGATTACATCGATGCGCATATGAATTCCGACATTTCGCTAAGCGAGCTGGCAGCCGCCGCGGGCATGGCCGTCGACAGTTTTGCGCGTCGCTTCAAGGCGACGACCGGCCTTGCACCCTACGCCTATGTGATCGAGGAACGGGTGCGGCGAGCGGAGGCGCTGCTGCGCGAAACGGGTTTGTCGATCGGTGTCATTGCCTTTCGGCTCGGCTTCTCAAGCCAGAGCCACTTCACCACGACCTTCCGACGTCTGAGGGGCATTACGCCTCGTGCCTATCGGGTGAATTCTTCTCCAGAATCCTGATAGTGCCGCCGGTTTCTTGAAAGAAAGCCGCCGCCCGCACTCCCACCTCCAGTGTCGTTGGGTGACAGAACCCGAGGGTTCGCTCGGGTCAAGTTGCCGTCTGCGCTTCATTGCGGCTGGGAGATCATGCATGGCCAAAACGGACAACAGGAGCGGGCCGACGCGTCGGATGGTATTGGAAGGCGGTGTTGCGACCGGGGTGCTCCTGGCTACCGGACTACCGGTTGACGCCGAGCCGGTCGAGGCCGTCACGGCGGCTGCATCGTCCTCGCCGCTACCGACGATGACGATGTCGTTACGGATCAACGCGAAGGATCTTGCCGTCGAGCTCGACCCGCGGACGACGCTGCTCGACGCCCTGCGCAACCATCTCGGCCTCACCGGCTCGAAGAAGGGCTGCGACCACGGCCAGTGCGGCGCATGCACGGTGCTCGTCGATGGGCGCCGGATCAATTCCTGCCTGACGCTTGCCGCAATGCATGAAGGCGACGAGATCACCACGGTCGAGGGCCTTGCCGAGGGTGACCGGCTGCATCCGGTCCAGGCCGCCTTCGTCGCCCGCGACGGTTTCCAGTGCGGCTACTGTACGCCAGGCCAGATCTGCTCGGCGGTTGGCATGCTGGGCGAGGCGCGGGCCGGCTGGCCAAGCCATGCGAGCGCCGACGTGGCAGCGGCTTCCGTCGCTCTCACCGATGCCGAGATCCGCGAGCGGATGAGCGGCAACATCTGCCGTTGCGCCGCCTATCCGAACATTGTCGCTGCAATCCGCGACGCGGCAGAGGAGACATGAGCAATGCAGTCCTTCACTTATGAACGTGCGACGAGTGCTGAGCAGGCGGCGGCCGCGGTTGCGGCCCGGCCGGACGCCAAGTTCATCTGCGGCGGCACCAACCTGCTCGACCTGATGAAGCTCGAGATCGAGCGCCCAGCGCATCTCGTCGACATCAGCCGGCTGCCCCTTGATCGGATCGAGGAGACGGCGGAAGGCGGGCTTCGGGTCGGCGCCCAGGTCCGCAATAGCAATCTCGCCGCCGACCCGCGGGTAAGGTCGCGCTACCCGATGCTCACGCAAGCGCTGCTGGCGGGAGCGTCCGGCCAGATACGCAACAAGGCCTCGACCAGCGGCAATCTCCTGCAGCGCACGCGCTGCCCCTATTTCTACGACCGCAACATGCCCTGCAACAAGCGCCAGCCGGGTTCGGGCTGCGCGGCACTTCAGGGCTTCAACCGCATGCACGCCGTACTCGGCGCGAGCGAAGCCTGCATCGCGGTCCATCCTTCTGACATGGCGGTCGCCATGTCCGGGCTCGACGCCAGGATCGAGACCGTCTCGCCCGGCGGCGAGACCCGTACGACCCCGATCGGCGATTTCCATCGATTGCCCGAGACGATGCCCCAGGTGGAGACCGTGCTCGGCCACGGCGAAATGGTCGTCGCGGTTACCCTGCCGCCGCCGCCACCCGGCCGACAGGTTTACCGCAAGGTGCGCGACCGTGCTTCCTACGCCTTCGCGCTGGTGTCGGTGGCAGCAATCGTCGAGAAAAGCGGCGACCGTATCCGAAGCGCTCGGATCGCCATGGGCGGCGTGGCAGCCAAGCCATGGCGCGCGACGGAGGCGGAGCGGACGCTGGCAGGAGCGGCGGCATCCGACGGCGCCTTTAGCGACGCCGCCGAAGCCGCGCTCGCCGGAGCCGTCGGGCATGGCGCCAATGATTTCAAGATCCCGCTGGCGAAACGGACGATGCGGCACACGCTCGCTGCTGCCGTCGAGAGTGCGTGAGGTGACACGATGACAGAGACGACGACCCCGAACAGCGGTTCCCAGATGCAGGCGACGAGCAGGAGATCGATATGAAACTCACGCGACGCGCCGTTGCCGCCGCGGGTGGCGGCCTTTTTGTTTCTGCCGCAGCAGCTTGGGGCGCCACATCCGACCCGGGAGCTCGTCACGGGCTCGAGGCCGCCGTCGACGCCTTCTTTGCCGGCTGGGCCTCTGGCGACTGGACGGCATTCCTTGATTGTTGCGATGAGACGATGACCTTCCAATTCCCTGTCGGCGAGCAACGAGGCCGACACGGACCACCGGAAGGCAAGCGGGCACTCGCAGCCTGGACCGCCGCGCATCAGGCGCAGGGAAACAGGATCACGAAATCGACCGTCGATCTCAAGCTCTTCGCCGCCGACTGGGTCATCGTCTGCGACCGCGGGAGCGGGACAATCGGTGGCGCGCCCTACACTGGCCTGCATGCGATCCTCATCCGGGCCGGCCCGACAGGGAGGCTGGTCGAATTTCGCGAGTATTTCGGCGAGATCGCCGCGTGAGCTCCGGCCGCCGCGCGACGAACATAAAGGTGCGAGGAAGCGGCGTCGTCGCGGCCTCGATGCTTCCGAACTCCAGATGAAAAATCTTTAGGTGACTTGTGAACGAGACCATACCCGGACTGCCCGGCTCCGCCACCCATTCAAGGATGAAACCTCGTGCCGATGCTGGCATCATCGGGAGGCCGATCGACCGCATCGACGGTCCGCTCAAAGTGACGGGCGGCGCCACATACGCTTACGAGAATGAGCTGGATGGTACAGCCTATGGCTACATTCTCGGCGCCTCCGTCGCCAAGGGCCGCATCGCCGAGATCGACACGACCGAAGCCGAACGGGCGCCGGCAGTGCTGCTCGTCATCACGCACCGCAATGCGCCGGCCCAGCCGGATTTCGGCCCAACGGTCACGCCAACGGTGCCGGAGGTCTTCACGCGCCCCCGGCCCGCGCTCAACAGCGATCGAGTACGGTATTACGACGAGCCGGTCGCGCTGGTCGTTGCGGAGACGTTCGAGGCGGCACGCGCTGCTGCGGGCCTCATCAGAGTACGCTATGACGAGGAGCCGGGCCTCTACGATCTACCGGGACATATCGCCGACGCCTACGCGCCAAAGCGGACCAATGCCGGCTTCGAGACCGACAGCGTGGTCGGCGACTTCGAGCGCGCCTTTGCGACGGCGCCGATCAAGATCGATTCCACCTACGGGACCCCCTTCGAACATCACAATCCGATGGAGCCGCATGCGACGCTTGCTGCCTGGTCAGGCAACGAGCTGACGATCCGTACATCGGCGCAGACCCTCGCGAACTTCCGGGCCGGGGTCGCCAGCACGCTTCGCATCCCGCTCGAGCGAGTGCGCATCGTCAGCCCCTTCATCGGCGGAGGCTTCGGTTCCAAGCTGATTGCCCATGCCGACACGATCCTGGCCGCACTTGCAGCGCAGGTGCTGCAGCGCCCCGTGAAGATCGCGCTGACGCGACAACAGATGTTCGCCAATGCCGGTCATCGCGCAGAGATGGTCCAACAGGTACGTCTCGGCGCGGACACTGACGGGCGGCTCACCGGGATCGCGCACGATGTCTGGTCCGCAACGTCCAGCTTCGAGGAGTACTGCGAACAAACGGCAGTTTTTGCGCGCTCGCTCTACGCCGCGCCGAACCGTCTCACCCGCCATCGCCTGGTTCCGCTGGACATCAACCGCGGCGAATGGATGCGCTCGCCCGGCGAAGCGCCCGGCATGCTGGCTTTCGAATGCGCCATGGATGAGCTCGCCGAGCGCGCCGGTCTGGACCCGATCGAACTCAGGATCCGCAACGAACCGGCACAGGATCCCGAGCGCGGCGTGCCGTTCTCCACCCGCAATCTCGTCGCCTGCATGGAGGAAGGCGCCCGCCGTTTCGGCTGGGAGCGGAGAAACCCGACACCGGGCCGAACTCGGGAGGGCCGCAAGCTTATCGGCCACGGCATGGCGGCGGCGATCCGTCCGAACTATATCGGCGCGGCGACGGCGCGGGTTGCGATCGACCGGGACTGTCGGGTGACGGCGCGGCTCGACATGACCGATATTGGGACCGGCACCTATACGATCCTGACCCAGATTGCCGCCGAGAGCCTCGGCCTGCCGATCTCGTCCGTCAAGGTGGAGCTCGGCGACAGCCGCTTCCCGCGTACCGCCGGCTCCGGCGGGTCCTGGGGCGCAGCAAGTGCGGGTTCGGCCTTGTATAATGCGTGCAACGTCCTCAAGGAACGGATCCTGGAGGCGGCGCAGTCGAACGAAGCCTCGCCGTTGCGCGGCGCGAACGCCACCGAGGCAAGCTTTGCCGACGGCGAGGTCAGGGTCGGCCAGCGATCGGCGAGCCTGGCCGATCTTATCCGAGGGATCTCTCCCGACGGGCTCGAAGCCGAAGGCTCCGTAGCCGCGGGCGCCACCACCCAGTCATACAAGACCTATTCGCAGCATTCCTATGGCGCGCATTTCGCAGAGGTCGCTGTCGATTGCGATACCGGTGAAATCCGGATGCGCCGGATGCTGGCTGTGATCGGCGCGGGCCGTATCCTCAACGCCAAGACCGCGCGCTCGCAAATCATCGGCGGCATGACCTGGGGGATCGGTGCAGCGCTGATGGAGCAGACGGTGCTCGACCCGCGCTACGGCCACTTCGTCAATCACGATCTTGCCGAGTATCATGTGCCGGTCAATGGCGATGTCCCCGATATGGAGGTCGCCTTCCTCGAGGAAGACGACGACAAGGCCAACCCGCTTGGCGCAAAGGGTCTCGGCGAGCTCGGCGTGTGCGGTGCGGGGGCTGCTGTCGCCAACGCCGTTTACAACGCGGCCGGCGTGCGAGTGCGTGAATTTCCCATCACCTTGGACAAGGTGCTGCCTGCCTTACCGGTGATCGCCATTTGACGCTCTCCTCCCTCGCCCTCAACGGTGACCAGGTCGAAACGAATCGCTATTTCTGCGCCATCGACGACGACGCCGGTGGTTGACAGCGCTTTCCGGCCCTTCCATACAAACGCCGTCAATGTTCTCAGGGCGGGGTGAAAGTCCCCACCGGCGGTAAGGGCCCAAGCCCGCGAGCGCTTTCCGGTTAGCCGGAGGGGTCAGCAGATCCGGTGTGATTCCGGAGCCGACGGTCACAGTCCGGATGGAAGAGAACGAAATGGAAGACGGTCCGCTTTCGCGGTTCGGACTCCGTATCGTGCGTCCTGATTCTGGTTCGAAACGGAAGGATGGACCCATGAATCAGCATTCCCACAACGACTATGAAACGATCCGCGTTGCCGTCATTCGCGCGCGTTGGCATGCCGATATCGTCGACCAATGCGTTGAAGCATTCGAGGCGGAACTGGCGGTTCTCGGAGAGAAACGCTTTGCCGTCGATGTCTTCGATGTGCCTGGCGCTTATGAGATTCCCCTGCATGCAAAGACGCTTGCCGTGACCGGCCGCTATGCCGCTATCCTCGGCGCCGCGTTCGTCGTCAATGGCGGCATCTACCGGCACGAGTTTGTTGCAAGCGCGGTCATCGACGGGATGATGAATGTGCAATTGTCGACTGGCGTGCCGGTGCTTTCGGCGGTGCTGACGCCGCACAACTACCATGACAGCGCGGACCATCACCGCTTCTTCTTCGAGCATTTCAAGGTCAAGGGCAAAGAGGCGGCCAGTGCCTGCGTGCAACTGCTGGCAGCACGCGAACACATCGCGGCGTGAAACCTCCACCGCCGGGTGGAAATCCCGGTAAGGCGCTGTAGTATCTCACGAAGCAGGAGGATGCCGGTGCAGACCAAGAAGATCATCAATGACGGCAATCGCTCCGTCGACGAGATGCTGGAGGGCATCCTGGCTGCGCATCCGCGCCACCTCAGAAGCGCGGACGGCAGTCCGCGCGCCATTATCGCCCGCGACGGACCGCGCCCAGACAAGGTCGGCCTTGTCATCGGCGGCGGCTCGGGCCATGAGCCGACCTTCCTCGGCTTCGTCGGCAAGGGGCTGGCTGACGCGGCCGCGATCGGCAATGTCTTCGCCTCGCCGCCGCCGGACCCGATCCTCGAATGCGCCAAGGCGGCCAGCGGTGGCGCCGGCGTGCTGTTCATGTACGGCAACTATGCCGGCGACGTGATGAACTTCGACATGGCCGCCGAAATGGCGGCAATGGACGACATCGAGGTGCGTACCGTGCTGACCACCGACGATGTCGCCTCGGCGCCACGCGACCAGAGGCAGAAGCGACGCGGCGTCGCCGGCAATTTCTTCATCTTCAAGGCCGCCGGTGCCGCCTGCGACCGAATGCTCTCTTTCGACGAGTGCGAGCGCATCGCCAGGAAGGCCAACGATCACACCTTCACCATGGGCGTGGCGCTGTCGCCCTGCTCGTTGCCGCAGACCCGCCGGCCCAATTTCGAGATCGGACCGGACGAGATGGAGATCGGCATGGGCATCCATGGCGAGCCAGGCATCGCGCGCGGAAAATTGAAAACCGCCGACGAGATCACAGACGAGATGCTGGACAATATCCTCGACGAGATGGCGCCGGCGCGCGGCGACAAGGTCGCGGTGCTGGTCGATTCGCTCGGCTCGACGCCGCTGATGGAACTCTACATCATGAATCGGCGGGTCAAGCAGAGGCTCGACGAGATCGGCGTTTCCGTCCACGCGACCTGGGTCGGCAATTACTGCACCTCTCTCGAAATGGCCGGCGCCTCGGTGACGCTGATGCATCTCGACGGCGAGTTGCAGGCGATGCTCGACCATCCTTGCGACTGCGCCATGTTCCGCGCCGGCTGAGAAAGCATCATGACCTCGATCGATTCAGTCGGCTTGAAAAGAATGTTCGATGAGATCGCGGCGGCGATCGACGCCGACAAGGACAGGCTCTGCCAACTCGACGGCGTCATCGGCGACGCCGACCATGGCATCGCCATGGCACTAGGCTTCAGTGCTGCGCGCGATGCACTAGCGCAACTCGACCTCGCGGCGACCGAGCCGACGGCGCTGCTCAACACTGCGGCGAAATCCTTCCTCAACGCGGTCGGCGCCTCGTCAGGCCCGCTCTATGCGACCGCCTTCATGCGCGGTGCCGCCGCCGTCAAAGGCAAGGCAATTCTGGAGGACGCTGACATCATCGCCATGCTCCGGGCGATGGCGCAAGGCATCCAGGATCGCGGCAAGGCCGAGCTCGGCGAAAAGACCATGGTCGACGCCTGGCTGCCGGCGGCGCAAGCAGCGGGTGCCGCGCAGGAAGCCGGCAAGAGCCTGTCCGAGAGCCTGGAGGCTGCACTTGCAGCGGCCGAACGAGGTGCCGAGGCGACCAAGGACATGATCGCCGCCAAGGGCCGCTCATCGCGGCTCGGCGAGCGCTCGCTCGGGCATATGGACCCCGGCGCCGCGTCGGCCGTGACGATCATCAGGGCGATGCGGAACAGTCTGGCTTAGCCCCGCTTCGCCGCGTCGAGCCTGTCGATGGCCTGGACATTGCCGGCCGATGGTCCCTTCTCATCGAATTCCGATGCGAGCCAGGCGTCGACGATCGACTTGGCCAGTTCCGGGCCGATGACGCGCGCGCCCATGGTGATGATCTGGGCGTTGTTGGATTTCGCGGCGCGCTCTGCCGAATAGGTGTCGTGGGTGAGTGCGGCGCGAATGCCGGGCACCTTGTTGGCGGATATGGATACGCCGATGCCGGTGCCGCAAAACAGGATGCCGCGATCGTTTTCGCCGTCCAGGATGGTCTGCGCGAGCTTCTGTGACAGGTCGGCATAGTAGCCCGACTGGCTGAGGTCGCTAACCGTGAGGCCGGGCTTGGTAGCGAGGTGAGCGGCAATGACGTCGAGCAGCGGCTTGCCGGCGCTATCAGCTCCAATGGCAATTTTCATGTTCCGTTTCCTTCCTGTTTGATGATTCAGATCGCCGCCGAGGCGCGCTTGAGGATGTCGACATAGCCGTCCGCCTGCCAGGCCGAGCGGCCGATGAACAAGCCGTCGATGTTGGGCTGGCCGACCAGTTCGGCGGCATTTTGCGGATTGACGCTGCCGCCATAAAGCACCGGCGGCACCATCGGCAGCAGGTCGCGTGCGATTTTCTTGATTAGCGCCTGCTGCCTGTCGGCATAGTCCGAACTGGCCGGCACGCCCTTGTCGCCGATCGCCCAGACGGGCTCATAGGCAAACAGGATCGTCGCCGCCTTCGCCGCGCCTTCGAGAAACTGCAGCGCGCCGTGCACCTGCAAGGCCAGCACCGCAGCGGCCTGCCCGCTGTCGCGTTGAGCCAAGGTCTCGCCGACGCAGATGAGTGGCACGAGACCGTGCTTCACCGCCGCCGCAGTCTTCAGCCCGACAGCCTTGTCGGTCTCGCCGAAATGCTCGCGCCGTTCGCTGTGGCCGAGCTCGACCATGTCGAGCCCGCAGTCTTTCAGCATGACCGGCGAGATCTCGCCGGTCCAGGCGCCGGCGTCGGTCCAATGCATGTTCTGCGCGCCGACCTTGATGCGCGTCGGCGACAGCGCTTTCTTGACCTCGCGGATCGCCGTGAAGGGCGGGATGACGAAAGGCTGGATGCGCTCGTCGAAACCGGGGACGAACTCCGCCAGCGCCTCGGCGAAAGCCATCGCCTCGGCGAGCGTCTTGTTCATTTTCCAGCTGGTGCCGACCCAATAAACCATGCGTGCCCTCCTATTCTGCGATCACTGTCAGCGAAACGCCGGCACCATCCAGCGCGGCGCGCATCTGCGGCTGCGGCTCGCGGCCGGTGAAGACCGTGTCAAAGGCCTTGAGATCTGTCAGGAAGTGCAAGGCAGTGCGGCCGAATTTCCCATGATCGACCAGCAGATATTTGCGCGCTGCTGCGGCCATCATCAGCCGTTTGGTCTGGACCACTTCCTGATCCTGGTGAAAGGCAGAGGCACCATGGATGGCCGATGACGACAGGAACGCGACATCGGCGCGCAATGATTTCAGCGTGTCCTCGGCGAGCAGGCCGAAGAAGCCGTGAAACTTCTTGTTGTATTGGCCGCCGAGCGCAATCAGGTTGATGCCGGCAACGCCCGCCAAATCCTGGATGACAGCCAGATTGTTCGAGATCACCGTCAGCGGACGCAGATCGGCAAGATGCCGAGCAACGCCGCCCGCGGTTGAGCCGTCGTCGATGATCACCGTCTGACCCGGTTCGATCATCGTCACGGCAGCGGCGGCGATGCGCTTCTTTTCGTCGCCGGCCAGCCGCTGGCGGTAGCGGAAATCGCTCTCGAAAAGGCTGCTCGGCTGGATCGAGGCGCCGCCGCGCACCTTGCGCAGGAAGCCGCTTTCCTCGAGCTCGTCGAGGTCGCGGTGGACAGTCATCTTTGACACGCCGAAGCGTGAGGCAAGATCGTCGACACTGGCGGTGCCGATGTCCATCAGAAAATCCATGATGCCTTGCCGACGGCCGTCGCTCTTCATTTCCGCGGCTTCCTCGTGCAATCCGGTTCCGAGATATAACAGCAAACGTCGCACAAGCCACCAAATTTTTTGTGATAATGTTATATCTCCATGGGATATCATGACGCTTCTGCTCGCGTCCTGTAACAAGAATTGCTGCCGGCCGAGCGCCCAGCGGTTGCGGTGCCGCGGAAATCCGGCCAGAAGCATCAGGGGCTCGACGACAACCGAACGGCCCGCAAACACTGGCTCGAAACCGGATACGGGAGACTACTGAGTGGCTCGCATCACACTGAGACAATTGCTCGATCATGCCGCCGAATACGGCTACGGCGTGCCTGCCTTCAACATGAACAATATGGAACAGGGCCTCGCCATCATGGAGGCAGCCGAGGAGACCAAATCGCCGGTTATCCTGCAGGCGAGCCGCGGCGCGCGAGCCTACGCCAACGATGTGGTGCTGGCCAAGCTGATCGACGCGCTGGTCGAAATCCATCCCGATATCCCGGTCTGCATGCATCTCGACCATGGCAACAACGAAGCGACCTGCGTCACCGCGATCCAGCACGGCTTCACCTCCGTGATGATGGACGGATCGCTGAGGGAAGACGGCAAGACGCCGGCCGACTACGCCTATAATTCCGGCATCACCCGCCGCGTCGTCGACATGGCGCATTGGGGCGGCGTCTCGGTGGAAGGCGAGATCGGCGTCCTTGGATCGCTTGAGATGGGCGGCGGCGAGCAGGAAGACGGCCATGGCGTCGAGGGCGTCATCAGCCACGACCAGCTGCTGACCGACCCGGTGCAGGCCGAACAATTCGTGCGCGACACCCGTGTCGATGCGCTGGCCGTCGCCATGGGCACCAGCCACGGCGCCTACAAGTTCAGCCGCAAGCCGGACGGCGCTGTGCTGGCCATGAACGTCATCGAGGAAATCCACCGCCGTCTGCCGAGCATGCATCTCGTCATGCACGGCTCGTCCTCGGTGCCAGAGGAGTTGCAGGAGATCATCAACAAATATGGCGGCCAGATGAAGCCGACATGGGGCGTGCCGGTCGAAGAGATCCAGCGCGGCATCAAGCACGGGGTGCGCAAGATCAATATCGATACCGACAACCGCATGGCGCTGACCGGCGCAATCCGCAAGGTGCTGACCGAGAACCCGAGCGAATTCGATCCGCGCAAATATCTGACGCCGGCAATGGCCGCGATGCGGAAGCTGTGCAAGGAGCGCTT
This sequence comes from Mesorhizobium sp. M0590, assembly GCF_040320905.1. Classification (NCBI taxonomy): domain Bacteria; kingdom Pseudomonadati; phylum Pseudomonadota; class Alphaproteobacteria; order Hyphomicrobiales; family Phyllobacteriaceae; genus Mesorhizobium; species Mesorhizobium sp. M0590. The sequence continues at coordinate 77,865 of NZ_JAMYQN010000005.1, forward strand.
CGAGCAGTTCGGCACCGCCGGCAACGCACCGAAGATCAAGCCGCTGCCGCTGTCGGAAATGGCCAAGCGCTACAAGTCCGGAAGCCTCGATCCGAAATTTGGCTGACGTATTCCGGTTCTGAGCAGGAGCTGCCTCAGCTCCTGCTCATCCGATCATGCTCGCGGCAAGAGATCGGCCCTGCCGGTCTCGATAAATGGTGCCCAGTAGTCGACCGACTCGCGGATCATGGCGATGACCTCGTGGTCGACGGGCTCGCGCTCGCGGAACGACAATTCCAGGCAGATCTCGTTGTCGACGCCGCCGCCGCGACGCACTGTCTGAAGGAGCTTTTCCGGCGTGATACGGCCGTCGTTGTTGTAGGTCGCAGTGAACGGCCAATGGCCGCCCTTGTTCATCGACGACTGCTTGACGTGGATGATCGGCGATTGCCTGGGAAAGGCTTCGGCCCAGGCATAAGGGTCGGTGTCCGCCGGATTGCTCGAGGTCACGTCGCCATGGTCGATGTCGACCATCATCTTGAGCGGGACGGCCATGCCGGCCGCTTCGATCTCGCGCTGCAGTGCCCGGCAGCTTTCGATCGTATGGCCGAATTCGCGGCCGACCGACATCGGCTCCCAGAACAGGTAGGTCAAGCCGGCTGCTTTGGCATGCTCGGCGACCTCGCGCCAGCATTCCAGCGCGATGTCGAAAAGCCGCGCGCGACGTTCAGGATTGTCGTAATCCCGGTGGGTGAAGATCGCGAATTGCGTGCCCATGCCCGCGGCGCCGAGCTCGGCCGAAACTTCTGAAAAGGTCTTGAACCAGTCGACGTAGTAGCGCCGCACGTCGGCATCGGGATGGCCGAAATGATTGAGCCGGCCGTAAGGGCCGGTCATCGCGGAGGTCACGCGCACACCGGTGCGGTTGAGCGCGGAGCGGAACAGGCGGACGAATTTGGCGATCGTCGCCGCCGGCCAGCCGGGATTGACGAATTCATGGGTGAGTTGGACGTCCCTGATACCGATCTGATAGGCGATCGCGTCGATCAGGTCGTCCGGCTCCGCAAAGCGGTTGACCAGCGGATTGGTGTTGAGCGAAAGCGTAAAGGCCATCAGCCGGCCTTTGCCAGCCGGCTCGAGCACCAGTCCTCGAAGGCGGTTCTTTCCGCGGCGGACAGATGCAGGCCGTGCTTGGTGCGCCTTTCGAGAATATCGGCGGCGGTCTCGGCCCATTCATGCTCGAACAGGTAATTGGCTTCGCGCTCGAAAAAATCCTTGCCGAAGCGCCGGCCCAGTTCGGCGAGCGAGGTGGCCGCGCCGACCAGATCGCGCGTCCTTGTGCCGTAGAGCCTGCCGTAATGCTTGACCAGCGATGCCGGCATCCAGGGAAATTCATGGCCGAGGTCGCCCAGAAACTGCTCGAAATCGGCATTGGCGATATCGCCGCCCGGCAGGTGCCCTTTCGAGGTCCACGGCTTGCCCATTTTCGGAAAGAACGGGGCGATACGGTCGAGCGCGTGCTCGGCCAATTTGCGGAAGGTGGTGATCTTGCCGCCGAAGACCGAAAGCAGCGGCGCCTGCCCAGCCGGTGCGTCGAGTTCGAATATGTAATCGCGGGTCACCGCGCTCGGATTGTCGGCATTGTCGTCATAGAGCGGCCTGACGCCGGAAAACGAGTAGACGACGTCGCTTCGTGCGAGCTGGCGCTTGAAGTAGCGATTGACTGCCTTGATCAGGTAATCGATCTCGCTCGCATCGGCGGTCACGTCCTCCGGCCGCCCGTCATAGGGAATGTCAGTGGTGCCGATCAGCGCCAGATCGTTCTGATAGGGATTGATGAAGATCACCCGCTTGTCGCTGTTCTGAACGAGATAGGCCTGCCGCCCTTCCCAGAATTTTGGCACGACGATGTGGCTGCCCTTGACCAGGCGCACGTTGCGCCTGGAATTCTGGCCGGCGACGCGGTTGATGACGTCGTCGACCCAGGGTCCGGCGGCGTTGATCAGCGCCCGTGCCCGGACTGTGGTCCTGACGCCGGTTCGACCGTCGCGCATCTCGATCGACCACAGGCCGTTTTCGCGACGGGCGGCTATGCAGGCGGTGCGGGTGAATATCCTGGCTCCGCGCTCAGCGGCGTCGAGCGCGTCGATGACGACCAGGCGAGCGTCATCGACCCAGCAGTCAGAATATTCGAAGCCGCGCTTGAAGGCGTCCTTGATCGGCGCGCCTTCGTGCGCGGTGCGCAGGTCGAGCGTACGCGTGGCCGGCAGCCGCTTGCGGCCGCCAAGATGGTCGTAGAGGAACAGGCCGAGCCGGACCAGCCAGGCCGGCCGGTCATCGGGGCTGTGCGGCAGCACGAAGCGCATCGGCCAGATGATGTGCGGCGCGGATTCGAGCAGCACCTCGCGTTCGATCAGCGCCTCCCGCACCAAGCGGAACTCGTAATATTCGAGATAGCGCAAACCGCCATGAACGAGCTTTCCCGATCGCGAACTGGTGCCCTCGGCGAGATCGTCTTTTTCGCAAAGAATGACCGACAGCCCCCGGCCTGCCGCATCGCGCGCGATACCGGCGCCATTGACGCCGCCGCCGATGACGAAGAGGTCGACGATTTCGGTTTCACCGCTCATCTCGCTCTATGCCCTGTCGTCAGCATGGATTGACCGGAGGCAGACCGGCGATGAAGCGGCGCACTTCCTCGGCCGCCTGCTCGGCCGCGTAGGTCACGGTGCGTACCGACGCGCCGGCGATATGCGGCGTCAGCGTCACGTTCGGCAGTTGCAACAGCGGCCAGTCGGCAGGCACTGGCTCGACGGCGAACGTCTCCAGCATAGCACTGCCGATGTGTCCCGAGACGAGCGCCTCGTAGAGCGCATCGTAGTCGACCAGCGGTCCGCGCGCGGTATTGACGAAGATCACGCCGGGCTTCATCCGGGCGATGGCGTCCTTGCCGATCAGGCCGCGCGTCTCCTCGGTGACCCGGGAATGCAGCGTGACCACATCGGAGCGCGATAGGAGATCGTCCAGCGCAACCAGTTCGACCCCGGCATTGCGGTCCTCGGCGTTCAATTGCACATAGGGATCGCAGACCAGGATGCGGCAGCCGAAGGCGCGCAGCAGCCGTACCAGCCTGGTGCCGATATTGCCGTAGCCGATGACGCCGACGGTCATTTCGTTGAGCTCGCGGCCGGTACGGTCGGCGCGGTAGAGATCGCCGCGCCACTCGCCCTTGCGCAAGGCTTCGTGGCCGACGCGGATCAGCCGCGTTTCGGCGAGAATGGCGCCGATGGTGAACTCGGCTACGGCGCTGGCATTGCGGCCGGGCACATTGACAACGGTAATGCCGTGGGCCTTGGCGGCGGCCATGTCGATGTTGATCGGTCCGCCGCGCGAGACCGCAACCAGCTTGAGCGTGGGCAGGCGCTGCATCATGCTTTCGGAGAGCGGCGCAAGCTGGGTGACGAAGATTTCGGCGTCGCCGATGAAATCCACCACCTCGTCGGGATCGCCGAAATACTCCTTGACCTTGTCCAGACCAAGCGCGGCATTGCCGAATTGCATCGGCTCGTCGGGCCAAGCGGTCTCAATGCTGCGGATGTCGAGATTGTCGCCGCAGGCCGCCTCGATTTTCTCGCGAAACACTTCCGGAAGCATGAAGCGGTCGCCGATGATCGCAATTTTCTTGGGCATGCTCTTCTCAATTCACGTCGGTTTGCCTGGACGCGGCCATCGAGCGCCAGACCGGCCGCAGCGCCTCATGCGCCAATGTGTAGGACGGAGCCATCGCCTCATAGGCAGCGGCAAGTTTCCGATCGCTGGGTTCGGCCGTACGGAGCAAAGGCGTGACCCATTCGCTGACGCAATCGTCCATCGATGCGTATTGGCCGACGCAGACCGCAGCAATCATTGCGGCGCCCGCAGCACCGGCCTCCTCGCGTTCGCTGGTGCGAATGTCGGCTCCGACCGCAGCACCCAGGATCTTGCGCAGAGCCGGGCTCCTGGCCGCTCCGCCGGTCAGGCGGATTTCCTTGGGCAGTGGCCCCATGGCGGCGTAGCAATCGCGTGCCGCGAAAGCCAGCCCCTCGAACACCGCGCGGACCATGTCGGCATAGCCGTGCCTGGACGAAATGCCGATGAAGCCGGCCCTGGCATTGGCATCGACGAACGGCCCGCGCTCGCCGGCCTCCGAGACATAGGGCTGGTAGAGCAGCGAGCCTGGCTCGGACGACGATATCCACTGGTCGACCAGCGCGATCATCTCGCCATTGGTCCGCGTAATACCTTGCGAGGCGAGAATGCCGGAGGCGAGGCCAAGGACCCAGTCGATATTGAGCGTTGCCGCCATGTTCGACTGCATCTGCGCAAAGACGCCGGGTGCCGGCATCGTCATCGTGTAGCCGGTTGCAGCCTCGTTGAGCAGAACCTCGTCCGGCGTTTCGGCAAGCCGCATATGCATTCCGGTGGAGCCGATGATCGAGCATCCCGGCTTGCGTTCGCGATCGAACAGGCCGGCGCCGAGCGCCGTGCAGGCGACATCGACATAGGCCAGAACGACCGGTGTGCCGGCGAGCAGGCCAGTCGCATCGGCTGCTGCCACCGACAGCGAGGTGCTTTGCCTGGTGCCATCGACGATGGGCGGCAACAGATGCCGGAGATCGGTGACGCCGAGTACCTCGAGCACATCATCGCAATAGCCGCGCGTGCGGAAGTCGCCGAAGGTGAAGGTGCCCTCGGACGGGTCGGTGGCGCGGTGGCCGGTCAACTTGAAATAGAGCCAGTCCTTGCAGTGGAACGCCGTCGCTGCATTGGCAAGCATCGCGGGCATGTGGCGCTTCATGAACACGAACTGCGATCCCTGCTGGCAGGCAGCGAGCCCGCTGCCGGTCTTTTCGAAGCGCAGCCGGTCCTCCGGCCGCGCGCGGATCTCCTCGACGACCGCGGCAGCGCGCGCGTCGAGCCACAGCCAGCCCTTGGCAACCGGCTCGCCATCCTTGTCGATCAGCCAGGTACCGTCGCCCTGCCCGGTCACGGCGATGGCAATGGTCCGGCTGGCGAGATCCGGCACCTTATCGGCAAGCTCGCGCAAGGTCGTCGCGGTATCGGCCCAGGTGCGTGTCAGGTCCTGCTCGGCGCCGCCGCCCGGCAGTGTCTCGTATTTATTGGGCAGCGCGGCGGACGCGATCTGCCTGCCCGCCGTGTCGAAGGCGACGGATTTTATGACAGACGTGCCGGCGTCGATGCCGATCAGCACATCCTGCATCAAGCAAGCTCCGTGCCGTGCGAAATGGCATTGCCGCTCGCCTGATCGAAGACGTGAAGGTTTTTCGGATCGATGCTGATCTTGATCGGCGCGCCAAGCTCCAAGCGGGTTCGGTCATGTTCGACCAGGACCAGCGAACCGCCGGCGAAATCGGCGGCGATATGGGTCTGGTCGCCGAGCCATTGATTGGCCGAAACCGTCGCCGGCACACCATCCTTCGAGCGGCGGACCGCATAGGGCCTGACGCCGATGACGACGCGCTGCCGGTTGAGCAATTCGTCGCGAACCGGGCCGCTGAACGCATCCTTGTCGTAGTCGAGCGAAAGCCCGTCGGGCAGCTTGAGACTGATCTTGCCGGCAGCCGTGCCGACATAGGCCTCGAAGACATTCATCGGCGGCTCGCCAACGAAGGTGCCGGTGAACAGGTTTGCCGGCCGCTCCTTGAGCCTGTCAGGCGTATCGAACTGCTGCAGCACGCCGCCCTCCATGACGGCGATGCGGTCGGCCAGCGCATTGGCCTCGGTCTGGTCGTGGGTGACCAGGATCGCGGTCAGGCCGCGCTCCTTGATGAAATGCTTGATGCGGCCGCGCAGCACGGCGCGAAGCTGCGGCTCGAGCTGGCCCATCGGCTCGTCCAGCAGATGCAGGTCGGCCTCGCGGATCAGCGCCCGGCCGAGGCTGGCGCGCTGCTGCTGGCCACCGGAGATCGAGCTCGGATAGCGCTCGAGAATGTCCTCGATCTCAAGCAACTTGGCGATATTGGCAACCTTTGCATCGACCGCACTCTTCGCCAGCCTGGCAGCCTTGAGGGCGAAGGCCATGTTCTCGCGCACGGTCAGCGGCGGATAGAGCGAATAGCCCTCGAAGGCCATCGCGACGTTGCGCTTGACCGGAGGCAGCATGTGCACTTTGCGGCCGGCAACCGAGATGCTACCGCGCGAGACCTCTTCGAAGCCTGCGATCATGCGCAACGTCGACGTCTTGCCGCAGCCGGACGAGCCGAGCAGCGCCACGATCTCGCCCTTGGCGATTTCCATCGTCAGGTTCTTGACGGCGTGCACGCCGCGATCAATCGGGCCGTAGAACTTGTCGACGCCCGAAACGGTGATTGCGCTCGGGCTCATGCCGCTTCTCCACTGCGCAAATTGACGACGTTTTTCGAGCCGATGCGCTCGCCGCTTGTGCGATCGAACAGCAGGGCGCTTTTGCTGTCGACGGCGATGTAGACCTTGCCCTCGGATTGGCCCGGTGTCCCGGACGGACGCGAAACCAGGATTTCACGGCCGCGCACGGTGCGCACCAGCGTGACGATCTTCTCGTTGAGCGGCGTCTCGGCCTCGACCGTCACCGGGATGGCGCCGGGCGTGCGTTCATCGACAAACGCCAGCGCCTCCGGCCGCAGCCCGATCACGCAGTCGCGGCCGACCGCCGCCTCATGCGCGCCGGCAAGATGGACCTGGACGTTGGACAGGCCGACATAGATGCCCTTGGCGTCCCGCGCCGGCTTGACGTCCAGAAGGTTGATGGTCGGGTCGCCGAACAGCCGGGCAATCTCGACGTTGGCCGGCTCGCGATAGATCTGCTCGGGCGTGCCGAGCTGTTTGACGACGCCCTGCGACATCACCGCGATGCGGTCGCCGAGCGCCATCGCTTCCTTGTAGTCCTGGGTGACATAGATGACGGTCGCGCCACGATCCGCCAGCAGTCTTGGCAATTCCAGCCGCATTTCGAAGCGCAATTTGGCATCGACGTTGCGCAAGGGATCATCGAGCAGCAGCAGCGGCGGCGAGCCGACCAGGGCGCGGGCAAGTGCGGTGCGTTGCTTCTGGCCGTTGGACAGCGCCCGTGGCTTGTGGCTGAGCACATGGCCGATTTTCAACAGCTTGGCGACGCTCTCGACGCCGGTCTTTATCGTGCCTTGCGATGAGTGCTTCGCCTGCAGCGGCGTCGCAATGTTATCGAACGCCGTCATATGCGGGAACAGCGCGAAGTTCTGAAATGCCATGCCGACGCCGCGGAACTCGGCGTCGAGATCGGTCATGTCCTCGCCGCCGATGAGTATCTTTCCCTCGTCGGGGTCGATGACGCCGGCCACCAGCCGCAGCAGCACGGTCTTGCCGGCGCCGGACGGCCCGAACAGGACCAGCGTTTCGCCGTCGGCGACGGTCAGCGACAGATTGTCGAGAACAGTCTGGCTTTTATAGCGCTTGACGATGTTTCGCAGTTCGAGGCTTGCCATCGGACTATCCTTTCACCGCGCCAAGCGACAGGCCTTCGACGAGATAGCGTTGCGCATAGAGCGCGAGCGCCAGCGTTGGCGTGATCGACAGCACGATCGCCGCCGAGATCTGGCCGTACTGGATGCCCGAGGAGGTGATGAAGGCGAGCGCGCCGACCGTCACCGGCTGCTTGTCGGCCGAGGCGAGCACCAGCGCAAAAACGAAATTGTTCCAGGCAAAGATGAAGGCGAGCAGACCGGCAGCGGCAATGCCTGGGCCGGCGAGCGGCAGCGCGATCTTGCGGAAGGTGGCAAACCAGGAATGTCCGGCAATGCGGTAGGCGTATTCGATGTCGGCGGGAATGTCCTCGAAATAGCCGCGCACGATCCACAGGATCAACGGCAGGCAGATCAGCTGATAGACCCAGATCAGCCCGATATAGGTGTTGGCCAGCCCGAGCTTCTGGAAATAGAGGGTGAGCGGCAGGAGCACCAGCAGCGCCGGCGCAAACCGGAACGACAGCAGCGTAAAGGCAATGTCCTCCGAGCCGCGGAATTTGTGCCGCGCAAAGGCGTAGGCCGCCGGAACGCCGAGCAGCAACGCGACGGCAACCGAGGTGACCGACAGGAAGACGGAATTCCAGAGGTTGCGCATGAAGGCGATATCGAGCGTGCCGGCCGCCGTCATCAGCTTGCCGGTGATCAAGGCAGTGTAGTTGGCGAGCGTCGGCTCGAAGACAAGCTGCGGCGGAATCCGCAGGATTGTCTCGTTGGTCTGGAACGACATCATCAGGATCCAGACGATCGGGAACATGAAGAAGATCACGACCAGCGCCAGGGCAATGCCGCGCAGGATGCGTTCGAGAAGCGAGGTGTGTTCCACGCCAGCCTCCTATGCCTGGCCGCGGGCGCGTTCGCGCAGCCGCAGCCAGTTCTTGATGAAAATGTTCGAGAGGAAATAGGTGATCGCCCACAGGATGATCATCAGTGCCGCCGAGCGGCCGACATTGGTCGACTGGAAGAAATTGAGATAGGCCTCGACCTGGAACACGGTCAGCGTGTCGCCCGGACCGCCCTGCGTCATGGCGTAGATGATGTCGAACTGCTGGATGGAATCAAGCAGGCGGAACAGGGTCGCCGTCAGGATGTAGGGGGTCAGCATCGGCAGTGTGATGCGGAAGAAGACGAAGCTGCGTGGCACGCCGTCGAGTGCTGCCGCCTCGAAGGGCTGCGTCGGCAGGCTGCGCAGGCCTGCAAGCAGCAGGATCATGATGAAGGGCGTGTAGACCCAAATGTCGACGAGCACGACGGTGAGCAGCGCCGTCGACGGAGACGAGGCCCAGCGGAAATCCTGCAACCCGATCAGGCTGGCGAGATAGCTGAGCACGCCGAAACCGGGATTGGTCATCAGCTTCCACATCAGCGCGGCGAGCGCCGGCGCCGTCATCAGCGGCATCAGCAGCATGATCGAGATGAAGTTGTTCAGCGTCGAGCGCTTCTGCAGCAGCATGGCGATGCCGAGACCGAGAAGCAGCTCGAGCACGACGGTGATGCCGGCGTAGAGCAGCGACACCTGCAACGTGTTCCAGAACTTCGGATCGGTGAAGAAAGAGATATAGTTGTCGCCCCAGTTGAACTGCCGCGCCCAGGGTTGGCTCAACCGGTAGCGCTGGAACGAATAGATCACCGACGTCAGGAACGGGATCAGGATGCCGATGCAGACCAGCAGGGCCGGCAGGCTGAGGAGATAGGGCAGCACCCGCTTGCTGATCCTGAAGCCCGACGGCCTGTTTCTTTGTATTGTCGCCGCAGTCATCGGCTGCTCCGTCATCCTGTTGCTTCGCCGTCCCGGCCGCCCAAGGGAGCAAGGCGGCCGGTCGGGCGAGCAGGCGGCACCTTTCGGGACCGCGTCGCAAACGTATCACATCTCAAAGGCTGGCCCGCGGACGGGTCAGCCTTGGCCGCGGCTTAGCCGAGCCCGGCTTCCTTGAGCTGGCTGTTGATGCTCTCGGCCAGCTTGTCGAGGCCCTCGTCGACCGGCACTTCCTTGGCCACCATCTTCTGCAGCGTCGCCGCCCATTCGGTGGTGAGATCGAAGAACAGCGGCTGCGGGGTGAACTTGATGCTGGCGCCCGGCGCCGAGACGTCGAACATCTCGACATAACCCGGATAGCTCTTGTTCAGCTTCTCGCGGAACATCTCGTCGTTCCAGACCGACTGACGAACCGGATTGACGAAGTCCATCTTGGTCGCACCGAACAATGCATGCTCGGGTCCGGATGCCCATTGCATGAAGTACCAGGTTGCGTCCTTGTCCTTGGAGAAGTTGGACATCGACAGCGACCAGATCCAGATATTGGGCGTCGGCGCCTTGGCGGCAGGATTGGCCTTGAATGCCGAAAAGGCGAGCTTGCCGGCCATCTTGTTGTCGCCGCCATTCATGAAGTAGCCAAGGATGTCGGCGTCGTAAATCATCGCCGAAGCACCTGCACCGAGATCGGTGCCGACCTGGTACCAGGTGTAGGTCGACCAGTCCTTCGGGCCGCTCTCCTGGATCATCTGGACCCACTGCTTGTGGAAAGCCTTGGATTCGGCGGTGTTCATCGCGGCCGACAGCTTGCCGTCAGCCGAGACGTTCAGGTCCTTCTGGTCGAAATTGGCGTAGGCCGACAGGAAGCCCGGGTGGATCGTTGCCCAGGAGCGCGAGCCGCGCACGCCGATGCCGTAGACGCCACCGCCGACGTCCTTGGTGAGCTTCGCCGCCGTAGCGACCATCTCATCCATATTGCCGGGAACGCTGACGCCGACCTTGTCGAACATGCCCTTGTTGTAGGTGATATTGTTCTGCTCGAAGCCCCACGGAATGCACCATTGCTTGGCGTCCGCCGAACCGAGCGCGCCGCCCGGCTGGCCGTTCCAGGCGCAGGAGTTCTTGACGCCTGGCAGGAAGTCGTCCCAGGCATATTTCGGGTTGGTCTTGGCCGGATCCTTGATCCATTCGTTGAGGTCGGTGATCCAGCCGGCCGGGCCGTAGGTCCAGGTCATGTAGGCGCCGGTCATGAAGGCATCGTATTCGGGCGAGCTGGCCGACAGCGCGGCGGTAACCTTGTCGAAATAGACGTCTTCCGGGAATACGTCATAGACGACTTCCATGCCGGTCAGCTTCTTGAAATTGTCGAGGTTGGCGATCATCGCATCGGCGTAAGGATGCTTGTTGAGCAACAGCTTGATGGTTTTGCCCTTATGCGCCTGCCAGTCGAAATCAGCCGCCAGGGCGCGGGTCTGCCCGAAATTGAGCAGTGTGCCGGCGGTGCTGGCGGCAAGGCCCATTGCACCGAGGCCCTTGATCAGCCCACGGCGGTCGACTTGTCCACGCAGGAATGCGTCGATGAGGTCTTTCTCTTTCTCATGCATTTCTCTTCTCCTCCACAGGGTAGTTTCAACGAAATGGTTCCCGGCTACCCGACCGGCGTCTGTTCCACGAGCGATCGCGCCGTCCGCTCGTCGGTTATCAAGCCTTTGAGATAACGGCCCTCCAGCACTGACTTGATGGCGCGAACCTTCACCTTGCCGCCGGCGACGGCGACAATCCTGCGGTTGCTGATGTCTTCGCGCGCCAGTGCCAGCGCCCGGTCGGAAAGCGTCGTCGCAACGGCCTTTCCGGCATCGTCGAAGAAATGGCCGAGCAGTTCGCCGACACCGCCGTTGCGGCGGATCTCCTCCATCTCGCCCTTCTCGATCATACCGGTGGCGACAAGCGAGGCCTCACGTTCGGCGGTGCCGATGCCGGCGATGAGCAAGTCGGCGGACTTGGCGAGGTCGAAGACATCGCTGACGCCTTTCTGCCCGAGCAACACTGTTCGATCCTCGACCGTGTTGGCGAACATCGGTACGGGCATCACATAGGCCTCCGCACCAGTCCGCTCGGCGACGCGGTGGATGACGTCATGCGGGTTGGCCGAGAACTTGCGCGTCAGGCCGCCAAGCAGCGAGACGAAACGGATCCTGCCGGCCGATATGCGCGGCAGATATTCCACGCAGGCGGCAAGCGTGCGGCCGTGGCCGACGCCGATCAGCGCCTCTTCGCCGCGTTCGATCTCGCGCTTAAGAAACTGCGCGCCAGCAATGCCGAGCGCCTTGAGCGGCAGGTCTTCGGCATCGAAGTCCGGAACCACCTCGCAGTAGTCGAGGCCGTACCGGCCGGACAACTCATCCTCAAGCTCCACGCATTCTGAGACTTCGCCGTCGATGTAGACTTTGACCAGGCCTTCCTGATTGGCCTTGGTGATCAGGCGATGCGCCTTGAGACTGGTCAGGCCAAGCCGTTTGGCGACCTCCGACTGGGTCAGGCCGCCGGCATAGTGAAGCCAGGCGGCACGGGCTGCCATTCCGGTCTCATCGTCGCGCAGCAGGCCGTTGCCAAAACCAACCATTTCCGCCCTTTGATATTTTTATCAGTTGCTGCAAAATTTTTCACAAGGCGTCGCCCGAGTCAAGCAACCGCTGCGTTTAAATCTCCGGCCAGGAGCTTGCCGGCCGGGGCCGAATAGGGCCGTGCTAACCAACGGGCAAGAAACAACACCGACCGCGCGCTATTTAAAACGTTTGCAATTTCGCTTGAAGTGATTACAAACGTTTCAAACTTCGTTCGGGAGGAACGATGCCGGCCCGCGTTACCACCCTCAAGGAACTTGCTGCGCAGCTCGGCCTGTCGATTACCACCGTTTCGCGCGCCCTTGCCGGTCACGAGCAGATCGCCTTGAAAACGCGCCAACGTGTCACCGAGGCTGCGCATCAGGCCGGCTATGTGCCGAACACCGCAGCCCGCACGCTGGTCTCCGGCCGCAGCGGCTTTGTCGGCATGGTGCTTCCGATCCGCGGCCCCAATCTGGTCGATTCCTTCCTCGGCGAATTCGTCACCGGGCTCGGCGAAGGGTTGGTTTCGCACGGCTCCGACCTGATCCTGGCCGCAGCGGCGCAGGGCCAGTCGGAACTTTCCGTGCTTCGCCATGTCGTCGAATCCGGACGCGCCGATGGGGTCGTCGTCACCCGCATCGCCGAGGTCGACGAGCGGCTTGCCTATCTGCGTCACCGCAATTTCCCGTTCGTCGCGCATGGCCGGGTGCTCGACGGCGACTTTGCCTACCATTGGCTCGATACCGATGGCGCGCACGCATTCGGCGAGGCCTTCGACATGCTCTACGATCTCGGACACCGCCATTTCGGCCTGGTGACGATTTCCGAGCCGATGACATTTCGCCATCTCAGACAGGACGGGCTCGCCGCGGCGATCGCCCGCCGGGGCGATCCGTCCGTCAGGCTCGATGTGGCGACGGCGCCGCGTTTCGATCGCGGTGCCCGCATCCAGGCAATCATCCGGCTTCTGCACGCCACCGAGCGGCCGACGGCGATTGTCGCGCTGTTCGACGAGCTGGCGCTGACTGTGATGGAAGAGGCGGGGCGCGCCGGACTTGCCATTCCTCGCGACCTTTCGGTGATCGGCTTCGACAACATAGCCGCCTCCGCCTATGCGCCGCCGGGGCTGACCACTTTCGACGCCTCGATCCGCCGGTGCGCGCGCGAGATCGGCGAGATGCTGCTGACCGTCATCGGCGACAGGCCGGACGCGCCACTGACGCGGCTGGTCCGGCCGACACTTGTCTCGCGGGCAAGCCATGGCCCGGCACCCACAGGACGGAACTGACGCCTTAGCGGCGCACAACCAGGGAGGAAGACGACGATGAATGCGTTGAGGACATTGGCAGGTGCGGTGCTGGCGTTGTCGCTTGCTGCCGGCGCAGCACAAGCCCAGCAGGTGTTGTTCTGGTCGACACAGGCGCGACCAGTGGAAGAGACACAGAAGATGCGCAGCGAAGTGCTGAACGGGTTTGACGGCCAGGTCGACTATCAGGTCGCCGAGGACGGGCCCTGGCTTACCCGCCTTCAGGCCGAACTGCAGGCCGGTTCCGGCACCATAGGCGTGCTCGGCGGCCTGCACGGAGACTTCTCCACCGTCGGCGCGAACCTTGTCGATCTCTCTGGCATCGATCTCGGTCGCGTCAAGGTCAACGAGACCTACAAGAAGCTCGGTATGCTCGGCACCGGCGAGCAGAAGTACCTGCCATGGATGCAGGCCACCTTTCTGATGGCGGCCAACAAACAGGCGCTGCAATATCTGCCGGCCGGTACCGATCTCAACACCATCACTTATGACCAACTGATCGAGTGGGCGAAAAACATCGCTGAAAAGACCGGTTCGCCCAAATTCGGTTTTCCGGCCGGCCCGAAAGGGCTGAAGCACCGTTTCTTCGAGGGTTTTCTCCTTCCATCGTATACCGGCTCGATGGTGACGAAGTTCCGCTCGGCGGAGGCCGAGACGGCGTGGAACAAGTTCAAGGAATTGTGGCAATACACCAACCCGAATTCGACCAACTATGCCTTCATGCAGGAGCCGCTGCTGACCGGCGAAGTCTGGGTGGCATTCGATCACGTGGCGCGCCTCGCCGACGCCTTCAACCAGAAACCCGACGAGTTTGTCGCCTTCCCGGCGCCGGCTGGCCCGGCAGGCCGCGGCTACATGCCGGTGGTGGCCGGTGTCGCTATCCCGAAGACCTCGCCTGACATGGACAAGGCCAAGGCGCTGGTCGCCTATATGCTGAAACCGGAAACCCAGATCGCGACGCTGAAGGCGACAAACTTCTTTCCCATCGTCGACGTCAAGCTGCCCGACGAGATGCCGGCCTCGGTGAAGGCCTTCAGCCCAGTGATCGCCACCATGACCGGAGCTCCCGATGCGTTGCCGGCGCTGCTGCCGATGGGACTTGGCGGCCTCGGCGGCAAGTTCAATCAGATCTACACCGACAGCTTCGAGCGCATCGTGCTCGGCGGCGAGGATGTGCACGGCGTGCTCGACGAACAGGCGACGGCGCTGAAGGCGATCATCGACCAGGCAAAGGCGCCATGCTGGGCGCCCGACAAGCCCTCGCAAGGCGCCTGCCCGGTCGATTAAGAATCCTCCCGGGCGTCCGGATTTCCAGCGCGCCGGGCGCCCACCCCTTTTGAAGCTTCGAATAGAGAGCGCTCCATGCACAGCAAGGCCCTGCCCTATCTGCTGCTGACGCCGGCGACGCTGTTCCTCTGTGTCTTTTTCCTCTACCCGTTCGTGTTGGTCGCCTTCGAGGCGTTCACCCGCGACGGCGGCTTTACGCTCGACAATTTCCGCACCATGGCGGGCAGCTGGAAGTTTCCGGTCACTGTCCGCAATACGCTGCTGCTGAGCGCCATCGTCGTGCCGATCCAACTGGTGATGGCGCTGCTGATGGCAACGGTGGTGTCGCGGCTTGAAACCGGGCGCAGCGCTGCGCTTTACATCTTCGCTATTCCGCTCGGCATATCCGATCTCGCCGCCGGGCTGATCTGGCTCGCCATCTTCGACCAGTCCGGCTTCCTGAACACCTTGCTCTCCAATCTCGGCGTCATCGACAGGCCGGTTATGTTCCTCGGCTACCAGAGCAAGCTGACGATCTTCATCGCCGTGGCGCTGGCCGAGATCTGGCGCGCGACCGCCATCATGATGGTCATTCTGGTCGCAGGCATGGGGCTGATCCCCCGGGAATACTACGAGGCGGCGGAGGTTTTTGGCGCTAGCCCGTGGAAGCGCTTCATCAAGATCACGCTGCCTCTGCTGCGCCCAAGCCTGCAGACGGCGATCATCCTGCGCGTCATCCTTGCCTTTGAGGTCTTTGCCGTGGTTGCAGCACTCGGCGGCACCAATCTGCCGGTGCTGATGGGCGAGACCTACAATTGGCAGTTCACGCTGCAGGACCACAATGTCGCCGCCGCCATGGCGCTGTTCATCCTCGCCATCTCGATCGGCTTCACGCTGTTCTTCCTGCGGGTGCTGCGTGTGCCGAAGGAGACTCGCATATGAGCACTGTCGCGGAGCTCTCGATTGCCGCGCCTGAGGCCCGCAAAGCCGGCAACTGGTTGCTGGTCGCAACGGTCATCCTGCTTTGCGTCTGGGTGCTGCTGCCGATCTATCTGTTGATCGTCAACGCGCTGTCGTCGCCGGAAGAGGTGACCGCCTTTCCCAAGCGCTTCTTCCCGTCATTCGATTTCGGCAGCCTTTCTTTCTTCATCAATTTCGCCGGCGTCGCCAAGGCGCTGTGGAACTCCGTTCTCGTCGCCACGCTGACGATGCTCCTCTCGATCGGCTTCGGCGCACCCGCGGGCTACGCGCTGTCGCGCTTCGAATTCCCGGGCAAGGAAACGTTCCGTTTCCTTGTGCTGATGACCCGCGCCTTCCCGCTGCCGCTGCTGGCGCTGCCGCTGGCGGTGATGTTCATCCGCACCGGCCTCGACGACACCGCGATCGGGCTGGCGCTGGTCCACACCACGCTGGCGCTGCCGTTTGCGGTGCTGATCACCTTCTCGCTGTTCTCCGGCATTCCCGTCGAGCTGGAGGAGGCGGCCTGGACGCTCGGCTGCACGAGATTGCAGGCATTCCGAAAAGTCATTCTGCCGCTGGCGCTGCCGGGCATCGCGGCGTCGGCGGTGTTTGCCTTCACCATCTCCTGGAACGAGGTGTTTGCTGCCGCAGTGCTCACCATAGAGAACCGGACGCTGACCGCCTTCCTGTTGCAGAGCCTCGGCGAATCGCCGCTCTACCTCAAATTTGCCGGTGGCGCGGCACTGGTCATTCCGGCGCTGATCTTCATCTTCGCCGTTCGCAAATATCTGTTCGCCATGTGGGGGATCGCCAACCGATGACGCGCACAAAAGAGAACGCCGATGGCTGAGATCGTCATCAAGCAGGTGGCAAAACGTTTCGGCGGCTTCACCGCGCTGCATTCGATCGACCTGACCATCGCCGACCAGGAATTCATGGTGCTGCTTGGCGCCTCGGGTTGCGGCAAGACCACGCTGCTGAGGATCGTCGCCGGGCTGGAAACGCCAAGCCAGGGCGAGGTCTGGATCGGCGGCCGTCGCGTCGACCATCTGCCGCCGCGCGAACGCGGCATCGCTATGGTGTTCCAGAATTACGCCGTGTTTCCGCACCTGACGGTATTCGAGAATATCGCCTTCGGCCTGCGCATGAAGAAGCTGCCGCAGCAGGAGGTCGACGGGCGCGTCAACCGCACCGCCGAGCTCATGCATATCGAACAGCTTTTGAAGCGCTATTCGGGCCAGCTTTCCGGCGGTCAGCGCCAACGCGTGGCTGTGGCCCGGGCCCTGGCGATGGAGCCTGACGTGATCTTGATGGACGAGCCGCTGTCCAACCTAGACGCGCTGCTGCGGCTCGAAATGCGCGCCGAGCTCAAAGGTGTGCTCGCGGCGTCCAAGACCACCACCATCTACGTTACCCACGACCAGGTCGAGGCGATGAGCCTCGCCGACCGCATCGCCGTCATGCATCAGGGCCGTATCGTCCAGGCCGCCTCGCCGGTAGAGGTCTACCGCAATCCGGCGGCCCGCTTCGTCGGCTCCTTCATCGGCAACCCGCCGATGAATTTCATCCCGGCGACGAAGACGGCCGACGGCAGTTGGACCGTCGCCGGGCTGACGCTGCCCGGCCCCAAATCGGACAAGCAGACGATAGAATTCGCCATTCGCCCCGAGGATGTGGACGCCGGCAACGAAGGTATTAACGCCACCGTGCGCGTTGTCGAGCCGCTCGGACCGCACACGCTGGTCACCTGCGACGTCGAGGGCGGCCTGTTCCGCGCCATCCTCGAATCGAATGCCACGGTCGCCGTCGGCGATCACTTGCGGCTTTCGCCCAAACCCGATCGCATCCGCTGGTTCGATCCCGAAACCACCAACGCCCTTTGATCCCCTTCGATTCTGAAAGTACGAACGCCCCGATGATATCTCTTGCTGTCGACGAAACCATCGCCCGCGCCGTCGAGGTGCTCAGGGAAAATGACCAAGGCACCTATACCATACCGACCAAGGGGCTCTACCCGTTTCAGTGGAACTGGGATTCCTGCCTGACCGCGCTCGGCCTTGCCCACTATGACGAGGCGCGCGCCTGGACCGAGATCGACACGCTGTTCGCCCACCAATGGCCAGACGGCATGGTGCCGCACATCGTCTTCCATGTCTGGAGCGACGGCTATTTCCCCGGGCCGGAGGTCTGGCGAACCAACCGCCCGACTGCCACCTCCGGCATCACCCAGCCGGCGGTCGCCGGCTTTGCCGTGCGCCGCTTGTTCGACCAGGCCAAGGACAAGGCCCTGGCGGCCGAGCGCGCCCGCGCGCTGTTGCCGAAAATCGATGCCTGGCACCGCTGGTTCTACGAAAATCGCGACCCGGACGGCGAAGGGCTGGTCGCCATAATCCACCCATGGGAGTCCGGCCGCGACAACTCGATCGACTGGGACGAGGCGTTCGAGCGCGTGCCGACCGAAGGCGTCGAGCCCTACACCCGCCGCGACATCCTGCACGCCGATCCGGCGCATCGTCCAACCAAGGCACAGTATGACCGCTATGTCTGGCTGTTGCAGCATTTCCGCGGGCTTGGCTGGGATAATGCCCGGCTGCACGATGCCTCGCCATTCCAGGTCGTCGATCCCGGCTTCAACGCCATCCTGATCCGTTCCGCCGCCGACCTTGCCGATCTCGCCGAGGCACTTGGCGAAACCGAAATCGCAGAAGCCAATCGCGCCCGTGCCGAAAAGGGGCTTTCGGCAATGGAACGGCTGTGGAGCGACGCGCATGGCCAGTACATTTGTTTCGACCGAGTGGCCGGAAAGCATGTTGACAGCGCGTCGGTCGGCGGCATTCTGTCGGTATTTTCGGCCATCCCGGAAAGCCGGGCAGCGACCATCGCTGCAACGATCGAGCGCATCGCCGGCAAAGCGCGTTACATCGTCCCGTCGCACGATCCTGAGGATGGGCGCTTCGACCCAAAGCGCTACTGGCGCGGCCCGGTCTGGCTGGTGGTCAACTACATGATCGCCGACGGCCTTGCCGCCGCCGGCCACAGCCAAATCGCACAACGGATCACGCAATCCAGTCTCGAGCTGATCGCCGAGAGCGGTTTTGCCGAATATTACGATCCCCTCAGCGGCGAGCCGCTCGGCGGCAATCGCTTCACCTGGACCGCGGCAATGGTGATCGAGTTCCTGAAGGGCAGAGCCTGAACGCTTCCGCCTAGGCCGCCGGCTACCAAAGCCCGTTCTGTCTGCCGAATAACAGTCGACCCCATTTGCGTCTGAGGCATGTCCCGGCCCATCAAAACAGGGCCAAGGCATGCCAATCTTCACCGTGCCAGAGCTATAATAATTCTTCACAAACCGCTATCTATACTGCGTCGGGGCGGGGAGAAGCGCGGCTTGGAATTCGATCTGAAAACCATTGAGGCGCTTGCTCCCGATCAGGCGTCGCTGAGCGCCGCCTCCAAGCTCACCAAACGAACGAACTGGCCGCGGCTCGAAAAGCATGAGCAGCAGGCGCTCATCTGGGGCGAATGCCAGGGCTCCGGCTCCAATCCTTATCGAGTGGTGGTCGACACGGGTGATCACGGCTACAAATGCACCTGCCCTTCGCGCAAATTCCCATGCAAGCACACTCTGGCCCTGATGTGGATTGCCGCCACCGCGCCAGCCAGTTTTGCCGCTGCCAATACCACGCCGGAATGGGTGAATGACTGGCTTGGCCGACGCAGGAAGACAACGCCACAGCCGGCGCAACCGGTACCCGGTGCGGAAGCCAAGCGCATCGGCGAAGCCTCACAAGCCGACGAGAGCACCGCCATTGAAGACATCGCGGCGCTGGAGCGTCGCGAGGCGGCGCAGCGCAAGCGGGCGGAAAGCACACGAGAAGCAGTGTCGGCTGGGCTCGATGAGCTTGACCAGTGGATTGCCGACCAGTTACGGCTCGGTCTGTCCGGGTTTGTCGACGCCAGCAGCGACCGTTGCCGGCGGATTGCTGCGCGGCTGGTCGATATGAAGGCAGCCGCGCTCGCCGGCCGTATCGACGAGATTCCGTCGCGGCTGATGGCGCTGCGCAGCGAGGAACGGTCTGATGCGGCAATCCGCGAGCTCGGCAAGCTCGTGCTGCTGGCCAAGGCGTGGCGGTCGGAGCCCGACGACCCCGAGCTGAAGCGCCTCGTATCAACGTCGGAACCCCGCGAACAGGTTCTCAGCAGTCCGGATGCAAGACAGGTTGAAAGCCTCTGGGAAGTTCTCGGCGAGAAGATCGAGAGCCGCCGCGATGGTCTGGTCAGCCATTCGACCTGGCTGCTCGATTTGAAAAGCGCCACCCCGCAATTTGCCGTGCTGCTCGACTTTTTCCCGGCTTCGGCCGGGCGCCGGTCCAACGCTTTTGCACCAGGCGACCGTTTCAATGCCCGACTGGTGTTTTATCCATCACGCCTGCCGCTCCGCGCCCTCGTGGTGGAGCGCATGGGGGAGGTTGTGCCCGGCGCGTGGCCCGATTTTGCTTTTGGCACCGCAAAGGATCCGCTCGCCACGCATGCTTCCCATCAGGACGCCGCGCCCTGGATCGCCGATTGTCCCCTCATGCTGCCGCCCGGTGCTATCCTGCTCGACGATCGGGGCACGGCATGGTGGCAGGCGGAGGATGAACCGCAGGGGATCGCCTTGCCGATCGCCGGCGCGGTAGATCAAACCTTGCTCGGCCTCGACCTTGCAGCCACGGCAGCGCTCTGGAACGGCGCCCGGCTTGAGCTTCTGGCGGCGCAAAGCGAGTTCGGGAGGCTTGATCTGGCGTGAACGAAAGCGAGCAAACAGGCCTGGCGGCAATGCGCGATTGCTGGATCACCGGCGGTGCTACGTTCGATCTGGCTCCGGCCGGATGGAAGGCAATCGCCGGCGGTGCAAGTCCCGACGAACAGGAGCGCCGGCTCCTGGCAATCGCAGCACAAGCGCTCGACGTCGCGCTGCGGCCGGCCGCGCCGACGACACTCAAGCGTCGTCCGCCGCTGCCCAGACTTGCCCTGCCCATTCTGCCGGCACGATTTCGGCCGTTGTTGAGAGCCGCTCTGAAGCACGCCGCCGACGCGAGGCGAAAGGCACGCGTGGCGGCGCTCGTCGCCAGCCGCGGCTTTGTGCTCCATCCCATGGACTGGATGCCCTCGGATCAGAACAGCCCTGACGTCTACGCACCATGGGTAGACTGGCAAGCAAGCATGAACGGGGAAAGGCTTGCCCCACAAGAGAAACTGACTGCGGAAAACTGGGATGAGTTCTATCCCGCCGCGCGACGCTTGGCCCTTGCCGATATGCGCCGTACTGACCCGACATCGGCTCGAATGTTGATCGAAGCCAAGGCGTCGGGCGAACCGGCGGAAGTCAGACTTGCGCTGGTCGAGCTTATGCGCTTCGGCCTGAGTGCCGAGGACGTGCCTTTCCTGAAAAGCCTTTCCGCCGACAGGTCCGGCAAGGTGCGCGAACTGGCTGGCCGGCTGCTGGCAAGATTAGGAGAGCACGTTCGCCCGAGCGACGGTGGACCGGACGATCCCGTAGCCGAACTCGCCGCCTTTATCACTGAAGGCAGATCGGGCTTCATCCGCCGCCGGACGATCTACACTCCAGCAAAACTAAAATCCCAAGCGCAGGAGCAACGCCGCGCCGAACTGTTCGAGATATGCAACCTCGTCGAGGTTGCCGAACGGTTCAACACTACGGAAGCCGAATTCATAGGAGGCTGGCAATTCGGTGCCGACAATAAAGCCGACATCCTGATCGCACGAATGGTCGCCGCCTCAGGGAGCGAAGCCGCCCTTACGCAGATGGCGGATACACTTATCGCCGAAGGCGGCAAACCGGCGCTGTTCGTGCTTCACCTCATGCCGCGCCTGGACAGCCGCAGAAAGCGTGTCCTCATCAGGCTGATCCTCAAGGAGACAACTTATCTTGGCATGATCAACCTGGCGGAAGGCATCGATGTCGACTGGCTGGAATGGGACGACCTGACGAATGGACAGGCGCTCGCCGCACTGCGTTCCGCCGCCGGCGGAAAAGACGACGCCGCGCGGCGGGGTCTCGACGATGTACTGGAGACGATCGGCTTCCTTGCCACCGCGACCACGGCAGCGAAATTGATCGACGACATGGTCGCGGCGGGCGTGCCGCCCGCGGCTCCTTCACTCGGGCTTCTACGTCTCAACGCATCACTGGCGGGGCCTGGAACCAACACATCACCAATCCGGAGAACAGCAAAATGAACGCAGCCATCCGCCTCCCGGTCGAGCAGGCCTACGCTTCGGAATTGCAGGCGCTGGCGCGCGATGACGACCGGCAGAGGCCTGCCGGCTGGAGCCTGTCGCCACAGGCTGTGCTGACCTATTTGCTAGGCGGGAAGGCCGGTGACGGCACCTTGGTAACGCCAAAATATGTCGGTCGCCGCCGGTTGATGGAAACCGCGGTAGCGACGCTCGCCACCGACCGTGCACTCTTGCTGCTCGGCGTTCCCGGAACCGCCAAGTCCTGGGTGTCTGAACATCTTGCCGCCGCCATCATGGGCGACTCGACGCTGATCGTGCAGTGCACGGCCGGCACCGACGAGAACCAGATCCGCTATGGCTGGAACTATGCGCAGCTACTGGCAAAGGGCCCGAGCCAGGAAGCGTTGGTGCCGACGCCGCTCTACCGAGCCATGCAGAACGGCAAGCTCTGCCGGCTGGAGGAACTGACCCGCATGGGCTCAGACGTGCAGGACACGCTGATCACCGTGCTTTCCGAAAAGATGATGCCTATCCCGGAATTGAACACCTCGATCTACGCCCAGCGCGGCTTCAACATTATCGCCACGGCAAACAACCGCGACAAAGGTGTCAACGACCTCTCCTCGGCGCTCAAGCGTCGCTTCAATGTCGTGGTGCTGCCATTGCCGGAAGACATGGCCGAAGAGGTGGCGATCGTCTCCAAACGGGTCGACGAGATGGCTGGCGGACTAGACCTGCCGGTGCCGAAAAATGTCGGCGAGGAGATCGCCCGTGTGCTGACCATCTTCCGCGAATTGCGCTCCGGTGCGACTGCCGACGGCAAGGTGACGCTGAAGACGCCTTCCGGCTCGCTGTCGACCGCAGAAGCGATCGCCACGATGGTTGGCGGGCTCAGCCAGGCGGCGTGGTTCGACAGTGGCAAGCTCGGCGCCGAAGGTCTCGCCGCCAGCCTTGTCGGCGCGATCGTGAAGGATCCGGTGCAGGACAAGGTGGTGCTGGAGGAATATCTGGAAACAGTGCTCAAGAAGCGGGCCGACTATGCCGGCTATTACGCGGCGCTGAACGCAGCGATCTGACGCCATGGGCCACGGCGACATTGCCTATTTCGGGATACACCATCACGGGCCGGGTTCCGCCGACAGCCTGGTGCAGGCACTGCAGGATTTGAACCCGGTCGCCGTGCTGATCGAGGGGCCGATCGACGCCTCTGAGCTTCTGCCCATGCTGGCCCGCCCCGAAATGCAGCCGCCTGTGGCGCTCCTTTGCTATCCGGAGGACGATCCGGCTTCGACAAGCTTCTGGCCTTTTGCCGAGTTCTCGCCCGAATACCAGGCGGCGCTTTGGGCTGTGGGCAATAAGGCGACGTTGCAGTTTATCGACCTGCCGTCATCGGCACGGTTCACCACTGCTGCGATCGGTGGCGCGGAGGACACCGATGCGACCGAAGCTACCCAAGCCCCCGAGGATGGTGACGCGGCTCCGCTTCCGCGTGATCCGATAGCCATGCTGGCACACGCCGCCGGTTATGAGGACGGCGAAAGCTGGTGGTCGGACATCATTGAACAGAACCCGGAACCCGGCCCCATATTTGCGGCCATCGCAGATGCGATGACGACACTGCGGAATGGTGAGGGTCCGATCGCGCAGTTCGAAGCCAAGCGCGAGGCGCATATGCGGCTCGAAATCGCCAAGGCGCGTAATCAGTTCGGCGGGCCGATCGCCGTCGTCTGCGGGGCATGGCATGTGCCGGCGCTGCAGGCCACCCACACTCAGAAAAACGATCAGGTCCTGATCAAGGGAATTGCCCGGCGCAAGAGCACAATGACATGGGCACCGTGGACGGGACCGCGCCTTGCGCTGGGATACGGCTATGGCGCGGGCGTCGTCGCACCGGGCTGGTGCAAGCATCTCTGGCGCACGCGCGGCCGGCGCGATGCGGCGACCCTGTGGCTTGCGACGATCGCCGCCGTGCTGCGGGCGAAGGGTCACCTGATCTCGACCGCTTCGTTGATCGAAGCGGAGCGGCTCGCCCGGACGCTTGCCGCGATTCGCGAACGACCGAAACCCGGATTTGAGGAATTGCGCGACGCCGCGATCGCCGCCCTCTTCAACGGCGAAGCGTTGCTGTGGAGGTTGGTTGAGGCCGAGCTGCTTCTGGGTTCGGACGTAGGGGAAATTCCGCCCGACACACCGCTGGCGCCGCTGATCGAGGATCTGCAGCGTAGCCAAAAGGCGGCGCGCCTAAAACCCGAGGCGCTGGAGCGGGAACTGTCGGTCGACCTGCGAAGCGAGAGCGGGCTGTTTCGCTCGACATTGCTGCATCGGCTGCACGTGCTTGGTGTGCATTGGGGCAGACTGACCGATGCCGGTCGCAGCCGTGGCACCTTCCGCGAGCGGTGGACCCTAGCGTGGGAACCGGAATATGCCGTTCGTCTGGTCGAGAACCTGATCTACGGGCCGACCATCGAAAAGGCTGCCAATGGCCGCCTGATCCAGATGATCGAAACGGCGGCGACGCTCGATACGCTTGCGGCACTGGTCCAGAGCGCCATCACTGCAAACTTGTCGGAAGCATCTACTGCCGGCCTCACGGCGTTGGAGGCACGCGCGGCGCGCAGCAGTGAATGCCTGGAGATCCTGGCGTCGGTGCCGCCGCTCGCCGACATTGTCCGCTACGGCGAGGCCCGCAAAACGCAAACGGACCGGCTGTCCGGCCTCATGGAGCGGCTGATCGTCGAAGGTGCGATCGCGCTTCCCTACGCTGTGCGCGATCTGGATGAGCAGGCCGCCGCGACACTGGTTGGTGCGATGCGCAAGGCCCATGAGGCGATCAGGCTGGTCGAACCCGGCCAAGACGTGCTGGACGGATGGCGCAACGGGCTGGCGGCCGTGCTGGAGGCGTCACGGTCGACGGCGCTGCTGGCCGGGTGCGCCGCGCACCTGCTGTATGAAGCCGGTCGCCTGTCCGCCGAAGCCGCTGCCGGGCTGCTCGGGCGACGCCTGTCACCGGGGACGCCTGTCACTGACGCGGCCGGGTTCTTCGAGGGCTTCTTCAGCACAGCCGGTCAACGGCTGATTTATGACGAGGGTCTGCGCGGTGCGGTCGATGGGTGGCTCAGATCCCTGGACGAAGATGCTTTCATTGCGCATCTACCGCTGCTGCGCCGTGTCTTTTCCAATCTGGACAGCATGGAACGCCGCCGGCTGATCGAAGCGGTCCTCGGCCGCGCGGCGCGCTTGCCGGCTGGCGTGACGCCGACGCCGGATGGCGGCGAGGCATGGCGCCGGCACCTGGGGCTGCTTGGACCGTTGCTCAACGGAGAAACCGGCAATGGATGACGAGGCCGAAATGAACGAACCCGGCCCGCTCACTTCCGATGGCGGAAGGGAGCGCCGCTGGCGACTGGCGATCGGCGCCGATGACGAAACGTCTGGGGCACTTTCCAGCGACGACAAACGGCTTTCGGCGGCACTCGACGCTCTCTACGGCGACGGCGTTAGCGCCGCTTCTGCCGACCCGCGCAAGCGGCGTGGCGGCCTTGGCCGGTCGGCGCCGCGCGTCGCGCAATGGATGAGCGACATTCGCTCCTTCTTTCCGGCGCAGGTCGTCCAGATCGTCCAGAAGGACGCGTTCGAACGGCTGGACCTGAAGCAGATGCTGATGGAACCGGAATTCCTCAAAGCGATCGAGGCTGACGTCAATCTCGTCGCCGACCTGATTTCGCTGCGCTCGGTCATGCCGGCCAAGACCAAGGACATTGCCCGGACGATCATTGCGGATATCGTCGGCAAGCTGATGCAGAAGCTGGAGCAGAAGACCGCCGAGGCGATACGCGGCGCTCTCGATCGATCGAGACGCACCAACCGCCCGCGTGCACGCGATATCGACTGGCAGCGCACTATTTCGGCGAACCTTCGCCACTATCAACCCGAGCATAGGACCATCGTGCCGGAGAAACTGGTCGGCTTCATGCGCAAGCAGCGCCGGCTTGTCGATCTGGATGAGGTCGTTCTCTGCGTCGACCAGTCCGGCTCGATGGCAAGCTCGGTGGTCTACGCCTCGATCTTCGCGGCGGTGATGGCCTCGCTGCCGGTTGTGCGCACGAAGCTTGTCTGCTTCGATACGGCGATCGTCGACCTGACCGAAGAGCTCAGCGATCCCGTCGAGGTGCTGTTCGGCGTGCAGCTTGGCGGCGGCACGGACATCAATCAGGCGGTCGCCTATTGCGCCGACCGTGTCGAACGGCCCACCAAGTCGCATCTGGTGCTGATCACCGATCTCTATGAAGGCGGCAATGGCCAGGACCTGCTGCGGCGACTGGCAGCGCTGGTTCGATCCGGCGTAAATGTCGTCGTGCTTCTGGCGCTGACCGATCAAGGCCGGCCCGGCTACGATCCCACAATGGCAGGCTCGGTAGCAGCCCTTGGTATTCCCGTCTTTGCCTGCACGCCGGATCTGTTTCCGGACATGATGGCTGCGGCCTTACGTCGCGACGATATCGGAGCATGGGCGGCAGGCGCCGACATCAAGGTGGTCCGCGCCGAAACGCAGGCGTCGAGCCACCCATCACCAACTGCCACAGTTTGACAAAACGCGGTCCGCGCCTATGGTCGACCTGTTCCACAGGAGCGGTGCATGGCGACAGCAACCGACTGCATTTTTGGCGGGTTTTCCGCATGTTTTCTTTCCAGCGAAATTCGCGTCAAGCCGCTCCTGCAATCCTCGCCGGTCTTCGCGTGCGTTGCATCGATATCTGCGCGCCAATAGCATCCGTGAGCGCCCTCTCCTCGCGAACCGCCGAGCTTCTGTCGCGACTTGAGGGTCGGCTGGATCGGTCGGCGATCGTCTCGGCAGATGAGGCCGGGCCGCGTTACAGGGAAGACCCCGACGGCAAGACCGGTGCGCGGCCGGAGGTCGTGCTGCGACCGCGGACTGCCGGCGAGGTGTCGGACATACTGCGCCTGTGCAATGAGGCGGGGCAGAGGCTTGTGGTCCAGGGGGGCCGGACCGGGCTTGCCGGCGGCGCTCGCATCCAACCCGGCGAAGCTGTGCTGTCGCTGGAGCGCATGACTTCCGTTGAAGCTCTCGACCGCGAGGCGGCAACCATCATCGCCGAGGCCGGCGCGCCGCTGCAAGCGGTGCAGGAAGCCGCCGATGCGGCCGGCTTGCTGTTCGGCGTCGACATCGGAGCGCGCGGCACGGCCACCGTCGGTGGCAATGTCGCCACCAATGCCGGCGGCATCCGTGTGCTGCGCTACGGCATGTTCCGGGCGCAGGTGCTTGGGCTGGAAGCGGTGCTTGCCGACGGCAGTATTCTGACCTCGCTCAAGGGTTTGGCGAAGGACAACTCCGGCTACGACCTCAGCCAATTGTTCATCGGCAGCGAAGGCACGCTCGGCGTGGTCACACGCGCATGCCTGCGGCTGCATCCGAAGCCGGCCACCGAGATCAACGCCTTCTGCGCGCTTGCTTCGCTGGACGCGGCGATCACGTTGCTTGCGCTGCTCAGGCGGAAGCTCGGGCCCTTGCTGTCGGCCTATGAGGTGAATTTCGCACCGCTCTATGGCGCCATGATCGCCGGCATGGAGGCGCCGGCGCCGCTGCCCGCCGGCTCGCCCGTCTATGTGCTTGCCGAGATACAGGGCAGCGAGCCCGACCGCGACGGCGAACGTTTTGCCGCGGTGCTGATGCAGGCGGTTGAAGATGGCGTGATCGACGACGTGGTCGTCTCGCAATCGCCGCGCGAATTCCGGGCGCTCTGGGCGGTGCGAGAAGAGGCCAACCGTTTCCTGTTTTCGATGGCAGGCCTGATCGGCGTCGATATCAGCATCCCACTGGCGAGAATGGCGACTTTCCTGGGCGAAACAGAAGCCGCCATCAGGGCCGTCGACCCTGGCGCCGACATCTACGTCTTCGGCCATCTCGGCGATGGCAATCTGCATTATCAGGTCCGCACCGCGGATCCGGCGGCCGCATACGGCATCGTGTACCGCGGTGTTGCCACCGCCGGCGGTGGCGTTTCGGCCGAACATGGCATCGGCCTCGACAAGAAGGAATGGCTGCACCTTGTGCGCAGCGACGCCGAGATCGCGGCCATGCGCCGCCTGAAAGCAGCCTTCGACCCGAACAACATCCTCAATGCCGGGCGCATCTTCGACCTGGCGCCGGGCTGAAATCGAAGGCCGGTAGCGCTGGCCGGATACTGTCTCTATCTGGTCGCGCTCTTCAATTCCGCATGCGCAACCGCAATGCGGGCAGCAAGCGCGGCGTTGTTGCGGACCAGCGCGATGTTGGCCTTCAGGCTGCGGCCTTGCGAAAGCTCATTGATGCGTGCGAGCAGAAATGGCGTTAGTTCCTTGCGCCCGATGCCGCGCTTCTCGGCCTCAGCCACGGCCGCTGCGATCGTGCCGTCGATGAACGCCGGATCGAGCGCGTCCGCTTCGGGGATAGGGTTGGCGACGAGAATGCCGGTGCCGGATTCCATCTCGTCATGCAGCAGCATGGCTCGCGCGATCTCGTCGGGCGTGTCGAGGCGATGATCGGCCTTGAGCCCGCTGGAGCGGGTGTAGAAAGCCGGAAAATCATCGCTCCCATAGGCGATCACCGGCACGCGCTGAGTTTCCAGATATTCCAGCGTCTTCGCAATATCGAGGATCGACTTAACTCCGGCGCAGACGACGGTCGTGCCGGTTTGGCCGAGTTCGGTCAGGTCGGCGGAGATATCGAAAGTGGCTTCGGCGCCGCGATGCACGCCGCCGACACCGCCGGTCGCAAAAATGCCGATCCCGGCTAAAGCGGCGATCCGCATCGTCGCCGAGACGGTGGTTCCGGCCGAGCCGCCGCGCACCATGATGGCGGCGAGATCGCGCCCGGAAGCCTTGACCACGCCCTTTGCCGCTGCCAGCTCTTCCAGTTCACGGTCGTCGAGGCCAACCTTGATCTTGCCGGCGACCACTGCGATCGTGGCGGGCACGGCGCCGTTTTCACGCACTACGGTCTCGACACCACGGGCAGTTTCCAGATTGGCCGGATATGGCATGCCGTGGGTGATAATCGTCGATTCCAATGCCACCACCGCGCGGCCTTCATCAAGCGCAGCAGCGACTTCATCGTTCAGGTGGACAAGGAAAGGTTTCATATCATCTCGCTTTCAGGCAGGAATGCGGTACATGCCGGCGGCAAGGAAGCGCGGCGACAGATCGGGATGGACGCTGGATTCGCTCTCGGTGGTCAGTGTGGCAAGCAGTGCGCCGGTGCGCACGGCATGAGCGACCGGCTCACCCGAAAGCACCTTGTACAGAGTGCCGGCGATCATCGCGTCACCGGCGCCGGTGATGTCGACGGGCTGGGCCGGGACGGAGTGCATGTTCGTCACACCGCTCTCGGTCGCAACGGCAAATCCATGCGCGCCTACGGTCACGATCACCTCTCCGGCGCCGGCCGCGCGCAGCGCTGCCGCTGCTTCCTCCGGCGTCAGCCGCTTGTCGGCATCCGTCATGCCGAGCATCATATTGGCCTCGTCATGATTGGTGAATAGAAGATCGATGCCGGTCAGGTCCTTCGGCAGGCGCGCTGATTTCGGCGACGAGACCGCGTCGACGGCGAGCTTGAAGCGCGCGGCCTGCTTGCGCGAGATCAGTGCTGCGAGGGTCGCAGCCGGCAGATTGCAGTCGATGAACACCCATGTCGCCGAAGCCAGATGCGGCCAGAAGCGGTCGAGATAGGACGACGAAAACAGATCGAAGATCTCCATGTCGGCAATGCCGAGCACGAGGTCGTTGTTGCGGTCGAGGATGGCCGCGTATTCCGCCGTCGGCCGTTCCGCGGTGGTGATGACCTGGCTGACATCGGCGCCGAGGTCGCGCAGATGCCGCACCATTGAGCGGCCGGTTTCATCGTCGCCGACGATCGAGACGAAGCTTATGTCGACGCCGAGGCGGGCAAGGTTTTCGGCGACGTTGCGGGCAACCCCGCCGAAGCTGCGATAGCCGTCGACCGGGTTCGACGTCTCGAAAATCAGATCCTTCTTGGCGTGGTATTTGCGGTCGAGCACCGCGCCGCCGACGCAGACCATGCGCTTGGACGTCGGCAAGACGTAACCACGGCCGAGAATGTATCCCTTGTTGACGAGTTGCACGATGTGAGCCGCGACCGTCGAGCGGGCGATGCCGAGCACCGTTGCTATGTCCTGCTGGCCGGCGAATGGGTTCGCCGCAATGAGGTCGAGAACCGCTTGTTCCTGTGCTCCAAGGTCGTCCATTGTCTCACCCGGCCGTCAAATTCGAGGCTGAACGCTTTCGCAACAACAGATGACATTGTCAACATTTGTTTCGACCGGCGGCATTTGACCAATCGGCGCTCCCGCGACTCTCTGCCAGCCGGACGAAGAAAGCGGGTGAGCACATTGAAGAAAGCTATTTCACCAAGGAGGACGAAAGTTGCTCTTGTCGGCGTGCAGCGCCAGGGAGGAACTGAGGCCTTAACGCGAGACGGCGAAGAGCGCTAAGCCTTCAGCACCGAGACGGCCAATTCGCTGTTGTGGACGTATTCGTTGGCGTCAGGCTGCTTCTGCACGAGCAGGATGAACAGCAGGTCGGTCAGCGTCAGTTGTGCATCACGCGCAGTTATCGATGACGAGCGCGCGCGCTCTTCATCGGCGATCGTGTGGAGGCGAATGTCGGCAACCCGGCTCAGCGGATTGTCGCGAAGTCCGGTGACGGCGATAACGGTGGTGCCACGTTTGCGGGCAAGTTCAGCCATCCGCAGGGTTTCGATGCTCGCCCCGGAATAGGAGAGCGCGAACAGCACGTCACCTCGTCCAAGCGTCGAGACATTGGCCATTTGCACATGGCTGTCGCTGTCGTGCAGCACGTTGCGGCCGAGCTTCATCAGCTTGTAGGAAAAATCGCGCGCCACCAGCGAGGATGCGCCGACGCCGGCCAAATGAATACGGCGCGCACCGTTCAACGCTTCGAGAGCCTTGCCGATTTCCTGCTCGGTGTTGGCTGCGACGGTCTGTTGCATCGACAAAAGCTTGCTGCCGATCAGCTTGCGCAAGATGACCAGATAGCTGTCGTCGACCTCGATCGAACCGTGGATCATGCCGGCCGGCACGTGCCATTCCTGCGACTTGGCCTCACTGACGGCGAGCTTAAGCTCCTGATAGCTGGAATAGCCGAGCTTCTGGCTGAACTTGACGACGCTCGACTGGCTGCGGCCGATCTCGGCGGCAAGCGCCGCCGTCGACAGGCGGAGCATCTGGTCGGGATTATCGACGATATACCGACCGATCTCGCGGTCGCCGGGCGCCATGACTTCGAGCTTGGCCTCGATCTTCTTCAGGACGGACATGCGTTCCTCCATTGCCTGTCATCGACAATGCCAAGCCAAGGAATAAATTATTCCGTCTCTGATTGCCAGCCAAGAATGAACCATCAAATCTCGACTGGTGCGGTTGCGGCCCAGCCTTCGGGCATGTCGACGATTCGGACATGAAAGATCGTAGACTCGCCGACAGCTCGGGATTAGGTCAGAGCCATGGACAAATTGCGGATCGTCGGCGGGCACAGGCTTGAGGGCGCGGTGACGATCTCCGGCGCCAAGAACGCGGCCTTGCCGCAAATAGCGGCGGCGTTGCTCAGCCCCTATCCGCTGCAGCTGACCAACCTGCCTGAGGTGACGGATGTCGACAACATGCTTGGCGTCGTCGGCCTTCATGGGGCCGAAGTCACCAGATCGGCGAATGCCGCCACAATCGATACCAGTGCTGCCGCTTCCAGGGAGACAAGCTACGATACCGTCAGGCGCATGCGCGCGACGGTGCTGGTTCTCGGTCCACTGCTTGCCCGCTTCGGCCATGCCCGGGTCTCGCTGCCTGGAGGCTGCGCGATCGGCGCACGGCCGGTCGACATGCATGTCGCCGCACTTGCCGCACTTGGCGCCGATATCGCGATCGAAAACGGACTGATCGTCGCGTCTGCGCCGGGCGGACTGAAAGGCGCGCGCATCGTTTTGAGCTCGCCGTCGGTCGGCGCGACCGAAACGGCGATGATGGCGGCGACGACGGCAAACGGCGAGACCGAGATCCTCAACGCGGCCCGCGAGCCGGAGGTGGCCGATCTTGCCGCCTGCCTGAACGACATGGGCGCGCGGATCGAGGGCGCCGGCACGCACCGCATCCTGATCGGGGGCAGCACAGACTGGCGCGCCGCCACGCACGACATCATCCCGGACCGGATAGAGGCCGGCACCTATGCCGTCGCAGCGGCCATCACCGGCGGTCAGCTCGAGCTGACCCACGCGCGGCTCGAGCACATGGCATCCATCGTCCAGCTGCTCGAAGCAGCCGGTGTGAAAATATGGCCGGGCGACCGCGGGCTGATCATATCGAGAGACGGGCCGCTCAAGGCGGTCGACGTGACGACGGAGCCCTATCCGGGCTTTCCGACCGATCTCCAGGCGCAGTTCATGGCGTTGATGTGCTGTGCCGAGGGCGCTTCGCTGTTGCGCGAGACGATCTTCGAGAACCGCTTCATGCATGTGCCTGAACTGATGCGGCTCGGCGCCAATATCAAGCTGCAAGGCACCATGGCGCTGGTGCGCGGAGGCGAGAAGCTGAAGGGCGCGCAAGTGATGGCGACCGACCTGCGCGCCTCCGTCTCGCTGGTGCTAGCAGCGCTGGTGTCGGAGGGCGAGACGACGATCAATCGCGTCTATCATCTCGACCGCGGGTACGAGCAGTTGGACCGCAAGCTCCGGCTGTGCGGCGCCCAGATCGAACGAATAAGGCAATGAGTGCCGGTGGGGCGTCTCCGCATTATTTCCTGGGCGTCGATGGCGGCGGAACCGGCTGCCGCGCGCGTATCGAAGACGAGGCAGGAACCGTGCTCGGGCAAGGCCTGTCGGGCCCGGCGACAACGCGACTCGGTATAGAGGTGGCCTGGGCCTCGATTGCCAAAGCCTTTGGCGCGGCGATCGAAGAGGCAGGTTTCGCGGCGGCGGAAATCGCCAGGATCCGCGCGGGTATCGGTGTTGCCGGCATCGGCCGTAAGGGTGCGCTCGAGGCGTTTCATGACATCGAACAACCCTTTGCGAGCATCGACTTCGTCAGCGACGGCGTCGCGGCTTGCCTTGGCGCGCATTCGGGTCAAGACGGCGCCATCGTCATAGCCGGGACCGGTTCGATCGGGCTCGGCTTTGTCGAAGGGCGCGACCTGCGCGTCGGCGGTTACGGTTTTCCGATTTCCGACGAGGGCAGCGGCGCCGATCTCGGACTGAAGGCAGTGCAGCTTGCCTTGCGAGCCCATGACGGCCGGCATGAGCGGACGGCGCTGCTGGCCGAGGTGATGCAGCGCTTCAAGGACGATCCGTTCGAGGCGGTGGCCTGGATGGACCGCGCCAGCGCGACGGACTATGCCGCCATGGCGCCGATGGTGATCCGCCATGCCGACCAGGGCGATCCGGCCGGTCGGCGGATCGTGCAAGGCGCTGCCGAGCAGATCGACACCTTCGTGCGGGTGCTGTTCGAAAAAGGCGCGCCGCGGATTACGTTGCTCGGTGGGTTGTCCAGCCCGCTTGAGCCATGGCTCGCTCCCGACGTCCGCCGACGGCTGAAGCCGGCCGACGGCGATGCGGTTTCGGGAGCCATAATCCTGGCCAGACAATCCCTCTGCCGCCAGTGATGCCTTGCTCGGCAAGGAATATAATATTCCTACTTTCCGTTGACAGAGGGAATATCGAATTCTAAAAAGTTAACGAAACAGAACCGGCGCAGCCGGTACGGAGCCGACGGCCAGGTGCAGGCACTGGACGCCGCTTGCCGCGGGCATCACAGTCCTGCTCGCAGTCGCACTTGAAAGTAAGCGAAGTGGTCGAACAAGGGTTGATGTCGGAGCTGGAGCGGCTGATTTCCGAGGACCGGAACCCGAAAACCATGGACATCGATCTGTTGCCGACCCTCGAGGTGCTGCGCAAGATCAATGACGAGGACAAAGGCGTTGCGGCAGCCGTCGAGAAGGTCATCCCCGATATTGCTGCGGCCGTGGACCGGATCGTGAGCGCGTTCCAGAACGGTGCACGCCTTGTCTATATGGGGGCTGGCACCAGCGGCCGGCTCGGCGTCCTCGACGCCTCGGAATGTCCGCCGACCTTCGGCGTACCCGAGGACATGGTGGTGGGCCTGATCGCCGGCGGCGTCGACGCGCTGATGCACTCTGCGGAAGGCGCCGAGGACGATCCGAAACAGGGAATAAAGGCGCTGCAGGACATCAAGCTGACCGCTGGCGACGTGGTGGTCGGCATCGCTGTCAGCGGACGCACACCTTATGTGATCGGTGGCCTGACCTATGCCAAGGAAGTGGGAGCCACCACCGTGGCGTTGTCCTGCAATCCTCGATCGACCATTGCCGGCATTGCCGATATTGGCATCTCTCCGGTGGTTGGCCCGGAGGTCCTCACCGGCTCGACCCGGCTGAAATCGGGAACCGCGCAAAAGCTGGTGCTCAATATGCTGTCTACCGCCAGCATGATCCGCATCGGCAAGAGCTATCAGAACCTGATGGTTGACCTCAATCCAAGCAACAAGAAGCTTGTCGCAAGGGCGGTTAGGATCGTGATGCAGACGACCGGCTGCGCGGCACAGCAGGCACGACAGGCACTCGACCAGACCGGCAATGATGTAAAACTGGCAATCCTGGTGACGATCACCGGCATGGGTGTCGAAGAAGCACGTAAGGCGCTTGCCAACGCGGGAGGTTTCCTGCGCAAGGCGATAGGCGAAAAGACGGTGTAAGACCGCATGGATACTGGGCCGATGTTCCGGGGCGTGTGTCCCTTTGAAGCGGTCCGGGGAACTGCAAGGCATCTGGTTTAACAATAATGGGAGACGACAATGGTACGGCACATTGGCAAGAAACTGCTTACCGGCATGACGCTCGCGGCAATGGTTGCCATCGCCGCGCTACCGGTGCAGGCGAGTGCGGCGACGCTGCATATGGCGTGGTCGCAGGACGCCACCGGGCTTGATCCGCACAAGCAGACCGCATTCTCCTCACTGCGGCTGCTGGAGCTGATCTACGAACCGCTGGTGCGGCTCGACGCAAAGCTGCAAATCACGCCCGCGATTGCCGATTCATGGCAGTTCTCGCCGGACGGCAAGGAGCTGAGCTTCAGGCTCAATCCGAAAGCAAAATTCCAGAACGGCGCCGCCGTGACCTCGGCCGACGTCAAGGCATCGTTCGAGCGCATACTCGACGAGAAGACGGGTGCTGCGGCGCGCGCCAACTTTCTCTCGATCGCCAGCATCGACACGCCCGATCCCGCCACCGTCGTGTTCCACCTCTCGCAGCCGGACGTGCCGATCCTGACGGCGATGAGCGACGTCAACGCGGCGATCGTCCCGGCAAGCGAAATCGCGGCCGGCTCGATCGGCACGACAACGATCGGCTCGGGTCCGTTCAAGCTCGAAAAATGGGATCCGAATTCCAAGGAAGTGCTTGTCGCCAACAAGGACTGGGCAGGCGGCGCGACCGGCGTCGACGGCATCGATATCAGCGTGCTGCCGGACGAGACGGCGATTCTGGCGGCGATGCGCACCAAGCAGATCGATTTTGCCCTGCTCAACGATCCGCTTGTCGCCACGCTGGTGCCCAAGGAAGCCAGCCTGCAGTTGAACCGCGTGCCGGTGCTTGCCTATCACGTGCTGCAGCTCAATCCCTCCCGCAAGCCGATGACCGAACTCAAGGTGCGTCAGGCGATTTCCTGCGCCATCGACCGGCAGGAAGTGCTGGACACCGCCTCGCTCGGCGAAGGCAAGGTCACCGGCCCGCTGACCATCCCGGCACTGGCGACCGATCCGAAGCAGTTGTTCTGCTATAAGCGCGACATTGAGAGGGCCAAGCAGTTGATGGCCGAAGCCGGCTATGCCGACGGCTTTTCGGCGACCGTGATCGGCGCCACCGGCGAGCCGCCGACGGCAGCGGCGGAAGCCCAGGTCATCCAGTCGCAACTCGCAGAAATCGGCGTCAAGCTCGACATCAAGATGATGGAGCTCAACGTCTATGTCGACGCCTGGCTGAAGGGCGATTTCGACATGGCAGTCGCGCTGAACGGCGGCAGGGCCGATCCCTACACTATGTACAACCGCTACTGGACCAAGACGGGCAATCTGCAGAAGGTGGCGAACTATATCGACGACACGCTGGACAGTCTTATGCAGAAGGGCCGCACCGAGACCGACCCGGCAGCGCGCAAAGCGATCTTCGCCGACTTCGAGAAGCACATCACTGAGATGTCGCCCTGGATCTGGCTCTACACGTCCTACAGCTACACGGCACAGCAGAAGAATATCGCAGGATTCGAACCGGTGCCGACAGGTTCGCTGTTCAGCCTCGCCAAGGTGACGATCCAGTAGCTGCTTCGATGCCGGACGAGAGGATATTCTTCGCGTGAACTATCTGATGCGGCGACTGGCGACCTTCCCTCTCGTCCTGCTTGGCGTGTCCATCGTGGTGTTCCTGGCGATCCGGATGGTTCCGGGCGATTCGATCACGGCAATGCTGGGGACCGAAGCCGGCCTGCTGACGCCGCAGCAGCGCGATGCGCTTGCAGCTTATTTCGGCATCGACCAGCCCTGGTTCATCCAGTACTGGCGCTGGCTGCTTGGTCTTTTCCAAGGTAATCTCGGCATTTCGTCCACCTATGGCAGGCCGGTGCTCGACGTCATCCTCGAGCGTTTCCCGCTAACGCTGGAACTCGCCCTGCTGTCGATGGTCATCGCCCTGCTTGTCGGCATGCCGGCGGGGATCTTTGCCGCCACCCATAACGAAAAGCTGTCCGACCTCGGCGTGCGCGTTGTCGCAATGATCGGGCAGTCGACGCCGAACTTCGTCCTTGCCCTGCTGATCATCTACACGCTGTCGGCGGGGTTTGGCGTTTTGCCGGCGATGGGCGAGTTTTCGCCGCTGTGGCAGGATCCGCTGCGCAATCTCGGCCAGCTGTTGCTGCCTGCGGTCACGCTTGGATTTGCCTTCGCGGCTTCGGTGACCCGCATATCGCGTTCGGCGATGCTCGATGTGCTCAGCGACGACTATGTCAGGACGGCGCGCAGCAAGGGCGTTTCGGCGCGCGGCGTCATCTGGCGGCATGCTTTGCCCAACGCGCTCATCCCGGTCGTGACGCTGAGCGGCATAGAGTTCGGCTACCTCCTGGGCGGAGCTGTCATCGTCGAGCAGATCTATGCGCTGCCCGGTCTCGGCCGCATGGTGCTGGATGCCATCCTGCAGCGCGACTACGCGCTGGTGCAGGGAAGCGTGCTGTTCATCGCCTTCAACTTCATGATCGTCAATCTCCTCGTCGACCTCGCCTATGTCGCGCTCGACCCGCGTATCCGGCTAAGCGAGCACTGATGGCGACATTGCGGGCTATATTTGCGCATCCCAGCGGCCGCATCGGCGGTGCGATCGTTGCGCTTTATCTGCTGCTTGCCGTGCTTGGCATGCTGGGGCTGACGCCGCACAATCCGCTGACGCAGCACCGGGTCGAACGGCTGCATGCGCCTGATAGCACCTACTGGATGGGCACGGACCTATTCGGCCGCGATGTCGCAAGCCGGCTGATGACCGGGATCGGCCAGTCCTTCATCGTGGCCTTCTTTTCGGTCGCCGTCGCGACACTGGCCGGCACCGTGCTCGGGCTGGCGGCAGCCTGGTTCGGGCGCCGCTGGGACGGCCTAGTGATGCGCATCATGGACGTTGTGCTGGCGTTCCCGGCGATCCTGCTGGCGCTGCTGATCGTCGCGGTTGCGGGACCGGGAACCTCGACCAGCGTCATTGCCATCGCCATCGTCTACACACCGATCTTCACGCGCGTCATACGAGGTCCGGCTCTGTCGCTCAAGGCGCGCGAGTTCGTCGACGCGGCCCGCACGTTCGGCAGCAGTGCGGGCTATATCGTAACACGGCATCTGCTGCTCAATCTGGTGGCGCCACTGACGGTTCAGGTGACGCTGGCGCTGGCCTGGGCACTGCTGACCGAAGCCGGCTTAAGCTTCCTCGGGCTCGGCACGCAGCCGCCCGCCGCGTCGCTCGGCCTGATGCTGAGCGACAGCCGCAATCTGATGGAGACAGCTCCCTGGCTGATGATCTTCCCGGGCGTGGCGATCATGATCGGCATCCTCGGTTTCAACCTGCTCGGCGATGCGTTGCGCGATGTCCTCGACCCGAAGATGCGGAGATCGATCGCATGATCTCGCTGCTGTCCGTCAGCGGATTGCGCGTCGGCTTCGGTCGCAACCCGCAAGCCAATGAGGTCGTGCGCGGCGTCAGCTTCGATCTCGCCGACGGCGAAACGCTGGCCATCGTCGGCGAAAGCGGTTCGGGCAAATCGGTTACGGCGCTGTCGATCAATCGCCTTGTCGATTATGGCGGCGGCCGCATCACCGGCGGGTCGATCAAGCTGAGGCGGGCCGACGGCAGCACCTTCGACCTGACAGCCGCAGCCGAGCCGCAATTGACGAAGATCCGCGGGGGCGAAATCGGCATGATCTTCCAGGAGCCGATGACCTCGCTCAATCCGGTGCTGACCATTGGCTGGCAGATCGAGGAATCATTTCGCCTGCATCGCGGCCTGACCGGCCGGCGAGCGACGGCGGCGGCCAAGGACGCGCTCGACCGCGTCCGTATTCCGGACGCAGCGAGGCGGTTGAAATATACGCCCAACCAGCTGTCGGGCGGCATGCTGCAGCGGGTGATGATCGCCATGGCGATTGCGTGCAACCCGCGCCTGCTCATTGCCGACGAGCCAACGACGGCGCTGGATGTTACGGTGCAGGCGCAGATCATGGCGCTGCTCGCCGAGTTGAAGCAGGAAACCGGGATGTCGATGATCTTCATCACCCACGACATCGGTCTGGTTGCAGGCATCGCCGACAAGGTGATGGTGATGCAAGGCGGAGAAGCTGTCGAGCAGGGCGCATTGAACCAGATA
The DNA here is from genome assembly GCF_040320905.1 of Mesorhizobium sp. M0590. Lineage (NCBI taxonomy): Bacteria > Pseudomonadati > Pseudomonadota > Alphaproteobacteria > Hyphomicrobiales > Phyllobacteriaceae > Mesorhizobium > Mesorhizobium sp. M0590. The sequence goes on from NZ_JAMYQN010000005.1 coordinate 116,497, forward strand.
TTGGACGATCCGCAGCATCCCTATACGCGGCATCTGCTGCATGCGGTGCCGCATTTCGCCGGCGGCGGTGCGACACGCAGGGACGCGCAACGCGAAAAGCAAAAAGCTGCCGAGCCGGCGCTGAAGGTCGATGGCCTCGTGGTGCGATTTCCGGTCAAGGGTGGTTTTCTCAGCCGCGCCAGCGGTGCCGTCCATGCCGTGGACGGTGTGGATTTCGAGCTAATGCCGGGCGAGACATTGGCGGTCGTCGGCGAGAGCGGTTCCGGAAAGTCCACCACCGCCCGCGCGATTCTGGGGCTGGTGCGCTCGACGCGCGGCACAATCTCGGCCAGCGCGCGCAAGGCCGCCGCCGGGCAGAGCGCCCTTCCCGTGCAGATGGTGTTCCAGAATCCCTATGGCTCGCTCAATCCCAGACTCACCGTCGAAAACCTCCTCGCAGAGCCGGTGATCGCTACCGGCGGACGGATAACTGCTGAAACGCGGGCGAAAATGGCAGCGCTGCTGAAACGCGTCGGCCTTCCGGAAAACAGCCTGCAGCGCTATCCGCACGAATTCTCCGGCGGCCAGCGGCAACGCCTGTGCATCGCTCGCGCGCTGATGCTCAATCCTTCGGTTATCGTCCTCGACGAAGCGGTTTCGGCGCTCGATGTGTCGGTGCAGGCCAGGGTGTTGAAGCTTTTGATCGAGCTGCAGCGTGAATTCGGGCTGGCCTATCTGTTCATCTCGCATGACATGGCTGTCGTCGAGCGGATCGCCCATCGCATCGCGGTCATCTATGCCGGCCAGATTGTCGAGATCGGCGATGCCAGATCGGTGCTCTCGGAGCCGAAGCACTCCTATACCAAACAGCTTATCGCGGCCGTTCCTACTATAGACCGGCGGCATGAACGTTTCGAGCTGGACACGCGCCAGGTCCCCTCGCTCGTGCGTCCGCTGGGGTTTGAGCCGGGCCCGGCCAATTGGCAGCAATTCGGGCCGGATCATAGAGCACGGGTGGAAGTGTGATGATTGTCGCCCAAGGATATGAAAGGCCGGAGGGACAGCCCCATCGCTGCCTTCCAAACGGAGGCGTAGTTGATCGACCATGATCTCTTCTCCCGCGCATTCGCCCCGCTCGAAGCGGCCGTGACCGCATCGCGCATTCCGGGCGGCGTGCTCGGCATAGTTGACGGGGACGGCGAACGCATCGTCCGGGCAATCGGCTCAGCCCAAGTCGTGCCCAAGATACGGCCGATGCATGTCGGGACATGGTTCGACCTGGCATCCCTGACCAAAGTCATCTTCACCACGTCGCGTATCCTGGCGCTGGCGGAAGAAGGCGTCGTCGACCTCGACGCGCCGCTGATTTCCGTCCTGCCCGACCTTCGCCAATATGACGAAAAAGCCTGGGAACGGAACGTAACGTTTCGCCAGTGTCTCGGCCATCAGACACCGTTTCCCCCCGTCGCGCCAATCTACACCTATGGGCGTGACCCCGAGCTGCTGCGCGCGTTCATCCTGCAGCGCGAATGGCAGGCTGGCGAGCCGGTCTATTCCGATATCAACTTCATCCTGCTCGGCTTCGTCCTGGAACGCCTGTCTGGCAAGACCATTCGCGACATAGATCCCGGTCCGGGCTTCGCGTTCTCCGCCGAACCGGATCAAGCGGCGGCGACCGAAGACTGCACATGGCGCCATCGCGTGCTCTGCGGCGAAGTCCACGACGACAATTGCTCGGCCTTGCAAGGTGCCGGTCACGCCGGCCTGTTCGGAACGGCGGCTTCGGTCCTCGACTTTGCGCAAGGGCTGCTGGACGGGACCGGCGCGTCGCAGCGTTCGATCGCGCTGATGCGCACGCCCTTGTCGGCAACCCGCACCCATGGCTGGGAGCGACCCTACGAAGGCTGGTCCGGCGGCCGGCTGTGCAGCCCCGAAACCATCGGGCATACCGGCTTTACCGGTGTCGGGCTGTGGGTCGACTTCGACAAATGCAGAGCCTGGACCTTGCTCACCAACCGGATCCATCCGACACGTCATTTCAACAGCGGGATCGCAGCGCTTCGCCAAGCGGTCGGCGATCTCGTTAACGGAGCCTGACAACCATGATTGCGAAAAATGGCGAACCAATGTGGGCCGTCGGCCTGATGACCGGCACCGTGCTGGACGGCAATATCGACGTCGCGCTGATCAAGACCGACGGCGAACGGATCGTGGATTTCGGCACCTACACGCTGGCCCCCTACCCGCAGTCGATCCGGGCCTTGCTGGAAGAGACGTTGCGCCAGGCAAGGAGCTGGAATTTCACAGGGCCGGAACCGGCAATCTTCCACGAGGCAGAGGAGGCGCTGACGCGCGCCCAATCCGCCGCGGTCAAGGATCTTGTCGAAAGTCACGGTCTGACCATGGCCGATATCGGCGTCGTCGGCTTCCATGGCCAGACCGTGCTGCACCGTGCCCCGCAAGTGGGCCGACTGGGCCAGACCCGCCAGCTTGGCGACGGCGAGCTGATGCATGCCGTCCTTGGCACCAGGGTCGCCTATGACTTCCGCTCGGCCGACATGCGCGCCGGCGGCCAGGGCGCGCCGCTGTCGGCCGCCTATCACGCCGCGCTGCTGCGCGAAGCCGACGCCACCGGCGACACGGCGGTGCTCAATCTCGGCGGCGTCGCCAACATCACCTGGTGGGACGGCACGGACAATGTTGTTGCCTTCGACACCGGGCCCGCCAACGCACCGCTGAACGATTTCATCAAATCGAAGGGGCTCGGCGAAATGGACCGCGACGGCGCCCTTGCCCGCGCCGGCACGGTCGACGAGGCACGGCTGGCCAAGCTCCTGCAGCATCCGTATTTGACCAAACCCTACCCGAAATCGCTGGACCGTTTCGATTTCGGCGCCTCGATGGCGGACGGAATGAACGCCGAGGATGGCGCAGCCCTGCTGACGGCCTTCACCGCGGCCGCCGTCGGCAAGGCGCTCGATCTTCTGCCGCGCCGGCCGAAGCGGCTGGTGGTCAGCGGTGGCGGTCGACACAACCCAACGATCATGGCCATGCTTGCCAGCCGCGCTGGCGTCGAAGCGGTTCCGGCCGAGGCGCTTGGCTGGAAGGGCGATGCGGTGGAGGCGGAGTGTTTTGCGTTCCTGGCAGTGCGCGTGCTCAGAGGCTTGCCGATCAGCTTCCCCAGTACGACCGGCGTGCCCCAGCCGATGCGCGGCGGACGCCTTGCCAGCTAACTAAGCCAACAATTTCTTCTGCAGGAAGATACGGCTGCGGCCAATGGGGAAATCGGCAAGCACGCCGAAGGGCAAATAGCCCTGGCGCTCATAGGCCTTGGCGGCCTTGGGATTGAACGTGTCGATCCAGGCGCCGTGACAGTCGCGCGCGATCGCCTCCCTCTCGGCCGCTTCGAGCATCCTGCCAGCCATGCGGTGACCGCGCAGTTTTTCATCGACCCAGAGCCATTGCACATAGAGCCAGCCCCAGGCTGTATATCCCGAGATGCCGGCGACAATAGCGCCGTGCTCATCGCGCACGAACACGGCCAATGCCTTCCTGCAGGAGGCGCCGACATCACTGTCGTTGAACGCCGCAAGCCGCTCTCCGAGAAAAGCCAGGTCGTGCGGCAAGGGATCGGCGGTTGTCTCAAGCGTTGTATTGTCCATCCACCAAGCATCTATCGAAGGACGGGACCGAGAAGCAAGCCTTGCTGCGCTATAGCTTCGGCGAACGCCACGCCGCTGCCGCAGCAGCGATTAGCATGAGCAAAGCTGCAATCACCGCCGATGCTGCAAAACCGAACGTGGAATAGAGCGGTCCGAACGCCGTGGTGCCGACGAACACCGCAAGATAGGTCACCGCGCTGTTCAAACCCATGATCGTGCCGCGACGCGCAGGGTCGAGCGCCGACAGGCGCATCACCAGGACGTTCAGCCCGAAATGATTGGCAAGGCCCCAGACGGCTATCACCGCTATGGTCAGATGAAAACTACTGCTTGCCGCGGCAATCACGACATAGACGACCGCGACAAGCAGATAGGCAAATGGCATGACACGCCGCGCGCCCAGGCGGTCGATAACGCCGTCAAGAAGTGCCGCCGCACCAAATCCGGCGCCATAAGCGAGCGCGGCCAGCCCGTTGGCGCTGACCGGCCGTCCCAAGCCATTGTGAAGGTGATCGCCAAGATAGCCATAGACACCGTAGAACGCGGTCATGAATGCGGCGCAGGCAACCAGAAGCGGCACTATGCCAGGGACGCTCAAGGCGCCCAGCGGCGTCGGCGCCGGGCCGCTCTTCCTGACATCGCTCAGCGACGTCAGCGCCAGGCTTGCCAATGCGAGTGCTGCGAGCACCGCGACCGCCGCGAAAACGGCGCGCCAATGCACCAGGTCGGCAAGTACGGCCGACAGCGAAACCCCGGCGACCATGCTCAGCGTCCAGCCGGTCAGCACGACGCCTATGGTGCCGCTTTCGCGGCCGGGCGGTGCAATCGCGGCTGAGCTGGCGTAGATTGCCGGCATGGCGACACCTGCAGCGATGCCGGCGAGAAGCTGGGCCGCGACCAGCGCCGTCACCGTCGGCGCAGCAGCGCTGGCGACGAGCGCTATCGCCAGCAGCAGCAACGCTCCTTGCAGCATGCGGCGGGCACCAAGCCGGTCGATATAGCGCGCCAGGAACAAGGCGCTTGCCGACGTCCCGAGCCCGAACGCGGCCGACGCGATCATAACCGCCGGCACGCTTGTGCCGAAGGACGCGGCCACCGCCGGCGCGATCGGACCGAGCACCAGCGAGTTCGAGCCGATCACGGCAATGCACCCCGTCAGCAGGTAAGCGAGTGCCGGGATTGGCGGCTTGGGGGCCGCTGCGAATGTAGCGACTTGATCAGTGTTCGACATATGGCAATAATGGCCGTATTAAATTCTGCATCAATCGGGAATTTTAATATGGATGAAGAAACAGATGGCATTCCGCAGAACAGGCCTGCCGCCCGCGATATCGATGCAACCGACCGAAAAATATTAGGCGTTCTGGTCGACGACGCCACGATCAGCTATGCCGAGCTCGGCGACCGCGTCGGCCTTTCACCGCCGGCAGCCCATGAACGCGTCAAGCGCCTCCGGCGCAGCGGCACCATCCGCAACACCGCGGCCATCATCGACCCCAAGGCGGTGCGCAAGCCGCTGCTCGCCTTCGTCCATATCGATACCAAGGGGTGGGGAAAGACGCCGGAGCTGATGGCGATCTCCGAGCACCCCGAAGTCGAGGAGATCCATTCGGTGGCCGGCGACACATGCATGCTGATCAAGGTCCGCACCGAGGACACGCGGGCACTCGAAGGCCTGCTGTCGCGCCTCTACGAAACGCCTGGCGTCACCTCGACCCGAAGCTATGTGGTCCTGTCGACCTATCTCGAGCGGCCAGTGCAGCCCGGGATAACGACGGAATGGCCGACCCCCCGGCATATGGCCAAGCCGCTTTATTAGCTCAAACGATTCTCACGCGTATCCAAAGTCGAACCGGAAACGTCTTAGGCACTGCATCCTGTGGTCATCCGTCGGGCCGGTTCGTTTGCGCCGGTTCTTGGATCCGACGGGATGCCTGTTGCGCAACCGGAGACACGCGATGAGAAAATTAATCGTAGGCAGCTTCATTTCGCTGGACGGCGTCATCGAAGCACCAATGGAATGGGCGTCACCGTTCTTCGACGAAGAGATGAAGGAACACTCCTATGAAAAGGCCGGCGAGGCGGATTTTTTCCTGCTCGGCCGCGTCACCTACGAAATGTTTTCGGCGCGTTGGCCGCAGGTCAAAGGCAGCAAGTACATGGATCGCATGAACGGGCTGAAGAAGCTCGTCGCGTCGCGCAGCCTCAAGGAAGTGAGCTGGAACGCGTCGCTGATCGAAGGCGACATCGCTGCCGAAATTGCCAGGATCAAGCAGCAGGCCGGCGGCAACATTTTGAAGTACGGAGTGAGCAATCTCGACCAGACGCTGCTCGCCAACAGGCTTGTCGACGAGTATCAGCTCTCGATCGTGCCGACCCGCGTCGGACATGGCAAACGCGCTTTCCAGGATGTCGACCCGTCCCTGGTCAGACTGGAGCTTATAGATACCCACCGTTTCAAGAACGGCGTCATTACGTTGACCTATGTCCCGCTATGATCCGTATGCCATGAAGATGCAGCCAAGACTTGACCCGACCGGGCTTTTCGACGTCCGCTACGCCGGTTTTCTGGAGACAGTCGCGCATTTGCGTGGACGGCTGCACCGCTACTGTGCACGCATGACCGGTTCAACGCTCGACGCCGAAGACGTGATGCAAGAGGCGCTGTTCGAGGCCTATCGGAAGATCGAGAAGCTGGACGATGCGAGTGCTCTTCGCCCCTGGCTTTTTCGCATTGCACATAATCGCTGCATCGATTTTCTGCGAAGCCGGCAGGTGCGTCAGCATGCGGAGGCCAATTTCGCCGAAGACGAGATCATCCTGCCGGTCGAGCCGGCGGGCCAGGGCGCGGATCGCGCGATCGAACGGCTGGTGATCCACCTGCCGCCCAAAGAACGCGCCTGCGTCCTGCTCAAGGACGTCTTCGACTATTCGCTGGAAGAGATCGCCGACCTCGTCGGCTCGACCGTGGGCGGCGTCAAGGCTGCGTTGAGCCGTGGCCGTTCGAAATTGGCCGCCTTGTCAGGCGACCCAATCGTCCGTTCGGAGCCCCAACGCGATCCGGAATTCCTGGAATTGCTCAGCCGCTATGTCGAACTGTTCAACCGCCGCGATTGGGATGGGGTACGGGCGTTGACCAGCGCCGACGCACAATTGCGTGTCGCGGATTGCTTCAAGGGCAGGCTGTCGGAATCACCTTACTTCGTTGAATATGAAAGAGCCTCGACGACCTGGAAAATGGCGGTTGGCGAGATCGATGGCCAGGCGGTGCTGCTAGTGCTCCACCATGGCGAAAACGGTTGGAAGCCGGCCCATCCGGTTCGGATCGAAGCCGCCGGCGGGACCATAAATCGCATCGCCGATTACTATGCCTGCCCTTGGATCATGCCGGCGGCAGGTGCGGTGGTCGTTTCCAGGCCGGCCTAACCAGCGGCAGGACATGCAAGTGGCCGGCATCAACCTCATTGAAATGGGATCGACGCCGGACAAGACATAGGCGGCTTACTGAAGCTTCGCCTGCAGGGCGTTGACGTCATCCGTCGTCATTTCGCCGTCGGTCGTCACCTTGCCATCGACGATCTTCCAGAGGCGGAACGGGCCGGTGATGTCGCCGTATTTGTCGAAGGCGACCGGGCCGATGACGCCTTTGTAGCGGATCGGCTTGCCATCCTTGATCAGGCCGAGCGCCTTGGCGAACTCGTCCTTGCCGGCATAGATCGGCGTGCCGGCCGGGTCGACCGCCTTGTACATCGCGTCCTTGATCTTGGCCGGATCCTCGGAGCCGGCAATGGCGATGGCCAAGCCGACGATGGCGCCGGCATCATACGACCGGTCGGCCGCCGGGTTCGACGGTTCGATGCCCGAAAATTCCTTGTAGTTCTTGGTGAAATACTCGGTCGATGCGGTCGGACTGGTGCCGGAGGAAGTGCCGTACGCATCCTTCAGGTAATCCGCGCCAACGGATTCGATGAAGTCCGGGCTGTTCATGCCGTCATTGAGCAGGAATTTCTGGACACCGCCCTGCGAAATCCAGGTGCGGGCGATGGTTGCGCCGTCGACAGGCGTGCTGACGAGATAAAGCCCGTCGGGCTCGCCAGCCATCGCCGCCGTCACTTCCGAGGCATAGCTCGACTGCTTTTCATTGTAGGGCGTGTCGGAGACAATGGTGCCGCCGAGTGCCTTATAGGCGCGCGAAAATTCCGCCACCATGTTGACGCCGAAGTCGTTGTTGACGTGGATGACCGACAGCTTCTTGAAGCCTTTGTCGATGGCATATTTGGCGGCAGCGACGCCCTGCAGCGCATCAGATGTGATGGTGCGGAAGAAGATGCCGTTGGTCTTGCCGTCGCGCCCGAGCGCCGTCAGCGTCGGCGACGAGGAAGCAGGCGACACCTGGACTATCTTGGCCGGAGCGGTGACCGAGGTCAGGATCGGGATCGACACCGAGGAGATGATGCCGCCGATGATCACCGGCACCTTCTTGACCTGCACGAGCTGCGTCGCGGCGTCGACCGCAATGTTGCCCTGGCTCTGGCTGTCGCGCGTGTCGGTCGCGAGATCGCAGCCGCGGACGCCGCCCGCATCGTTGATGTCGCGGAAGGCCATCTCGACCGATTTGGCGCCGGCCTGGCCGTACTCGCCGGCCGGGCCCGTCAGTTCCATGACGAGGCCGACGGTGATCTTGCAATCGGCGGCTTGCGCTGCGCCGGCCGCTGTCAGCAGTGCGAGCGCGGTGGTGATCTGAAGTATGGTCTTTTTCATTGTTGTTCCCCTTTCGTTACACGACTCTCATTGATGTCTTGAGCCTGTTCAGCCTTCCGGCATCTGCAGCCAGGTTTCATGCAGATGTCGCCATTCGACGCCGTTGGGCGCCGATGAACTGGTGGTGAAAACGGCACTCGAGCGGCGGCGGCTATGTTTGCCGGCGCGCTGCTGCGCTTCGATGTAGCTGACGACGATCGTGTCGCCTTGTTGCCAGCCGGCCCGGATTTCCTCGATCGAGATGGTGAAATCGCCGTCACAAGTGGCGCGGCTTGCCCTGACATGGTCGAGCACCGCGTCACGATCGAGGACCTGGCCATCCGGCACAACCATGCAGAAGCCTTCGCCCATGACGCGTTCGAAGCGCCTGAAATCTGCATTGTCCGCACTCGCCGCATTGAACCAGTCGACGAAGAAGCGGTGGAGATCGACCACCTCGGCGCTGGCGCGGGAAAGCAAGGAGGGCTTTTCGTCCATGGCCGCGTTCATTTCCTGCCTGCATTCAAATTGTAATGCATGATCGAGCCGTGGCGGCCGTGACGGTCGCGTTCCAATGTGTAGACGTCGCCCAGCGGCCCACGGCTTTGCGCGATCACGGCAGCGATCCTCGCCCGGTCGTCGGCATCGAGCGCGACGTCCATGATTCTGGCATTGGCAAGGGCGTGCGCCTGGTTGCGGGCGCCGACGATGACGGCCGCCACTTGCGGCTGCTCCAGCACCCAGGCGCTGGCGATGGTGGCGATATCGACGCCGTGGCGGTCGGCGACGGCCTTCAGTGTGCGAAGCAACTCCTGGAAAAGCTCCCAGCCACCAAAGTCGTCAATGATCAGCTTGTATTTGACCAGCGATCGGTTTTCGAGCGGCGTCTGCGGCTCGGCAGCGCTAAGCCATTTTTCGCTGAGGAAGCCGCCCGCCACCGAACCGTAGCAGAGGAAACTGACGCCGTGCCGGCTGGCGAGCGCTGCAAGTCTGTTGGCTGGCCGCTGGTCGAGCACCGAGTATTGCAATTGCTGGCTGACCAGCGGCACACCGGCGGCCAGGATCTCGGCCAACCGCGGCGTGTCGAAGTTCGTGGTGCCGATGTTGCGCACCTTGCCTTCCCTGCGGATTTCGTTGAGCCAGCCCATCGCTTCGACGTAGCCGGGCAGCGCATAGTCCCACCAGTGGAACTGCACGAGATCGAGCCGCTCGGTCTTCAGCCGCCGCAGCGACTGCTCGACGATGCCTCTGATGTAGTCGCGGCTGATATTGGAAAGCCTTTCCAGGTCAGGCACCAGCTTGGTGTGCACCTTCATTTTGGTGGCAGCGTCGAGGCCACGCTCATTGGCAAGGCGCAGGCGCGCCGCGCCGATCAGCTCTTCGACACCGGTATAGATATCGGCGCAATCATAGGTCCTGATGCCGGCGTCGAAGGTGGCGATCAGGTCAGTTACCGCCTGTTGGCGGTCGATCGCGCCGTGCCCGCCGGCAAGCTGCCAGCCGCCGCGAATAACGCGCGAGATCGTGTAGCCGGGGCTGAGCTCGAAAGCCTTGGCGGTCATCTCCGGTCATTCTCCTTCGGCAGCGGCACCGCCGTCGTTTCGGCATGGCTGAACCGCTGCTTGCCGGTCCTGACGATCCGGAGCCGGCTGGCACAATTGGGATCCGGACAAGCGATCTCGGCGTCCGACGTCATCCAGTCGTTCCTGTGGGTCGGGCGCTGCTTTGCGGCCAGAAGCGGCAACACTGCCGCAATGGAATAGATCGAGAAACCTTGCCCCGCCGGCATCGACAGCATCTCGCCGTTCAACTCGAAATAGTCGCCGGGCTTGGCGCCGCAATAGATCGGCTTGCCCTCGGGGATAACCGCCTCGACGCGAAGGTCGAAGAGTTCGAAACTGTCGTCGGTCTCAGCCATTCAGATCTCCACCCGGGTGAAGGTGATGTCGCAGGCACCGTTGCGGCGGATCACGCCACAAGCGGCTGCGAATTTATCGCGATCCTCAGGCACCACCTGCGCGACGACGCTTCCGGCAAGCCAGCCGATCGGGAACAGCAGGCGTGCACCCGCTCCGTAGAACAGGCCGACGTCAAAGATGGCATTCGGGTTGCCGCCCCACATGCGCGGCGGCACGTAGGACAACACGATGTCGCCCGGCTGCGGCGTCAGCGTTGCGTTCTCCGCTGGCAAGGGCCTGGCATAGGTTTGGCCCTCAAGTTCGGCTGATGGAACCGGGCAGGAGATTTCCGGCCCCGTCCACATAGCATGGATGCCGGCAACGACGCGCGGCTGCTCGAGATACGCCAGCAGGAAGGCAGCGTTGTCGGGCGCCTTTTCAGGCAACAGCAGCGCGGTCACGGAAAGCATCGAGTGTGGCTCGGTGATGTTGATGCCAGGCACCGTCATGCCCTCTATCCTTCTTTGCTTGTGGATTGGAGCTTGTCGCGCAGAAAGGCGAAGGGCCGGCTGATGTCGGCCACCAGCGCCTCGCGCGCCGCTTGCGCATCCTGCCTGGAAAGCGCTGCGACGATGCTGCGGTGGTAGTGGGCCGTATCGACCTCGCCGGCGTCGGAGAAGGCGTAAATGGCAACGCGGATGCAAGGCCCGGATTGCAACCACAGGCTCTCGATCATCGGGATCAGCACGGCGGAACCGCAGCAACGGTAGATCTCGAAATGGAAGCTCTGGTTGAGCGTGGCCTCGCGGTCGATATCCTTCTTGTGCTTCAGCGCCCGCATCTCGTCCCACTCGCCGAGCATGGCTTCGACCGAAGCGATCTGGCGCGGGTTCATGCGCGTGGCGGCCAGGGCGATCGCTTCGCCCTCGATCAGGGAGCGGGCCCGCAAGAGGTCGTCGATGCGCTCCAGCGTGATCGGCGGCACGCGCACTGAGCGGTTGGGAAGCGCCTCCAGCGCCTTCTCGGTGATCAGCCGTCCGAGCGCCTCGCGCACCGGCATGGTGCTGGTGACCAGCGCGTCGGCGAGGCCGCGGATGGTCAGAACCTGGCTCGGCTCGAAAAGACCGCCGATCAAGGCGCGGCGCAGCTCCGAATAGACGCGATCCTGCACGGTCTCGCGGCCGACCGGCGTAAGCTGGGCTGCGATCATCTCATTGTTCTTTTCGATGGCGGCCTTCTGCATAGGCAATCCCGGTCTTGGCCGTTTTCGGCTTGCGGAAGAAATTAAAGCCGAATAGCGTGATCAAAGCAAGCGTGATCACAAATCAAATCATAGGCGACGAAGATCGCTTTTCGGCCAGAGGAATTGATGAGCGACACGACGGAACGGCAGGAGGAGATCCGTACGCCGGTCCTCACGGCCAGGAACGTCCTCAGACGCTTCGGCGGCCTGGTCGCGGTCAACAATGTCTCGTTCGACGTCCGGCCGGGCGAAATACTTGGCCTTATCGGCCCGAACGGCGCCGGCAAGACCACGATGTTCGACCTGCTCGCCGGCAGCATTCTGCCGACCAGCGGCGAAATCCTCCTCAACGGCGTATCGGTGTCGGGGGAAGCTGCCCATCGCCGCATTGGCCGCGGCCTTGGCCGCACGTTCCAGATCCCCCGGCCCTTGCCTAACCTGACGCTGATCGAAAACGTTATGCTGGCCGCGCAAGGGCAGGCCGGAGAAAAACTGCTCGCCAATTTCCTGACGCCCCGGCGGGTCGCTGCCGAAGAAAGGGCTGCCGAGACAAGAGCCGTCGAACTGCTCGAGCTCGTCACGATCGCTCACCTCGCGCACGAACCTGCGCGCGTGCTTTCAGGCGGCCAGCGCAAGCTGCTCGAGTTGGCCCGCGTGATGATGGCCGACCCGGCGATCATCCTGCTCGACGAGCCGGCGGCCGGGGTCAACGCAACCCTGCTCGAGATCATTATCGACCGCATCCGCGACATCAATGCGCGCGGCATCACCTTCCTGCTGATCGAGCACAATATCGACATGGTGACGCGGCTTTGCCACCGCGTGCTGGTCATGGCGAGCGGCCAGCTTCTGTGCGAAGGCACCCCGGAGGAGGCGGCGCGCGACCCGCGCGTCATCGAGGCCTACCTCGGAGGCACGGCATGAGCCAAAAGGTACTCGATGTCCGCGATCTCGAAGCCGGCTACGAGCCTGGCGTTCCGATCGTGCGCGGCGCTTCGATCACCGTCGACCAGGGCGAGATCGTCGTCGTTCTCGGTCCCAACGGCGCCGGCAAGTCGAGCCTTATCAAGGCCATCGCCGGCCTTGTCCCGATCACCGGCGGCACGGTGCTGCTGGACGGCAAGGATATCACGGCGTCGCCCGCTCACATCATGGTCCGCCTTGGCCTTGCCTTCGTGCCACAGACAGAGAACATCTTCCCGCTAATGTCGGTCGAGGACAATCTCAGGGTCGCCTGCGGCATCCTGAGGCCGCGCGAGGTCCCAGCCCGCATCGAGGAAATGTATGCGGCCTTTCCCGATCTCGCCCGTCAGCGCAGAACGGCCGCGGGCAATCTGTCGGGTGGACAGCGGCAGATGCTGGCCGTCGCGCGGGCGTTGATCGTCCATCCCAAGGTGCTGGTGCTCGACGAGCCGTCGGCCGGCCTGTCGCCGAAATTCGTGGCGATGGTGTTCGAGATGCTGGCCGGCATCCGAAAGTCCGGCGTCACCATTCTGCTGGTCGAACAGAACGCCAAGGCAGCGCTTGCCATTGGAGACCGCGCCTATGTGCTGGTCGAGGGCAAGGAGCGGCACCAGGGCGTCGCCTCCGAGCTCTGGAACGACCCGGTCGTCGCTGAACTCTATCTTGGCCAGCGCCGCCTCGACCTTGGACAAGGAAGCGCGGCATGAACCTGCAATTCGTCGTCGACGGACTGCTGGCAGGGTCGATGATCGGCCTCGGCGCCATCGGCGTGACACTCACCTATTCGATCCTGCGCTTCTCGAACTTCGCCCATGGCGACTTCATGGCCTGGGGCGCCTATGCGACGCTCGCCGTGGTTGGCGCCATTGGCGCGATTTTCGGCAAGATCGCGCCGATCGCGCCCCTCTCCTTCGGTTGGCCGCTGATCGTCGCGCTCATCATCGGCATGGCGGCCACCGGCCTGCTGGCGCTGGCGCTCGACATGGTGCTGTTCGCGCGGCTGCGGGCCAAGGGGCAGGCGATCATCGTGGTGATGGCGAGCTTCGGCGCCTCGATGGCGCTGAGAAGCCTGCTCGAATTCATCTTCACCTCGCGTCCGACCTATTTCAGCCGGGCGATCCAGATCGCGATGCCGATAGGCTTCGGCATCCGCATCACCCCGGACCAGATCGCGCTGCTGCTGCTGACCGCCGTGCTGGTGCTCGGCGTGCATCTCCTGATGACGCGCACCCAGACCGGCCGCTCGATGCAGGCATTGAGCCAGAACGCGGCACTTGCCCGCATCGTCGGCATCGACGTCGCCAGGGTGGTGCGCGTCACCTGGATCATCGGCGGCGCGCTGGCCTGCGTCGCCGGCGTCATGATCGGCATTCTGATCCAGATCCGCCCGTTCATGGGTTTCGAGATGCTGCTGCCGATGTTCGCGGCCGCCATCCTCGGCGGCATCGGCAGCGTGCCCGGCGCCGTTCTCGGCGGCCTGATCATCGGCATGGCCGAAGCGGCTGCCGTGCAATTGATCGGCGCCGAATGGCGGGCAGCCGTCTCCTTCATCATCCTGATGGCGGTGCTGTTCGTGCGGCCCATCGGCCTTTTCGGAGTGAGGGAACGCTGATGGATCTGCTCGGTTACGGCGCCTTCTTCCTGACCACCGCGCTGATCTTTTCGCTCATCACGCTCGGGCTCAATCTGCAATGGGGGCTGACCGGGCTTTTCAATGTCGGGGTCGCCGGCTTCGTTGCCATCGGCGCCTACACCTCGGCGCTGCTGACCACGCCCGACGATGCCGCGCGCCTGGGCGGCTTCGACCTGCCGATCCTTATCGGCTGGCTTGGCGCCATGCTGTTGGGCGGCGTCGCCGCCGCCATCACCGGCATTGCCACGCTACGTCTGAGATCGGACTATCTGGCGATCACTACTTTCGGCGTCGCCGTCGTCGTGCAACTGGTAGCGCTCAATGCCCAGAAGCTGACCGGCGGGCCGTTCGGCATCGGCTTCATTCCGCGTCCGTTCGGCGGTCTTGCCGAAACGCCGTTGCTGTTCAACCTTTCGAACCTTGCGATCGTCTCGGTGGTGACGCTGATCGTCTATCTCGCGCTGGAGCATCTGTCGCGCAGCCCGTGGGGGCGCGTGTTGAAGGCGCTTCGCGAGGATGAGCGGGCCGCGATATCCCTAGGCAAAAGCGCACGGTTCTACCGCGTCCAGGCCTTTGCCGTCGGTGGCGCCATCATGGCGCTTGCCGGTGCGCTGCAGGCGCATTTCACCGGCTTCATCGCGCCGGACAATTATTTGCCGGCGCTGACTTTCCAGGTCTGGGTGATGCTGATCGTCGGTGGCTCGGGCAGCAACATCGGCGCCGTCATCGGCAGCATCCTGGTCTGGGCGATATGGGCCGGATCGGGAGCCTTGACCAGTATGTTGTTCTCGCCCGAACAACAGGCCCGCGCCGCTTCGCTGCAGATCGTCGCCATCGGCGTGATGCTGTGCGTCATCCTTCTGGTCAGGCCGAACGGCCTGTTTGGCGACAGGCCGCGGCGTCCAAGGTTCGGCAAGCGTGCACGCGTGGCCTCGAGCGAGAGCGGCTCATGAACGCTGTGACCCGGCCGCACGGCGTTTCCCTTTGGCATGCCGTCAGCCGCAGTCGCCGCGACCGGCCCACCCTCGAAGGCGCACTCGATGTCGATCTGGCAATTGTCGGCGGCGGGTTTTCAGGCCTTTCCACCGCGCTGCACAGTGCCGAGAAAGGCATCTCGGTTGCCGTCCTCGAGGCGGAAATCATCGCCTGGGGGGCAACCGGCAGGAATGCCGGCTTCGTCGTGCCGAATTTCGCGAAAAGAGACCCCGACGATATCATTGCCCAGCTCGGGCCCGAACGCGGCGAACGCCTTGTCGATTTCGCCGCCGGCAGCGCCGACCTCGTCTTCGACCTGATCAGGCGGCATGCCATCGAATGCGATGCCGTCCAGAGCGGCTGGATACAACCAGCCCATTCACCGGCCGCTTTGCAAAAGACCAGATCGCGCGCCGAACAATGGGCACCACGCGCAAGGCCGGCTGTTGCGCTGGATAGACAGGCGGTCGAAGAGCTGACCGGCGTTCGCGGTTATCTCGGCGGCTGGATCGACAGATCGGGTGGCGTCCTCAATCCGGTCGAATATGCGCGCGGATTGGCCGACGCGGCGGAAAAGGCCGGAGCGCGCATCTTCGAGCATACGCGTGTCGCGTCGATCGATCACATAGGCGATGGTTGGGCTTTGAAGACGGCCTCCGGTTCGGTACGCGCAGGAAAGGTGCTGGTCGCCACCAACGCCTATGGCGGAGCGCTGGATCGCGCGTTGCAGCGAACCTATTTCCCGCTGAAAATCTTCCAGATCGCGACAGCGCCGCTGCCGCGCGAAATACGCACTCGCCTGCTTCCTGGCGGGCAAGGCGTCGGCGACACAAGACGCAATCTCTTCACCTTCCGCTTCGACAGCGAAAACAGGCTGATAACCGGCGGCATGCATATTTTTGGTCCCGGCGCCGACGCCCGCGTGCCGCGGGCGATCTGGCGGCGACTGGCCAAGCATCTCGATCTTCCGGAAATCCCGCCGCTTGAATATAGCTGGTCCGGGATGGCTGCCGTCGAGCCCGACTTCCTGCCGCACCTCGTCGATCTCGGCCCCGGGCTGATCGCCGGCTTGGCGTGCAACGGACGCGGCATCGCCATGACCACTGCGATGGGCAAGGTGCTTGCGGATTGGGCTGATGGAACAAAACCTCAGGATTTGCCGCTGCCGTTTGCGCCGCCGTCGCCGATCCCGTTCCATAGCCTGATGCGGCATGCACCAAACATGGTGCTCCCCTGGAGCATGCTGCGCGACCGGCTGGATGGCTGATCGACGTGCGTCTCCGGCCGCCGTCCTGATGCCCGAACTGCTAGACTCGCCCACATCATGTTGTTAACGACAGCGGATGAAGCAGAACTATCTTTATCTCATCATCGGCGCTTTGGCCGTCGCCGTTATTGCGTTGGGGATTTACGTTTATCGCGAGGAGACTAGGCCGAAAGGCGTGGAACTTCGCATCGACGATTCCGGCATTTCAGTTCAGGAGAAATAGACCGCGTAGTCCTGTTGCCCGACTTTGCACTGGAAGTCGGCTTGTACCGCCTCACCCCAACTCCAACGTCGTTATCGCAAAAACTCCGGACTGCACGAGCTGCGGCGCCTTTCCCTTGTACATCCGAGCCGTCTCGAAGCCCGGCTGAAGGCCTGCGGACGACAGCAAGTCTGCAAATTGCCGGCTGGTTTCGGGAACGTCGAGATGGACGTTTCCGGGACCGGACATGTGCGCGAGCGCGGCGAAGAGATGGCTTGCCGCGTCCAGGCTGTCGGCAAAGAGCGGGCCGATCTTGCAGCCGTCCCGGCATTGGCGCGCGACGCCGTATCCCGCAATGGCGCCGTGCTTGAGGATCGCAAGCGCCATATGCGGCGGGCGCAGCCAGTGTTCCAGGAAGGATCGCCTCGGACCGGGAAAGAAGCGGCGGTCATAGTCCAGTATGTCCGGCACGAGTTCCGGCCCTATGGCGCGAATGTCGTTGCCGACGGCTGCCGGGACATTCGGTGACCCCATGAACCGGATCGTCCGGTAGGCCGGTGCAAAACCCATGCTGCGGTAGTTGGCCTGCTGTTCGACGACACCGTCGAGGCCGATCGTGCGCTTGCCGAGCCGCGCTATGCCGGCATCCCAAACGACCTTGCCATGGCCTTGGCCACGCTTGTCCGGCCGGCAGATGTAGAGGCCGATGAAGCCGAAACCGTCGCCATAGGCAACGGCCGAAATGCCGGCCGCCATCTCGCCATCGATAAAGGCACCGATGAAGCCCTGCGGGTCGGCTGCCTGAAACAGCGCGGCATCGTTAAGGCCGGGATTCCAGCCTTCCGCCGCCGCCCAATCGACAAGGGTTTGCACTTCTTCACGTGCGAGCGTTCGGATCGTTCGGGGCATTGCGATCACTCGGCGGCGCCAGGCGCGAAGGATTTCAACGCGCCATGATAGGACTTTGCCAACGGGCTTGCATAGGCGCCGCGCTTGGATGTCGTCAGGCCAAGGGCGATCAAGGCCTCGGCCTGTTTCACGGCAGCGCCCACGCCGTCGATGACCGGAAGCCCGAATTCCCGCTGCAGCGCCGCCGCCAGATCGGCCATGCCGGCACAGCCGAGCACGATCGCCTCGGCGCGATCCTCGTCGATGGCGCGCGCAATCTCGTTGCGCAGCCTGAGCAGTGCGTCGGACGCCGGATCTTCGAGGGCAAGAACCGGGATGTCGGCGGCGCGCACACGCGCGCGCCCTGCCATGCCATAGCGCTGCACCAACCCTTCGACCGGCACGCGCGAACGTCCGGTGGTGGTGACGACGGTGAAGCGCTGGGCGATGAACGAGGCCGTGCTGAGCGATGCCTCGCAAATGCCGATGACCGGAATGTTGGCCATGGCGCGCGCGGCATCGAGGCCGGTGTCGTCGAAACAGGCAATGATCGCGGCTTGCGCGCCCGAGCGTTCGCCGGCGGCGATCTCGACCAGCAGGCCGGGCACGGCAAGTGCTTCATCGTAATAGCCTTCGATCGATACAGGTCCCATCGACGAGGTGACGGCAACGATCTTCGTCGATTGAGCAGCGACCGATCGGGCGGCGACCGCGATAGTATCGGTCATGCTGGCGGTGGTGTTTGGATTGACGACGAGGATCTGCACTGTCAGGCACGCTCGCGGCGGCGGCCGACATAGACGATTGCGCCGAGCGTCAGCAGGATCACCAGGAAGGAAAACACGGTCGTCACGGTGCCCAGCGCATAGAGCACCGGCGTCGTGACATTCGTCGTCATGCCGTAGATTTCGAGCGGCAACGTGTTGAACGTGCCCGAGGTCATCAGCGTGCGGGCGAACTCGTCATATGACAGAGTGAAGCCGAACAGGCCGACGCCGATCAGGCTGGGCGCGATCATCGGCAGCACGACATGGGCAAAGGTCTGCCACGACGATGCTCCGAGATCGCGCGCGGCTTCCTCATAGGCTGGCGAGAACCGGTTGAAGACAGCAAACATGATCAGCACGCCGAAAGGCAAGGTCCAGGTCAGATGGGCGCCGAAAGCGGAGGTGTACCAGGCGGGGCGGAAGCCGATCTGCTGGAAGACGACGCCGATGCCGAGACTGATGATGATCGACGGCACGACCAGGCTGGCGACGGCCAGATAGAACAGTGCGGTTGCGCCGCGAAATTTCTGCCGGAAGGCCAGGCCGGCGAGCAGCGACACGGCGACAGTGACGACCATCACCATCAGGCCAAGGACGAGCGAGCGTTTGAAGCTGCCGCCGAAGTCGCCGACCGCCTGGCGCTCGAACAAATTGGCGAACCAGTGCAGCGACACGCCGTTCAGCGGAAATGTCAGACCGCCGTTCTCGCCCTGGAAAGAGAGGATCAGGATCGCCGAAAGCGGGCCGTAGAGGAACAACACGAAAAGACCGAAGAACGCCGCCAACACATAGAATTCGAGGGTGCGCTTGTCCTGGCTCATCGCCTCACAGCTCCTTGCGGATGTCGACGATGCGCAGGATGCCCGCGACCATCAGCAGCACCAGCACCAAGAGCACGACGGCGTTGGCGGCGGCTGCCGGATATTGCAGCAGCGACATCTGGTTCTTCATCATCAGCGCGACGGAGGCGCTCTGCCCGCCGGACATCACCTGCACCGTCGAGAAGTCGGCCATCACCAGGGTGACGACGAAAATGGTGCCGATCGCCATGCCGGGCTTGGCGAGCGGAATGACGACGTTCCACAGAACCTGCCAGCCGGAAGCGCCGGCGTCGCGCGCGGCTTCTATCAATGACTTGTCGATGCGCATCAGCGTGTTGAAGATCGGCGTCACCATGAACAGCGTATAGAGATGCACCATGGCCAGCACCACGGCGAATTCGGAATAGAGCAGCCATTCGATCGGCTTCGGGATCAGCCCCATTTGCACCAGCGTCGAGTTGACCAGGCCATTGCGGCCAAGCACCGGAATCCACGAGATCATGCGGATGATGTTGGAGGTCAGGAACGGCACCGTGCAGACAAGGAACAGCACCATCTGCATGGCCGTGGTCCTGATATGGAAGGCAAGGAAATAGGCGACCCAGAAACCGATGAACAGCGTCAGCGCCCAGACGATGGCGGCGTATTTCAGCGTATTCAGGTAGGTTTTCCAGGTGACCCAGGAGCCGAGCGTGTCGGAATAATTGGTGGTCAGGAAATCCGGATACATCGCTGCGAAATCGTAATCCCAGAATGAGACCACGGCGATCATCAGAATTGGCAGCAGGAGGAACGCGCCGAGGATCAGGGCAAGTGGTGTTGCCTGGAGATAGGGGACGAGGGCGCCGATCGAGAGCCGGCGGCGTCTGGCGGGTTTGGCGGCGGCGGTGGCGGGGCGTTCGAGCGCGGCTGTCATGAACATCTCGGTATAAGTCAGCGATGCGGCGAAGCCGCCTTTCCTTCTCCCCCTTGTGGGAGAAGGTGGCCGAGCGAAGCTCGGTCGGATGAGGGGTGTTCCAGCTTGGCACCAACAGCGCTCCGGCCGGCACCCCTCAACCGTCTTGGCGCTGCGCGCCAATCCACCTTCTCCCACAAGGGGAGAAGGGGAAGACGTTGTACCTACGCAGCGATGAACTCGTTCCAGCGCTTCACCATGTAGCGGTCTTCGTCCATGACCGAGTTCCAGCAGGCGACCTTGCCCATGCGCTCTTCGAAAGAGCCGCCGTCACGCACGGCGCCAGCCTTTTCCATGACCTTGCCGTCCGGCGACAGGATATCGCCCTTTGCCGGCTTGCCTTCGATCCAGTAGCCCCACTCGTCCTCGGACATGAACTTCTTGGCCGACACCATGTTGGCCGAGTAATAGCCCTGGCGGTTGAGATAGCCGCCAACCCAGCCGGACGTGTACCAGTTGATGTATTCATAGGCGGCATCGAGTTCGGCGCCGGAGAGATGGGCTGCCAGGCCAAGCCCGCCACCCCAGGACCGGTAGCCTTCCTTGAGCGGCTGGAACCGGCACGCGATGCCCTTGGAGCGGACCGCGGCCACGGCCGGCGACCACATTGACTGGATCACCACTTCGCCTGAAGCCATCAGGTTGACGCTCTCGTCGAAGGATTTCCAGAAGGCGCGGAACTGGCCGGCTTGCTTGGCCTTGATCAGGAAGTCGATCGTCTTGTCGATCTCCTCCTTGGTCATGTTGCCCTTGTCGGCGTATTTGATGTTGCCGGTGGCTTCCATGATCATCGCCGCATCCATGATGCCGATCGACGGGATGTTGAGGATGGCGGTCTTGCCCTTGAAGGCCGGATCCATGATGTCGGCCCAGGTGGTGATATCGCGGCCGACGAGGTCGGGGCGGATGCCGAGCGTATCGGCATTGTAGATCGTCGGCACCATGGTGAACCAGTTGGTCGGCGCCTTGGCGAAGACCTTGCTGTCCTGCGCCTCGACGTAACCGACCGTGTGCGGCGCGGTGCCCTGGGCGATAACGCTGTCCGGCGCCAGCTTGCCGGTTTTGAACAGCGGCACCAGCTCGTCGTAATATTTCAGCTTGGTGACATCCATCGGCTGCAGGACGCCTGTCGGGAACACCTTCTTGCAGATCCAGTATTCGATGTCGGCGATGTCGTAGCTGTCGGGCTGCGTCACGGCGCGCTGTGCGGCGGCGTCGGAATCGGTTGCTGTCATCTCCAGCGTGATGCCGAGATCGGCCTTGCACTTGTCGGCGATGGCATTGAGGTTGGATACGCCGGTGCCGAACTGGCGCAGCGTGATGTTCGATTGCGCCCAGATGGTCGGAAAGCCAGATATGGCGCCGGAACCGGCGGCGAAACCGACGGCGGCGGCACCTGTCTTGAGCAGCGAACGTCGCGATATTCCAGTCTTCTTGTCGGTGGTGTTGGTCATGTTCAGTTCCCCTGTTTTGATTGGTTATGCTGGATTTCAGGAATCGAGACGACCAAGGACGATCGCGTCCTCGGCGTCCCAGGCGATCGGCACTGCGTCGCCGACGGCAACCGGGCTGGCGAAGAAGCTGGTGTCGTCGACGATTACGGTGAAATCCTCGATGCCGGCGCCATTGACCGAGAGCTTCACGGTCGAACCGCGGTACTCGACGTTTGAAACGATGCCGGTGAAGCCGAGCCCGGCTGCCGGCGGCTCGCCGATGCGCACGTGGTCGGTGCGAATGGCGATGTCGATGGGTTCCCCGGTCTCCCTGCCCTGCCCGCTGGCCGCGAGCGTGACGCCGCCGGGCACATCGAAAACGACCATGCCGTCGCGACTGCCGGCGACGCGCCCGGAGATGACATTGTGGTCGCCCATGAAACGAGCGACGAAGGCCGTGGCCGGCCGCTCGAACACCGTGCGAGGGTGCGCCGCCTGCTCGATACGGCCATCGTTCATCACCACGATCAGGTCGGCCAGCGCCATCGCCTCTTCCTGGCTGTGGGTGACGTGGACGAAAGTGATGCCGAGCGACGTCTGCAGCTTCTTCAGTTCGGCTCGCATGCGGATCTTCAGGAAAGGATCGAGCGCCGAAAGCGGTTCGTCGAGCAACAGCGCCTCGGGATCGGTGATCAATGCGCGCGCAAGAGCAACGCGCTGCTGCTGCCCGCCGGAAAGCTGCGCCGGGCGGCGGCTGGCATAGGCCTCCATCTGCATCAGCTTCAGCATGTCGAGTGCCTTGGCGCGGCGCTCCTCCTTGCCGACGCCTTTCATCTTCAGGCTGAAGGCGACATTGTCGATCAGGTCGAGATGCGGAAACAGTGCGTAGGACTGGAACATCATGGCAGTGCCGCGCCTGGCCGGCGGCAGGTCGGTGACCACTGTGTTGCCGAGACGCACGTCGCCACTCGATATGCTCTCGTGCCCGGCGATCATGCGCAGCGTCGAGGTCTTGCCACAGCCGGACGGACCGAGCAGGCAGCAATAGGTACCCGCAGGGATTTTCAGGCTGATGCCTTCGACGGCAGTCGTCGCGCCATAGACTTTCGAAACGGACACAATGTCGATTTCGGCGGCTTTGGACATCCAGCTTCCCCTTTGGTCGGATTAGCCAAAGCATCATGCGTGCCAGTTGCGCGCCGCCGCACCAACCGACTGAATCCTCGAAGAAATCAGGGCCGCCTCTATATAGCTGCCGATACGTCGCCCTTGTGCAATGCACAAATTATAGGCGATTGCCGCCGATCTTCGCAAAGATCGTATGCAATCTTTTTCATCTCTGTATTCACTTTGTCTCTCGTCCAAGCGATGCGATTCAGGGTAGAAGAACGCAGGACCACTGCCATGAACATTGCCGACCAGACCTTCCCTGCTATCGAGGCCGCCAACGAGGATCGCGCGCAGGCGATCCGCGACCAGTTGCGCGACGCGATCGTCGATCGCCGGCTAGCGCCGGGAACAAAGCTATCCGAAGGCGAAGTCGGCACGCTGTTCGATGTCAGCCGCACCGTGGCGCGTGCGGCACTGCAGATGCTTTCCTTCGAGGGATTGGTGCGCACCGAGCGCAATCGCGGCGCCTTCGTCGCCAATCCGTCGCCGGAGGAAGCGCGGCAGGTTTTTGCTTCGCGCCGGCTCATCGAACCAGGCATCGCGATTGCCGCCGCCGGACGGATGACGCCGGCGCATGTCGCCGCGTTCAAGTCCCAGCTCGACGAAGAAGGCCGTTTCATCGCCGAACGCGGACCGAACGCAAGGCGATCGGAGATCAAGGCGTCGGGGGATTTTCACCTGCTTCTGGCGTCGGTCGCGGGAAACGTCATCCTGCAGCGCTTCATGGAGGAATTGGTCGCTCGTTCATCGCTGGTGATCGCACTCTATGGCCGCTCGGGCATCTCGAGCTGCGGCCACAACGAACACACGCAGATCCTCGAGGCGCTGGAAAATGGCAATGCCGAACGCGCCAGCGCGCTGATGCTGCACCACATCGACCATATCGAGGCCGACCTCGATTTGCGCGTCAGGAGCGGCCCGGCACTCAGGCAGGCGCTCGAGTTCTGAGATCGCGTCAACGCACGATCCTCACGCACATCGGTGTGCCAATCTCGATGGATCGGCCGGTGTCGGTCAGCCGGCCGGTTGCGGCATCACGGGCGAAAATCGAGATGCGGTCGGCATTCTGGTTGGCCGAGAACAGATGGCCGCCCGAGGGCGTCAGTGCCAGATTGCGCGGCGTGGCGCCGCCGCAAGGCGTATAGCCCACAAGGGCAAGCCTGCCGGTTTGCTGGTCGATCGAAAACACCACTATGCTGTCATGGCCGCGGTTGGAGCCGTAGAGAAAGCGGCCGTCAGGCGAGATCTGGATGTCGGCGCAGTGATTGCCGTCGCGCGCCTCGGGCGGCACGGCCGGCTTGCTGTCGATCACCGTAAGCTTGCCTGATGCTTCGTCCAGCGCCAGCGAGACAACCGTCGAATCCAGCTCGTTCATGACGAACACGAAGCGACCGCCCGGATGCAGTGCGAGATGGCGCGGACCCGCGCCTGGCGCAAGCGCCGACTCGGCGAGCTTCGTCAGGCTGCCGTCTGAGCCGATGCGATAGGACACCAGCCGGTCGATGCCGAGGTCAGCGACGATCGCCATGCCGCCGGCAACCGTCTCGGTTACGCTATGGGCATGCGGCCGCTCCTGGCGGGCAGGATCTGGTCCGGTCCCGCTATGGGCAACGCTCGACAACGGCGCTGTCAGGCCGCCATTCTCACCCAACCCATAGACCACGACCGAGCGATCGGGGCCGCCCTCGCCCATGCCGTAATTGGCGACCAGCAGCTTCGTCCGGTCGCGCGTGATGGCGTTGTGCGCCGTGATGCTGCCCAGCGTCGGCTGCTTGTTGATGTAGGACAGCGTGGCGGTCTGCCTGTCGAAACGGTAGGCCGAGACCACCCCTTCGCGCCAGGTGAACACTTCTGAGTTGGCATAGATGTGGGAGCCGTCCGGCGTCACCGACAGGAAGGTGGGATTGTCGATGTCTCCCGTCTCGGCCAGTTTCTTCGTCTGCAGCGTCCCTTCGTCGAAACTGTAGACACCCAGCCCGATGCCGCGCGCGCCCTGAAAATACGGGGCGTCGCGATTGAGGCTGCCGACGAAAACCAGACAGGCATTCTGCATCACTTCCTCCCTTGTTCCGCCGGCATTGGCCCCGACGGAGCAGGCAAAATTTCGCCTGTTCACGCTTGCAACACAACCCCATATGTGAAAATACTATTCACAAAAGAAGATTGACGGGAGGATCGATCATGCATTTCGCTGGTCTGCGGCGCGCCCTGATGGACGATTCCCGCTCCCAGAGGAAGTCGTCATGAGCGGTTTCGCGCCAACCGTGGGCGTGGCATCGACACACCCCGCCAACATGCCTAGGAATCACGCCGACCTTCCCGTCTGGAACGCGGAGAACTGGTTCTACGAAGACTGGCCGGTCGGCCAGAAGATCCGCTCGCTGCGCCGGACCATTGCCGAGGGCGACAGCCATCTCTTCAACACGCTGGTGCTCGACATCCATCCATACGTGCAGGACCAGATGTTCGCCGAGACGCAAGGCATTTTCGGCAAGCGGCTGGTGGCAGGGGCCTTCGTGTTCTCAGCCGGGCTCGGTCTCGTCGCCACCAATTGCATCAACGCCTTTTCGTATGGCTACGACAAATTGCGCTTCATCAAGCCGGTGTTCATAGGCGACACGATCTATTCGATCCGCTCCAACCTCGACAAGAAGCCAAAATACAAGGAAATGGGGCTGATCCGCGCCAGCTATGAAGTCTTCAAGGGTGAAGGCGAGCTCGTGCTTTATTGCGAGCACCTGCAGACGGTGAAGTACCGCAATCCGGCCGATTTCGCCGGCAAGACGGAGAAATAGGCAATGGCTGCCATTGCCGAACTGCCGCTGACCGGGCTCATCGTTGTCGATATGAGCCAGTTCTTGTCCGGGCCTTACTGCTCGCTGCGACTACTCGACCTCGGCGCTCGCGTCATCAAGATCGAACGGCCGGACGGCGGCGATCTGTCGCGCCGGCTCTATCTCAGCGACACCGAGATCGGCGGCGATTCCACCATTTTCCATGCGATCAACCGCGCCAAGGAAAGCCTTGCCATCGACTTAAAGGACGAGGCCGACCTTGCGGCGCTGCGCGGCCTGCTGGCCAAGGCCGACGTGCTGATCCAGAATTTCAGGCCCGGCGTCATCGAACGCCTGGGCTTCGATTACGAGGCGGTGCGCAAGATCAATCCGCGCCTGGTCTATGCCTCGATCAGCGGCTATGGCGAGGAAGGCCCGTGGGTCAAGCGGCCCGGGCAGGATCTGCTGGCGCAGGCCCGCTCCGGCGTGATGTGGCTGAACGGCGACGAGGACCAAGGGCCGGTGCCCTTCGGCCTGGCGATCGCCGACATGCTGGCGGGCTCCGCCGCCGCGCAAGGCATCCTCGCCGCACTGGTGCGGCGCGGCGTGACCGGCAAGGGCAGCCATGTCGAGACCAGCCTGCTCGAAGCGCTGGTCGACTTCCAGTTCGAGGTGCTGACCACGCATCTCAATGACGGGCGCCGGCTGCCGCGGCGGTCGAGCTTCCGCAGCGCGCACGCCTATCTCTCGGCGCCCTACGGCGTCTATCCGGCCAAGGGCGGCTATCTGGCGATCGCCATGACGCCGATCTCGAAACTCGCCGATCTCCTCGGGCTCGAGGAGCTTGCGCCCTATCGCGACCAGCCGTCGACCTGGTTCACCGCCCGCGACGAGATCAAGGCGATCATCGCGCAAAAGATCGCAACGAAGACGGTCGACGAATGGCTTGCCATTCTCGAGCCTGCCGACATCTGGTGCGCCAAGGTTTTGACCTGGCCGGAAATGATGGCCAGCGAAGGCTTCCAGGTCCTCGACATGCTGCAGACGGTGACGCGCGAGGATGATGTTTCGATCCTCACCACGCGCTCGCCGCTCAGGGTAGACGGCATCCGCGCGAAGGTCGAGCGGGCCGCGCCACGCATCGGCGAGCACAGCGCAAAAATCCGCGTGGAGTTCGGGCTGTGAGCGACGTCACGCTCAAAGGCATGACCTGGAGCCATCCGCGCGGCTATGACCCGATGGTCGCCTGTTCGAGACTGTGGAAGCAACAAACTGGCATCGCCGTTGAATGGGACAAGCGCTCGCTGCAGGATTTCGAATCCTTCCCGGTCGAGGAACTGGCCCGTGCCTACGACCTGATCGTCGTCGACCATCCGCATGTCGGCCAGATCACCGCCGAGAATTGCCTGGCGCCGCTCGATGTCGCCGGCCGGGAAGCCGAACGTGCAGCACTTGCGGCGGGCAGTGTCGGCCGGTCCTTTCCGAGCTACGACTGGCAAGGCCGGCAGTGGGCGTTTCCGATCGACGCGGCCAGCCAGGTGCAGGCATGGCGGCCCGACATGCTTTCGGCTGCGCCGGCGAGCTGGGCCGATGCCCTCGATCTGGCCCGGCAAGGCCACGTGCTGTTGCCGCTCAGGCCGCCGCATTCGCTGATGGTGTTCTACACGCTTGCCGGCAATCTCGGCCGGCCCGCCGGTGAAGGCCCTGGCGACCATGTGGATCCGGCAGCGGGCAAGCAGGTCTTCGAGATGATGCGCGAGATCGCAGCCCTCGTCGACCCGGCCTGTCTTGGCATGGATCCGATCGCGGTTCTGGAGCAAATGGCCGGATCCGGCTCGCGGATCGCCTGCGCGCCGCTGATCTATGGCTATGTCTCCTATGCCATCGCCGGGTTTCGACCCAACCGCCTGGCTTTCGCGGATATCCCGGCCGCTGGCAATGCCGGCCCGATCGGCTCGGCGCTCGGCGGCACCGGCATTGCCGTGTCGGCCTTTTCGAAGGCCAGGCAGGCGGCAATCGACTTCGCCTACTGGATCGCCAGCGGTGACGTGCAGCGCGGCCCTTACGCCTCGGCCGGCGGCCAGCCCGGCCATGCGGCAGCCTGGACGGATGCCGCCGTCAACGCCGCCGCCGGCAATTTCTACAAGGACACCCGGGCCACGCTCGAAGATGCCTGGGTGAGGCCGCGGCACGACGGCTACATGGCGTTCCAGCAGGCGGCGTCCGATCGCATCAATCTCGGCCAGAGCGAAAGGCACAATGCCGCTCGCGTCGTTGCCGATCTCAATCGCCTGTTTCGGGAGAGCCTTTCGACGCAGGTGTCCGGCGTTGCCGGCGGAGGAGCCTGAACAACCGAACGGAGGAGAACATGAACAGCCTGATCCGCGGCCTTTTGGCCGCAACCGCACTTGCATCGGTCACGACCATAGCCTGCGCTCAAGACGTTTCGGGCGTGATTGCTGGATTGCCGACCGAACTGAAGGCACAATATGACGGCGCGCCGCAAAAGGTGCTGCCGTCGGCCTGGGATAATTTCACGCCGCCGTCAAAGCCGTGGAAATGGTGCCACTCCGAGTCCTACCAGGGCAATCCGTGGCGCGTCACCGTGACCAAGGAGTTGAAGCGGCTGGTCGACGGCCTGATCGCCGACGGCACCGTGGCGAGCTTCGAGGTGTCGGATTCCAACAACGACGCCAGTCAGCAGATCAACCAGATCCGCGCCTTCATCGACAAGAAATGCTCGATCATCACCTCGATCCCCGGCTCGGCAACGGCGCTGGACGACGCCATCGATGCCGCAGCCAAAGCCGGCATCCCCTTCATCACGGCAGCTGGGTCTGTGACCAGCCCGAATGCGATCAACGTCGATTCCAACTATGCGCGCTGGGGCTACGACATGATGACCGCGATCGGCAAAGCAATGCCGGACGGCGGCAGCGTGCTTCTGGTCGAAGGCATTGCCGGTCACCCGATCGTCGTGCAGGAGCGCCAGGGTGCCGACAAGGAGCTGGCCGAAAATTCAAAGCTCAAGGTCTCGCGCACCGTCAACGGCAATTGGACGGCCAACGTCACCAAGACGGCGGTGCTGCAGGCAATCGCCACCAATCCGGCGCCGATCGATGCAGTGTGGACGACGGGCAGCGAAAGCCGCGTCGTCGCCGAGGCCTTTGCCGAGGCCGGCCGCCCTGCCCCGCTGATCACCGGCTCGATCACCGGCGATGCGCTCGGCTACTGGAAGGCCAATCCCGACAAATACCGCTTCGAAGGCCATGCGGTTCTGCCGCACTGGACGGCCGAGACGCTGTTTCGTGTCGGTGCGCGTATGCTCGAGGGCCAGAAGCCCAGGCTCAACACGCTGCTGATCCCGATTCCGCCGGTGCACAATGCCGACCTCGGCGCCTGGTACAAGGACTGCATGACGCCGGACGCCGTCTCGATCTTCCCGGTCCCGCCGAAGGATCCGATGCCGGAGGAATGGCTCGATGCCTATTTCGCCAATCCGGCACCGACCAAGGGCTGGGACTATTCGAAGGTGCCGGACGCCTGCGCCAAGTAGCATTTATGAGGGCCGGCTCCGCACCAGCGGTGCCGGCTTTCTCCATCAGGATTGCTCATGCTGGAAGTCCAGGCCATCTCGAAACGCTACGGCGAAACGATTGCGCTGGCCAATGCCTCCATCGCATTCCGCGCCGGCACGATCCACACCATCCTGGGCGAGAACGGTTCGGGCAAGAGCACCCTGGTCAAGCTGCTGTCGGGGATCGTGCAGCAGGACAGCGGCGCGATCCTGCTCGACGGAGCGCCCTTTACCGGCCTCTCGCCGGCGGCGTTCCAGACCGCCGGGTTGGCCACCGTGTTCCAGGAAGTGCTGATCGCGCCTGACCGTTCGGTGACGGACAACATCCTGCTCGGCCTCGACGGCCTGCTGACGCGCACCGTGCCGCGCGCCGAGCGGCGGCAACGCGCGCAAGCGGTGCTGAAGCGCTTTGCGGTGACCGAGATCCCGCTCGACCAGTTGGCCGGGCAATTGCCGCTTGCGGTTCAGCAATTGGTAGTGCTCGCCCGCGCCGTGGTGCGCAGCCCGCGCATTCTCATCCTTGACGAGGTTACGGCTGCGCTCGACTTTGCCGATCGCGAGGCGGTTTTCGCCATGATGCGCAAGCTTGCCTCCGAAGGCTGCCTGATCCTGTTCATCACCCATCGCATGGACGAGGTGATGTCGCTTTCGGACCGGATTTCCGTGCTGCGCGGCGGCAGCGTGGTGACGACTGAGGAACGCGGCACGTCCACCGCATCCGAACTTCTCAGAGCGATGGCGCCACGCACGGCGGCGGAGCTGGCGCATGGCTGATCGCGCCAGCCTTTCGGTGCGCGGCCTAGTGATCGCGCCGGGCGCAAGCCCCATGACGCAAACCATTGCGCCGGGCGAGATCGTCGGCCTTGCCGGCCTCGACGGCCACGGACAGGAGCGGTTCCTGAAAGTGCTGGCCGGCCTGGAACGCCCGGCCGGCGGCGAGGTGACCGTCGAGGCGCCAACCGGAGCGCGCGCGATCACCAATTTCCGCAAGGCGGTCGCCGGCGGCATCGCCTATTTGCCGCGCGACCGGCGCACCACCGGCATTTTTCCGACCCAATCGGTGCTCGACAATTTTGCCGTCTCGACGCTGTCGCGCGATATGCGTTTCGGCCTGCTCAGCTTCGCCGCGCGGCGGCAGCGCTATGAGAGCTATCGGGACAGACTGTCGATCATCGCGCCACGGCCGGACGCCCCGATCACCACGCTTTCCGGCGGCAACCAGCAGAAGGTGCTGCTGGCCCGCGCATTGGCGTTGGAACCGGCGATCCTGCTCCTCAACGATCCGACACGCGGTGTCGACGTGGCGACGCGCCACGTCCTTTATGACGTGTTCCGCAGGCTGGCCGCCGACGGCATGGCGCTGGTCATCCTGTCGAGCGAGATCGAGGAAATCCTGCTGCTTTGCCATCGCGTGCTGGTATTTCGCGAACAGCAGGTCGCGGCCGAAATCACCGGAGACGACATGAAAAGCGATACGGTGATAGCCGCCATGTTCGGACGCGCCGCATGAGCGGGTTGCGGCGCATGGCGGCGCGATGGCGCGGCGCTAGCTTTGCGGCAGTTCTGCTGGTCATCCTGATCGCGGTCAATCTGCTGCTTAATCCGGCGCGCTTCCATCCTGCCGCCTGGGGCGCGCTGATCGGGCTCGCCGCGCCGCTGATCGGCGCAGCGGTCGCCTCGGCTCCGGTGATCCTGGCCGGGCGCGGCGGCATCGACATTTCCGTCGGGCCATTGATGGGCTTCGTCAATGCGATGGTGATCCAGCTGCTGTTTCTCAGGCTTGGCATGTCTTCGCCGCTGGTCATCGTGCCGGCGGCGCTTCTGATCGGCGCAATCGTCGGCGCTGCCAACGGCTTCTTGGCGACCATCGTTCGCATCCAGCCGATCGTTGCGACGCTCGGCACCTATCTGATCCTCACCGGCATGACGCTGACCGTCCTGCCGGCGCCGATCGGGCCGGCGCCGGGCTGGCTGAAGGCAATGGCCGGACCCTGGTCGGCACTGCCGCTGGCGCTGATCTTCCTGTTCTGGTGGCTGGTGCGACAGACGCCTTATTACGACCAGCTGATGGCGGTGGGCAGCGACGACCGCGCCGCCTACACGGCCGGCATTCCGGTGACGAAAGTACGTTTCATCGCCTATGTCATGACCGGCCTACTTGCCGCCTGTGCCGGCCTCATGCTGACCGCCCTGATCGGTTCGGCCGACCCTAATATCGGGCCAACCTACACGTTGATCGCGATTGCCGCGGTGGCGCTCGGCGGCGTCAGCCTTGCCGGCGGGCGCGGCGGGCTCGCCGGCGCCGCCATCGGCGCTGTCGACATCTTCCTGCTGCAGAGCGTGCTGACCGCCTTCAACGTCTCCACCTATGTGCTGCAGATCGCCTATGGCGCGATCCTGGTTGTGGCCGTCATCATGACGGCGCTGCAGGAACGGCTCTCGGGAGGGAAAGGCTGAGAAGCATGCGCCAGACCTGGTTCCAATCCACCAATGCCCGCGTCGCCGGTGCCTTTGCCGTCGCTGTCGCCTTGCATCTCCTTGGCACCTTGCTCATCCCGGGCTTCTCCCAGCCGTTCGCCATCCGGGCGCTGCTGGTGATCGCCTCGCTGCTGGCGGTGGCATCGATCGGCCAGACCCTCGTCGTAATCCTGGGCGGTATCGATCTGTCGATCCCCTTCATCATCGGCTTTGCCAATGTCGTTGCCGCACAGCTCTACGGCGGCGGCTGGAATTTTGCCCTTGTCTGCGCAGTCGTCGTCGCGCTCGCCATACTGATCGGGGCGCTGAACGGCCTGATCTCGCGTGGGCTCGACATCCACCCGCTGATCGTCACGCTCGGCACTGGCATGATCGTGCAAGGCGTCGTCCTGTTATGGACCGGCGGCTTTCCATCCGGATCGGCGCCTGCCGCGGTTTCCGCCTTCGTTTCGATCGGCGGTTCGGTCGGACCGCTGCCGGTGCCGGGGCTGGTGCCATGCGTCGCGGTGCTGACCTTGCTGGTGGCGCTGGTGCTGGCGCGCACGCCATACGGCCGCCGTCTCTACGCCCTAGGCAGCAATCCAGGTGCTGCGCCGCTGGCGCTGATCGATCCGGTCCGCATGTGGACCGTGACCTATGCCGCGAGCGCCTTCTTCGCCGCCGCAGCCGGCGTGCTGCTGCTCGGCTTCACCGGCTCTGCCTATGGCGATGTCGGCCAGCCCTATCTGTTCCAGACGATCGCGGCAGTGGTGGTCGGCGGCGCCGCCCTTGTCGGCGGCCGCGGCAGCTATTTCGGCACCATTGCCGGCGTGCTGGTGCTGACGGAGATCAACACGCTGCTGATCGGCCTCGGCTTCCGGCCCTCGACCGTGCAGGCGGCACTTGGCCTGGTCATCGTGCTCCTGGTTTCGCTGTACGGTCGCGAGCGGCACGTCTCGGCGACGATCTAATTCACGTCGCGCAAAAGCATGCCCTCGGGCGTGAACCGAGGGTGCGCAACGGTTTTGCGCTAACGACATGCATAAAAACAAGAAACTTGAAGCGCCTCCCATGAATCCGTTCAATCAGGCGGCTGCCCGCCCCTTTCGCCTGAAACTCAGCAAAGGCGGACATTGGCGCTAGACTTTCCACGCGGTATGGTGCTCTCCAATGCGATATGAACAGGTGCATGCAATTTGGGATTTTTACGACGGGGTTCGGACCGGCGTAGCTGATTTGGATGGCGCTCCCCACTATTTCGCTTCTCAGTTTGACGAAGGCGCGGACGACTACTCTGACAATTTCAAGCTCTATCCCATTGGGCCTGAGTTCATGCGACGCGCAATGCGCAATTGGGACATCTATCGGGCTTGGGAGCGCAAATTTCATAGCGGCGACGCTGAACTTGAGACCCATCCGGGCTACGGCGGCGACGCTGAATACGACGAACTGCAGTTCTGGCTCGACGAACAGATAGCGCGACTTCAGGAACTGCCGACCCTTTATGGGGCAAGGTTCCGCGCATTACCCGGTCAAGATGGTCTTCCCGGCGGAATGCTCCGCGAGCTTGAAGTCGCATGGTCGCCTTCGCCTGCTTAGCGTACCGAGCAGCCGCCGCCTCGCAAAGCCGAGGGTCCGGTTCTGGAAATTCCTAGCTGACCGACCTACGACCGAAATGGTCGAACTCGGCCGTTCGGAGTGATTGAGTTTTGACCCTAAAGTAAGCCGGCTTACAAACGCCACAGCCGCTTGGCGTTGCCGGACAGCAGTTGTTGCCGTTCATCGGTGCTGGTGCCGGCAATCAGCGCGTGCGTTGCCGCAATCCAGGTCGCAAGCCCGCCGCCGAGCGTGCAGACCGGCCAGTCGCTGCCCCAGACGACGCGGTCCCAGCCGAAGCATTCGATGGTGTGCTCGACATAGGGAAGCAGCGTTTCGACAGTCCAGGATCCGGCATCCGCATAGGCGACCACACCGGAAATTTTGCCGACGACGTTCGGGCGCCGCGCGATCTCCGCCATGTGCTCGCGCCAGGGGTGCTCGGCACCACCCTTGATGTCGGGCACGCCACAATGGTCGAGCACGAACTGCACGTCCGGCGCGAGGTCGGCGAGTGCAATCGCCTTGGGGATCTGGTGCGGCAGAACGACAAGGTCGAAGCTCAGGCCGGTGCCGGCAAGCCGCTTGATGTTTTCACGAAACAGCGCGCCCTCCGAAAGCTCGTCCGGCATGACGTGCAGCACGCGGCGAAAGCCTTTGACGAAAGGATCGGCGCGCTGGCGCTCGAGATAGGCGGCAAAGCCGGGCCCTTCCGGACGGCAGGAGGCAATTGCCCCCCGCAGCAAGCTGGCCTTTTCCCGCGACAGCGCTTTGACACGGCTGGTTTCAGCCTCGATGTCGGCAGGATCGACATCGACCTCCATATGCAATGCGCCCTCGATGCCGGCGCGGCGGGCCTGGACTGCATATTCGTCGTAGGAGAAATCGCGGTTGAGCGCCGGCACGCCGGCCAGCCAGGGATAGCGCAGCGCGGACTGATCGATCAGGTGCAGATGGGTGTCGAAGATCATGGTGGCGCTCCTCCTTGGCGACTTCGGGATCATCTCACGGAGAAATTCTTCATTCAAATAAGAATTCATCGCGATTGCTTGACGGTCGATCCCGCCAGTTGCGACAGCTTTTCGGTCGCTGCCAGCAGCAGCTCAATCGTCCTCGTAATGTCGGGCGCCTTGGGTGCGTTGACCAGGGTTATGTAGGGGATCGACAGTGCGGCGATGGCCTTGCCGTCCGAGCCGAGAACGGGCGTCGACAGGTTGAACACGCCTGCCGTCTGCATCGACGCCATCATCTCGTAGCCGCGTTCCCGGATCTGATCGAGGCGGGCGAAGAATTCCGGCGATTGCGGTGGCTTGTCGGTGCTGCGCAGATGTTCTGAGATCATCATCTGCCGCTCTTCCGGCGGGCGGAACGCCAGCAACACATGGCCGGAGCCGGTGTCGAACAGGCTGATATGCGAGCCAACGCGGATCGAGATGCCCCAGTAATCCGGCGCCTCCTGCTGTGCGATCACCACCGCGGAACCGCGATCGAAGACGACGAGCTGATTTGCCTGCTGTGTGGTTTCGGCCAGTTCGCGCATCAGCGACGTCGCATAGGAAACCAGCCGGCGCACCGGCGCGTGCAGCTGCGCCAGGCCAAACAGCTTGAGCGTCAGCGAATAACGGTCGCCATCCGGCCGCGTGACGTAGCCGCGCCGCACCAGCCGGTCCAGCATGCGGTAGAACTCGTTCGGGCTGCGGTCGAGCTTCTTGGCGATTTCCGCCTGCGTCAGGCCGCCGTCGACGCCGGCCAGCAGCTCGAGAATGTCGAGCCCCTTGTCCAACGCCGGGGCTCGATAGCGGTCGTCTTCCTCGTCCTCTGCCATTGGGCTTCTCCAGTGAATTTCATCTTTCATATACGCATAACGGCATTGCTTCCGGAAGAACTTTCGGCTTGACGATCCTATAAATGTTTTGTTTGTATATGAATGAAGCTGCCGATCAGCCCTCGCTATGGATCGACGCAGACTCTTGG
Source organism: Mesorhizobium sp. M0590 (assembly GCF_040320905.1). Classification (NCBI taxonomy): domain Bacteria; kingdom Pseudomonadati; phylum Pseudomonadota; class Alphaproteobacteria; order Hyphomicrobiales; family Phyllobacteriaceae; genus Mesorhizobium; species Mesorhizobium sp. M0590. The sequence goes on from NZ_JAMYQN010000005.1 coordinate 151,471, forward strand.
GAGGATACCAATGACGAAACTGTTTTGCGGCCTGTCGGCCGGCGTAACGCTGCTCGCACTGGGTGCGAGTGCCCTTGCTGCCGACCTGCCCGGCAAATTCGACGGCGTCACCATCGACGCCAAGCTGATCGGCGGCCAGCAATATGAAGGGCTGTACGCGCGCATCGGCGAATGGGAAAAACTGACCGGCGCCAAGGTCAACGTGATCTCGAAGAAAAATCACTTCGAGCTCGACAAGGAAATCAAGTCGGACATCGCCTCCGGCAGCATCAACTGGTGCGTCGGGTCGAACCACTCGTCCTTCGCGCCGCAATATCCTGATATCTACACCGACCTAAACAAGCTGCTGCCGAAGGAGGAGATCGACGCCTTCGTGCCGTCGACGATCAAGGCCTCGACGCTCGACGGCAAGCTGGTGATGCTGCCGCGCGCGCAGTTCGACGTGTCGGCGCTCTACTACCAGAAGAGCCTCTACCAGGACGAAGCCAAGAAGGCCGCCTACAAGGCCAAGTACGGCAAGGAACTGACACCGCCCGACACCTGGGACGAGGTCGCCCAGCAGGCGGAATTCTTCGCCAGCCCGCCCGATTTCTATGGTACCCAGTTCGCCGGCAAGGAAGAGGCGATCAACGGCCGCTTTTACGAGATGCTCATCGCCGACGGCGGCGAATACCTCGACAAGGATGGCAAGCCGGCCTTCAACTCGGAAGCCGGCGTGCACGCGCTCGACTGGTTCGTCAATCTCTACAAGGCCAAGGCGGTGCCGGCCGGCACCACCAACTATCTGTGGGACGATCTCGGCCAGGGCTTTGCCTCGGGCACCGTCGCCATCAACCTCGACTGGCCGGGCTGGGCAGGCTTCTTCAACGATCCGAAGTCGTCGAAGGTCGCCGGCAATGTCGGCGTGAAGGTGGCGCCGAAGGGATCGGCCGGCATTCGCACCGGCTGGTCGGGGCACCACGGATTTTCGGTCACCGAAAACTGCGCCAGCAAGGACGCCGCGGCATCGCTGGTCTGGTTCCTGACCAATGAGGACAGCCAGAAGCTCGAGGCGGCAAGCGGCCCACTGCCGACCCGCACGGCGGTGTGGGACTGGGACATCCAGCAGGCGGCCAATGATCCTTACAAGAAGGAAGTGTTGGCGGCTTTCCAGGAAGAGGCAAAGCACGCTTTTGCCGTGCCGCAGACACCTGAATGGATCGAAATCTCCAACGCCGTCTATCCCGAATTGCAGGCCGCCATCCTTGGCGACAAGACCTCAAAGCAGGCGCTGGACGACGCTGCCGCCAAGGCCACGCAAATCCTCGAGGACGCCGGCAAGCTTTGACCGTTCTCCCAAGGGGGCGCCGCGCTCAGCGAAGAGCGGCGTCCCCGAACTTTTTACGAACCATGCGCAACACGCTTTGTCTTGATCCCAGCTCGCCGATGGCGGCCTTCGGTGTCCGGGCACCAACCAGAACCGGATCGCCATGAAAGGCTGGAGACCTTCGCCGCCATTGCTGCTCCTGCTGCCGGCGGTGATCGTTCTGGCAGCGGTGGTGGTGGTGCCGCTGCTGCTTTCGCTCTATTCCAGCTTCACGCCGTTCCGGCTGACCAGGCCGGAGACGTTCTGGGTCTTCATCGGCGCGCGCAACTACGTCACCATCCTGACCAGCCGCGCTTTCTGGGTCGCCTTTGCCCGCACCGTGGTGCTGCTGACCGTCGCGCTCAACCTGGAAATGCTGATCGGGCTCGGGCTGGCGCTGCTGGTGGAGAAGGCATCGCGCGGCCAGCGGATCCTGCGCACCATCATGATGTTCCCCATGATGTTTTCGCCGATCCTCGTCGGCTTCCAGTTCAAATTCATGTTCAATGACAATATCGGCCTGGTGAACAACGCCCTGCAGGGGCTCGGCCTGACCGATCGCGCCATCCCGTGGCTGATCGACGGCAATCTCGCCTTCATCGCCATCCTGATCGCCGAGATCTGGTCGTCGACCTCGGTGTTCGCGATCCTGATCCTGGCCGGGCTGCTGGCGATGCCGCGCGAACCGGTCGAGGCAGCCCGCGTCGACGGCTGCACGCCGTGGCAGACATTCCGCTATGTCACCTGGCCGTTCGTCATGCCGTTTGCCTTCATCGCCATGACCATCCGCTCACTCGACGTCGCGCGCGCCTATGACATCGTCAAGATCATGACCGACGGCGGCCCCGCCGGCCGCACCGAACTGGTCTGGACGCTGGTCGCCCGCACCGCCTACAGCGATGCCAGGATGGGAATGGCCAATGCCATGGCCTATTTCTCGATCCTGCTGTCGATCCTGTTCACCGTCTATTTCTACCGCAAGCTCGCCGCAGCGCGCACGCAGATCGCGGCGGAGTGGTGAGCATGGACCAGAACAGCCTGCATCGCGTCGGCAACAAAGCGCTCGGAATCGTTCACGGCATCGGGCTGTTCCTGGCCATGCTGGTCATCTGCCTGCCCGGCATCTGGATCGTGCTGTCGTCGCTGCGGCCGACCGTCGAAATCATGGCCAAGCCGCCGGTGTGGATCCCGCAGCAACTCTCGCTCGACGCTTACATCGCCATGTTCAGCGGCGTCGGCCAGGGCGGCATTCCGGTGCTCGACTACTTCCGCAATTCGCTGATCATCTCGGTGACCTCGACGGTGATTGCCATCGTCATCGGCATGGCCGGCGGCTACGCCTTTGCGCGCTACCGCTTTCGCGCCAAGTCGGCGATGTTCCTCGGCCTGATGCTGACGCGCACGGTGCCCGGCATCGCGCTGTCGCTGCCGCTGTTCTTCGTCTTTGCGCGGCTCGGCATCATCGACACGCATTTCGGGCTGATCCTGGTCTATGTCGCGCTCAACGTGCCGTTCACCGTCTGGCTGATCGACGGCTTTTTCCGCCAGGTGCCGAAAGATCTCGCCGAAGCCGCGCAGATCGACGGCTGCACGCGCTGGCAGGCCTTCTGGCAGGTCGAGTTTCCACTCGCCGGGCCCGGCATCGCCTCGGCCGGCATCTTTGCCTTCCTCACCTCCTGGAACGAGTTCGCGCTCGCCTCGCAGCTGACGCGCTCGATCAACTCCAAGACCCTGCCGGTCGGCCTGCTCGACTATACGGCCGAATTCACCATCGACTGGCGCGGCATGTGCGCGCTCGCCGTGGTCATGGTCATACCGGCGCTCACGCTTACCTTCATCGTCCAGAAACACCTCGTCGGCGGCCTCACTTCCGGCGCGGTGAAAGGCTGACATGGCAACCGTATCGCTCAAGAACCTCACCAAAAGCTACGGCCCGGTGGCGGTGGTGCACGGCATCGACCTCGAGGTCGCCGACCGCGAGTTCATCGCGCTGGTCGGGCCGTCCGGTTGCGGCAAGTCGACAACCCTGCGCATGATCGCCGGCCTCGAGGCGATCAGCGACGGCGTCATCGAGATCGGCGGCCGCATGGTCAACGACCTGCCGCCGCGCTCGCGCAACATCTCGATGGTGTTCCAGTCCTACGCGCTCTACCCGCATATGACCGTGCGCGAAAACCTCGGCTTCTCGCTCAAGATAGCCGGCGCCGCGAAGGAAGAAATGGACCGTCGCGTCGCCGAAGCGTCCGGCATTCTCGGCCTCGACCAATTGCTCGACCGCCGGCCGTCGCAGCTGTCCGGCGGACAGCGCCAGCGCGTCGCCATGGGCCGCGCCATCGTGCGCGATCCCGACGTCTTCCTGTTCGACGAGCCGCTTTCCAATCTCGACGCCAAGCTTCGGACGCAGATGCGCACCGAGATCAAGAAACTGCATGCCAAGGTCCGGTCGACGGTGATCTACGTCACCCATGACCAGGTCGAAGCGATGACATTGGCGGACCGTATCGTCATCATGCGTGACGGTTTCATCGAGCAGGTCGGCACACCCGACGAGGTCTTCCGCCGGCCGCAGACACGCTTCGTCGCCGGCTTCATCGGCTCGCCGCCGATGAACCTGCATGAGGCGGTTGTCGACGACGGACAGTTGCTGTTCGCCAGCGGCGAGAGATTGCCTCTGCCCAGCCAGTTCAAGGCCAATGTCGGAACCGGCGACAAAGTCGTGTTCGGCCTCAGGCCCGACGACATCTATCCGACCGGGCATGGCATCAGCTCCGGCGAAGACGTCGACGTCCACCAGGTGGAGTTGCCGGTGACCGTCACCGAGCCGCTCGGCAACGAGACGCTGGTGTTCGCCGAATTCAACGGCAGCGACTGGGTATCGCGGATGCTCAATCCAAAGCCGCTGAAAGCCGGCGACCGGGTCAAGATGAGCCTGGACCTGTCGCAGGCCCATCTGTTTTCCGCCGAAACAGGCAGGACATTGCGAGGTTAAAATCATGGCAAAGATCGAGAAAATCGAACTGCGGATGGTCGACCTGGTGCCGAAGGTCAAGCGCACCGATGCCATCCAGAGTTTTGTCAGCCAGGAAACACCGATCGTCACCATCACCGACGCCGACGGCGCGGTCGGCACCGGCTACAGCTATACGATCGGCACGGGCGGCTCTTCGGTGATGCGGCTGCTGGCCGACCACCTTGCGCCGCGGCTGATCGGCCGCGATGCCGACATGATCGAGGCGATCTGGCACGAGCTGGAGTTCGCCACCCATGCCACGACGATCGGCGCGATCACGGCAATCGCGCTGGCGGCCATCGACACTGCCCTTTGGGACCTGCGGGCCAAGAAACAGAGGCTGCCGCTGTGGAAGCTGGCCGGCGGCGCCAAGGACCGCTGCCCGCTCTACACGACCGAAGGCGGTTGGCTGCATATCGAAACCGAGGCGCTGGTCGCGGATGCGCTGGCCGCCAAGGGCAAGGGCTTTCGCGGCTCGAAGGTCAAGATCGGCAAGCCGCACGGCTCCGAGGATCTTGTCCGGCTGACGGCGGTGCGCCGGGCGGTTGGAGACTCCTACGAAATCATGACCGACTGCAACCAGGGCTTCTCGGTCGACGAGGCAGTCCGCCGGGCCGAGCGCTTGCGTGAACTCGATCTCGCCTGGATCGAGGAACCGTTGCCGGCCGACGACATAGACGGCCATATCCGCCTGTCGAATGCGACGTCGACGCCGATCGCCGTCGGCGAGTCGCTCTACTCGATCCGGCATTTCCGCGAATATATGCAGAAGGGCGCGTGCTCGATCGTGCAGGTCGATGTCGGCCGCATCGGCGGCATCACGCCGTGGCTGAAGGTGGCGCATGCAGCCGAGGCGTTCGACATACCGGTCTGCCCGCATTTCCTGATGGAACTGCATGTCAGCCTGACATGCGCCGTTCAGAACGGCAGATATGTCGAGTATATTCCCCAGCTCGACCAGCTGACCGGCAAGAAAATGCGTATCGAGGACGGGCACGCATTGGCACCGGACGAACCCGGCATCGGCATCGACTGGGACTGGGATGCGATCAAGGCGAAGAGCATCGCGGAATTCACCATGGCGATAGAAAAATAGGAGGCGGACATGCAGCGAATGGGAATGGTGCTCGGCCTCAAGCCGGAGAAAGTCGCCGAGTATGTGCGGCTTCACGCTGCTGTGTGGCCGGACGTCCTCAAGATGATTTCCGCCTGCAACATCAAGAATTATTCGATTTATCTGAGGGAGCCGGAGCACCTTTTGTTCAGCACCTTCGAGTACCACGGCACCGACTATGCCGCCGACTTGGCGAAGATGGCCGCCGATCCCACGACGCAGGAATGGTGGGCGCTCTGCATGCCGTGCCAGGAGCCGCTGCCGACCCGCAAGGAGGGCGAGTGGTGGGCGTCGATGGACGAAGTCTTCCATTATGACTGATGACATTTTCGATCCTGCCTCGCTCTCCCAGGCCTGGGCACAGCCGTCAAAGCCCAGGCCGATCGTGATCTTCGGCGCCGGCTCGATCGTCGGCGATGCGCATTTCCCGGCCTATGGGAAAGCCGGTTTCCCGGTTGCCGGGCTTTTCGACCCCGACCTGGCCAAGGCGGAAAGACTGGCGCAGAAATGGGGCGTCACCGCTTACCGGTCGGTCGAGGAAGCTGCGTCAATCAAGGACGCCGTCTTCGATCTGGCGACGCCGCCGGCCTATCATGCCGGGGTGCTCAGGGCGCTGCCCGATGGTGCGGTGGCGCTGATCCAGAAGCCGATGGGCAGCAATCTCATCGAGGCGACCGACATCCTCGAAATCTGCCGCTCCAAAGGCCTGAAGGCGGCGGTGAATTTCCAGCTGCGCTTCGCGCCGATGATGCTGGCGCTCAGGGATGCGATCGCCAAGGGCTGGCTCGGCGACGTGGTCGATTTCGACGCATGGCTGGCGCTGGCGACACCCTGGCAGCTCTGGGAATTCCTGTTGCAGGCGCCGCGCGTCGAGATCACCATGCATTCCATCCATTATCTCGACCTGATCCGGCAATTGCTCGGCGACCCCAAGGGGGTTCATGCCAAGACACTCGGCCACCCCGGCCATAAGGTTGCGCAAACGCGCACCAGCGCGATCCTCGACTATGGCGACACCGTGCGCTGTGCACTGTCGATCAATCACGATCACAAATTCGGTCGAAAACATCAGGCCTGCGAATTCCGCATCTGCGGCACCGAAGGCGCCGCTTACCTCAAACTGGGCGTCAACCTCGACTATCCGCGCGGCGAGCCGGACATTCTCGAAATCTACCCCAAAGGCGGCACGGACTGGGTTGCGGTTCCACTCGTCGGCGCATGGTTTCCGGACGCCTTTGCCGGCCGCATGGCCAATGTCCAGCGCTACGCGTCGGGCGAGGACGCCGAGCTTGTCAGTTCCGTCGAAGACGGCTGGAACACGATGGCGCTGGTCGAAGCCGCCTACCGATCGAGCGCGGCGCCGGCAACACCGATCGCGGCGAGGCCCTGACATGGAGCAGACTGTCTATTTCGAGGACTACCGGATCGGCTCGTCGCGCATGACCAGCGGGCGCACCATCACCGAGACCGATTTCGTCGTCCATGCCGGCCATACCGGCGATTTCTTTCCCCACCACATGGACGCCGAGTTCATGAAGACGACGCCGTTCGGCCAGCGCATCGCCCACGGCACGCTGGTGTTTTCGGTCGGCGTCGGGCTGACGGCCAGCGTCGTCAACCCGGTTGCCTTCTCCTATGGCTACGACCGGCTGCGCTTCATCAAGCCGGTGTTCATCGGCGATACGATCAGGACCCGCACCACCATCTCGGCTAGGGAAGACGACCCGAAGCGACCCGATTCAGGCCGGGTCGTCGAGCGCTGCGAGGTGATCAACCAGCATGGCGACGTGGTGCTGGTCGCCGATCACATCTACATCGTCGAGCGTCGCGACAAGCCGAGCAGAGCCTCGACGGATGGCGCTGAAACCTAAAGACAAAAAAACCGCCTTGCGGCGGGTCCTCGGTGCGAATCAGCACCATACGCAAATTAGTAGCATAGCTGCCGGCACAAAGCAAGAACAAAATGTGGCAAACCGGACAACCGCGACAGGTTGCGCTGCCCCTTATCGCCCTGCGAACGCCGACTTGCAGGACTTGGGTTCCGCGGAGCAGGCGGATAGAGGTGGTGCAGACATCGGGAATTGGTCATATCCGGTTGACCGGATATACCGGCTTGCCGCCGCGCAGGACCGATGCGACATCGGCAAACACCTTGTTGCGAACCTCCGCGTAAGACTGGGTCGAGTAGTGCGCCGCGTGTGGACTGACCAGGACGGTGTCCAGCGCCAGCAGCGGATTGTCGGGCGAAGGCGGCTCCCGCTCGAACGTGTCGATGCCGGCGCCTGCCAGATGGCTGCGCCGGATCGCGTCCGCCAATGCGACCTCGTCGACCAGGCCGCCGCGGGCCACGTTGATGAGTATCGCCCCTTCCTTCATCCGCGACAGGGCTTGCGCCGACATGATGTTTCTGGTCTCCGGTGTCGCTGGAACGTGCAGCGAGACGATATCGGCCCTGGCCAGCAGATCGTCGAAGCCGACCGGTTCGGCACCACTGGCCGCGATGCGCTCGGCCGGCATATGCGGGTCGTAGGCGATGATGTGGTAGCCGAAGACCCGCGCCCGCTCGGCAGTCAGCCGCCCGATCTGGCCGAAGCCGATCAGGCCGAGGATCTGCCTGTCGGGCCGCGTGATGCCGGCGCCGTCGGTCATTGCAGCCCAGCGGCCGGCGCGCACCGCGCTGTCGAACTGTTTCAGCCTGCGCGTCAAGGCCAGGATCAGGGCTATGGCGTGGGTGCTGACTTCAACCAGATTGGCGTCCGGCACGTAGGTTACCTGAACACCGGCACGGCTGGCGGCCTCGACGTCGATCGAATCGAGCCCTACGCCGAACCGCCCGATGACCTTGAGCCTCTTCAGTTCCGCCAAAACGCGAGCCGTGATCGGCTCCCGCAATACCATCAATGCGTCGGCGTCGCGGCAGTGTTCGATCAGGGCATCTTCCGTGAGCAGCGTCTTTTCGACAAACTCGGCGCTCAAGCCGTCGAGGTAGCGCAGCTGCTCTTCCTCGACTGACAACACGCCGTCGGTCTTGATGATCTTCATGGCAAACTCTTGCTATGAGGCGCTGCGCGCCGAGGCGACGCCGGCGGCAAGGCCGGCCCCGAGAAACATCGTATCGCTGGCCAGCATGTAGAAGCTGATGCCGTGCCGCGACCATTTGCCGACATCATCCGCCGAAGGGCGAAAGATGCCGACGGCCTTGCGCGCCGTGCGCGCCGCGGCCGCGATCCTCATAATCGCGGCATTGAGCTTGTCCTGGCCGGCCGGCCCCATCGCGTCGATCGAGACCGACAGGTCGCCGGGGCCAATGAAGACCACGTCGACGCCGTCGACCTGGACGATGTCGTCGATGTTGGCGAGCCCTTCGGCCGTCTCGACCTGGATGGCGACCGTCAGGACCTCGTTGGCCGATTTGAGGTAGTCCGGAATCCTGTAGCCATAACCGGCGGCGCGGCCCGGGCCGACACCGCGGGCGCCGACCGGCGGGTACCGGCAGGCCATGACCGCCATGCGCGCTTGCTCGGCCGTGGAGACGCGGGGTACCAGGACACCCGACGCGCCGGCGTCGAGCGCGGCCGCCATCCACTCCGGCGTGTGGCCGGGAACGCGCACCATCGCGGGAATCCTGTGGACATCGGCGGCGCGGATCAGATCCTCGAGCCGTTCGCGGCCGATCTGCGAATGCTCCCAGTCGATGCACAGGAAATCGACCCCGCTGGCGGCGGCCACTTCGACCGCCACAGGGTGCGGGATGGCACAGAAGGTACCGATGAGGCGATCGAGAGAGACACATTTCTTGCGAAAGTCGTACATGAAATCTCCAGAAATTTTCGGCGTCGGCGAAAACTGTTCGCGCTAGGTTGCGGTGGTCCGCGACAAAGGAGGCATGGCTTCCGTCGACATCGGGAAATGCCGGCTGCCGCCTGAAAACGGCGGGAAGGTCTTGTAGTCGGCGCGCATCTCCAGCCGCGCCGGCGATTGCAGCGCGTGCGTCAATGCCGCGGGACTGTCGAACATGACCCGATTGCGCTGCATATGGTCGACCCGCGGCCAGGGAAGCGAACCGCACCAATCCAGTCGCGACAGAACCTCGATGTGGCGAATACCGGGGAAGCCCCGCATCAATTGCGGATGATGCGTCACATAGTGGTAGAGCCAGGCATTCATGTCTTCGGCCGGCCCGGGATAGTGGACAAGATAGCTGCAGGGGAGCCCGGATGTCTTGACGCCAGCGTCGTCGACGGGAAACGGACGCACGCACATTGCCTGTTGCGTCGGCCTCGAACCGGCGATGCTCGACAGCATACCAGGTGCGGCAAGCGTCTGCAGATGGCCGGACGGCGCCAGCGCCGCCTCCATGTCCGCCAGTTCGTCGAAATAGAGCTGGAAGCCAAAGACCGGCGGTGGACCATCGTTGTTGAACATGTCCGTCGCCACTTCGGGTAGATAGATGTTTGCAAGCGCAAGGCCCGGCGTTGAAGCAATCACACGCCGCACGGCGTCAACATCTTCGCCGGCGATGGCCAAATTTGCCTCGCGGTCATCATGGAAGAAAGCAAGATAGGCAAAGCGCATGTGGACACCTGCTGGATCGAGTTCGACTAGATCAAATTCGGAAGAAAGAGAGCGATCTGCGGAAAGAGGACAATCAGCAGGATCAGCAGAAGCGTCAGCGCGATGTAAGGCGCCGCAGCCATGGCAACCGTCTTGAGCGATGTGCCTTTCGGCGCAACGCCGATCATGATGAACAGCAGCAGACCAAACGGCGGCGTGGTGAAGCCGACCTCGTAGGCGAGCAGCAGGATCAGCCCGAACCATACCGGCTCGTAGCCGAATTGCTGGGCGATCGGCAGGAAGATCGGCAGCGTGATCAGCATCATCGAGACCTGATCCATGAACATGCCGAGCAACAGGATGACGAGCACCATCATGAGCAGCATGGGATACGGTCCAAGATCGTAGCCGACGATGAACTGGATAAAGCCGTTGGAGGCGCCGGAGAAGGCGAATATCTGCGAGAACGTCGTCGAAGCCGAGATGATCAGGAAGGTCATGCCGGTGACCTTCATCGCATCGTCCAGCGACTTCCAGACAACCGACCAGCTGAACCGTCGGTAGACAAACAACAAGGCGAAGACGGCGGCACAGCCGAGTCCGGCCGATTCCGTCGGCGTCGCTATCCCAAGGATGATCGTGCCGACCACCATGAACACGATGACGCTCATCGGAATGATGTTGACGGCGACCGCCCTCACCTTCTCGGCCGCGGGAACGGCGGGTACCGGATAGTGCGGAGCGGCGTCCGGATCGATCTTCGTCTGCGCGAAGATCAGGGCCGCGTACATGACAACGAGCAGCAGTCCAGGCAGAGCCCCCGCTATGAGCAGCGCGCCGACGTCGATCTGGGCAAGCGAGCCGAGCAAGACGGCCAGCGAGGATGGCGGGATGATGACGGCAAGGCTTCCGGCGCCAAGCACCGGGCCGTAGGCCATATGAGGCTTGTAGCCTCGCTTCAGCATCTCGGGCACCATCAGCGAGCCCATCATGCCGGTATTGGCGAGGCTGGAACCTGACAGCGCGGAAAAGATCGTGCCGGCGGCGAGGACGACATAAGCGAGGCGTCCGCGCAGATTGCCGATGCACAGGTCGAGCGCGTAGATGACCTTCTCGCCGAGGCCGGAGCGGAAAAACAGGCTGCCCATGACGAGAAACATCGGCAGCGGAGCAAGCGCATAGGTCGAGACAGCGTCGGAGAAGTTGGCGACCATCTGCGTCACGCCGATCGAACCGCCGAAGAACAGGTACAGCCCGATCACATTGGTGACGAAGAACGCGAAGGCGACCGGCAGCCCAAGCCCCATCAACACTAGGATGGTGCCGACGAGCACGGCGAATGGAAACAGCCAGGCCACCGGTCAGAGCCCTTCCATTTCCAGCGGATCGAGCGTGTACAGCGTGTCACGGCCGAGCAGATATCTGAGCCATTCCAGCGCCGAGAGATAGAAGGCGAGCATGATGGGCAGAAAGACCAGCCATTTCGGCATATCGAAACTGCGCGTTTCGTATTCGCCGCCCGCCACAGCACTTGTCAGCGAAGACAGAGCGACGCTGCCAAGGTAGAGGCTGACGGCAATGCAGGCGAGATAGACCAGCTTTTCAAGCACCGCCCGTGCCCGCACCGGCAGCGCCTGGCGCAGGAACTCGACGAAGACATGGCCCTTGCTGTGGACCAGCCAGGGCATCGGCAGAAATGCCGCATAGAGCAGACCGTATTCCGTCGCCGATACTGCCCAGGCAAGCGGCCTCAGGCCCAGATTGCGGACGCACACATCAGCAACCACCGCGACGATGATCAGGCCAAGCACCACTTTTGCCGCCGCCGCCAACGCAAGGCTCAGCTTCCCGATCGCTGCAAACAATCCGTCCATGCCCGACGACCCTCACGTCCACCTTTGCCCCTTGGTCCAGCTTTGATGGAGGGCGCACAAGGCACCCTCGGCTCGGGCTACTGGAAGAATTTCTTCAACTGATCGATGTTGGTGGGATCGCGTTTGGTCATTCTCGCCCAGCTTGCCTGCGTGGCAGCCGCCAGGAATTTGTCGCGGCCGGCGCCGGTCAAGCTGATCACCTTCTGCCCGCCGCCGATCATTGCCTGTGCCTGCTTTTCGGACTCGGCGAGATTGGCGTCATAGCTCACGCGCTCGTATTCGACGGCCGCGTCGGCAAGCAGCTTCTGCGCCTCGGGTGACAGCGTGTCCCATTTCGCCTTGTTGATCGAGATCAGCACGTCGGTTTTGAAGAACTGCGGGTCGACACGGTATTTTGTGAATTTGTCCCAGCCGAAGGACGCATAGCCAAATACGGTATAGGCGTTGGCATTGACGACGCCGCGCTCGAGCGAAGTGTAGACGTCTCCCGGCGCTTGCACGATCACCGTTGCGCCCAAGGATTCAAGGAAATCGCGGTAGAGCGGCGACGAGCGGATCTTCAAACTGCTCCACTCGATGCTGCCTTCATCGTTGAGCTTAGGTTCGTCGACGGTGAAGACGTTGAAGCCCGAGCCCGCGTCGACATGCGCCAGCAGATGGGCATTGGCCTTCTTCTCGAAAATCCCGCTGATGAAATCCCAGCCGCCATTGTCGCGGACCTCCCACGGCGTCTTCGTCGATGCGGAGAAAACCTCGCCTTCGGGCACGAGTTCGAGGAACTGCCCTGCCGGTGTGTCGATCACGTCGATCAGGCCGCTCCTGAGCGCCGCGCCCTGCTGGATCGGCGGAATGACCTCCGGCCCGCCACGCACGTTGATCTGGACCACGCCCTTGCCCTTTTCGTTCACCTTCTGAACGAACTTCAGGAAGCTCTGGGCGTAGCCGTTCTGCGTCGGCGTAAAATGCACGGCGTTGAGGACGACCTCTTCGGCCGTGGCGATACCCGCTACACCCGACATGAGTGCAGCCAGAACAAGGGATTTCCAAATGCGCATTGCCGTACTCCCTCTGATAGTTCGCCCATGATCCGGCCCATGATCGGGCCGATCTGAAATTGCAATCGCCGCGCCGCCACGTGAACGGCGGTTAGTTGGCATCATCTCCTACTGTCAGGAACCGCCCATGCGCGTAGAAGACCGGCGATCGATGAGCGCGGTCCAGCGCAACGCCCGAGACGATGCCGATGACGATCATGTGCGATGCCCGCACGATGATTTCGGCCACCCGGCATTCGAATATTGCCCGTGCCCCGACAAGCAGAGGCGCGCCGGTTTCGCCACGCACCCATGATCCGGACGAGAACCGCGCGGCGCCCTTGGCTTTGGTCATGCCGCCAAAGGCACGGACAGCGTTCTCCTGGTCGCCGGCGGGAAGATTGACCGAAAACGGCAATCCTTCGCGGATGGCCGAGGCAAAGGTGCTGCCGCGGTTGACGCAGGCCAGCAGCGACGGCGGCTCGGCGCTGAACGAACAGAGGGCCGTCGCCGTGATGCCGCAAAAGCCGATCTCGTCATGCTCCGACGCGAGGATGGCGACGGAGCCCGCCACGGCCCGCATCGCCTGCTTGAAGGCGCGCGGATTGATGGCGTCGTGCCCATCCACCCACGGGGTCGGAATGGCGGCCGCCGGCATCAATTGACTCGAAGCCCGGCCTGGCGCATCAGCGGCAGCACGCGGTCGCAGAAGAAGGGCAATTCGTAGGTGTAGTTGACGAATGTAAGGGCGGCGCCGGAATAGCCCTGGTCCATGATCTCAGTGAGATCGTCGACGATCTTTTCCGGCGTGCCGATGAGCGGGAACGTTCCGGCACCGCCGGCGAACCTTTGCCGATATTCGGTGAAAGCCTTCGCGTCGTGCGAGTTCGCGAATTCCTTCTTCTTGCGCATGTGCTCGTCGACCGCACCCTCGTCCGCGCATTCCAGCGCGTAATGCCGGTAGTAGTCCTCGGCTTCCTGCTGGGTCTCCCGGCAGACGACGTGACAGACCGTATAGACGCCGACTTCGCGTCCGACTTCGGCCGCTCGGTTGGTGATGTCGACCACATGCGCACGGCCGTCGGCGATTTCGGAAAAAGTCGAAAACAAATAGTCGCAGTGGCGCGCTGCATAGTTGCGCCCTGGCGCGCCGAAGGCGGCGTTCATGGTCACCGGTCGTGGCGCCTGCAGACTTGGCGGGCGGCTGACGACCCCCTTCAGATCATAGAACTCGCCGCCGAAATCGAACGGCTCCCTCGATTGATAGGCACGCACGATGATGTTGATCCATTCCTCGGCTTGATCGTAGGTTCGATCGCCGACCGTCTGCCCGAACATGGCGAACTCGTCGGGGTTCCAGCCGCAGACAATGTTCAAGCCGGCCCGCCCATTGGAGATGTGGTCGACCGTCGCCAGCGCTTTTGCAGCCTGCAGCGGATGAACCAGCGGCACATGCACCGTCATGAACAGGCCGATGTTTTCCGTGGCGACAGCAAGGCCCGCCGCCCAGGTGAAAGTCTCGAACGACCATTCCCGCACATGCGTCAAACCGCCGAAGCCGCGCCAGCGGGCGATCGGCAGCAGAAACTCGAGGCCGGCGCGATCGGCGATGCAGGCGGAGTTGAGGTTGTCTTCCCAGCGGGCATGCCAGCGCTCGAGAACGGTGGTCATTGCCAGGCCGCCATCGGCGTTCATGGAAAAGACGCCGAGCTTGAACCTGTTCGGCCCTTTCAGCGGGTGCTGCTTCCTGATCATGCTTTCCCCTGCCGCGACATGCCCTCACCTTCACCGTTGGAGTCTTGAAACGGTGGGCTAAGCTTCATGAAACGCTCCTCGGCGTTCTGAATGAAGTGGGTCATGCGGTCGTAAGCGGCGACGGCGTCGCGCTTGACGAATGCCTCATAGATTGCGCGCATGCCGGCAACGATAACGGCCTGCGTCGGCTGGTGCGACAGCGTCCTTAAGCGGACGACGAGCACGTGGTCGGCGAACCTTGCAATCGTTTGGGAAAGGCGCTCGTTCTCGACGGCGCCGAGCCAACAATTCCTGAATGCCGAATTGGCCTGGAAAAAGCGGTCGGCATCGCCGGCGGCGGCCGCAGCCTCGGCCTCCCGAAGCGCGGCTGCCAGGGTCTTGAGGCCAGCGGCGTCAAGTGTCCGTGCGGCGTGCGCGGCGGCCCGTGGCTCAAGCAGGCGGCGGACCTCGAAGATGTCGGCGACATCCGTCGCGGTAAGCGTGGGCAGGGTGAAGCCGCGTGTGGTGCCGACGAGATAGCCCTCATGCACCAACTGCATCAAGGCGTCGCGGACAGGCATTCTGGAAATGCCGAGCTGGGCGGCAATATCGACGTCGACGAGCTTCTGGCCAGGCGCCAATTCGCCATGCTGTATCGTCAGCCGGATTTGTTGATAGACCTGGGCACGCAGATTGCCATCGCCAACCCGTTTGAGCTCTATCGTTTCCGTCATCCACGCCTTCCCATGCGAAGATTTCGTATATCGTTTGAGGCTGTGTTCTCGCAGTCGTGCCGTTTGAAATGCAGCCACGTGTCGGCAGAAATCGACCTATCAGCCATGTTCCCGGCTCAAGTGGAGCATAGGCTGGATCACCTGGCAAGATGTTTTAAGTTTATAATGTATACTGTTTGAGTTCGCTGTCCGGAGGGCAATGGATCGCGCCATCCGTGCTGCCGCGCCGCGCGACGGCGGGGACAGCTAACGATCCGCGCGGTTCGGTAAAAAACGTACAGACGTTTTTCCGTGACACATCGAAGTTGACGGATTTAACTAAAATTACTTGCGATCTGCGCGCGCCGGCACGCCCACCCCGATCCCCTCGCCGGTACGCATTACTGGATCGCCCGCCGTATCGAAAGGTGCGGCGGGCTTTTCGTTTCGTTTGGCGGGGAGGCGCTTATGCGAGACTTGCCCAGGAATATCGACGCCGACGTCGTGATCGAAATCAGCAAGCTGCTCGACGACCGGGCGAAGTCCGTGCCGGTGCCGGTGCACAAGCTGGCGGCGATGATCCGGCTGGGCGTCGAGACCCGTCTGACCGATCACTCGATCGAGGAGCTGATCGTGGAAATGGCCGCGACGCGGGGGCTTCCGATGCTGTTCGACTTGCCGGTGGTCCCGGTAGTAAATGTCGACAACGTCGTGCCGTTTGCCTTGGCGCGCCGTCCCCGCTGACACTTCGCTCGAACCTCACCGATCGTCGCATCGCCGCCCGACTTCACTTGTCCTGATGCGCGGACCGAGTGTCGCCTTTCTTTTCGGGGTCGTGGGTATGGTGGCTGTCGCGTTCGCCGCCGCCGCCGGAGACCTTGCTGTGGCTGCGACGGTCGGAGTCGGCCGGCGGCTTTTCGATGCTCAGCGGCTTCTTGGCGTTTTCGTGCGCGGCGCCGGGACCGCCCTGGCGGATGCTGGCAGGAGTCTTCTTCGACGTGGACATGACCTAGCGATCCTGGACGTTGCCTTGATGGGTGGTATTGACCTTCGTATTGCCTTGCTGGCCCTGCTTGTCGGGATCCGGAACGGCAGATTGCGGCGCCTGGTCGGCTGCTACCGATTTTTTGTCACCGGCGCCTTTTGGGCTCAGATTCTTCGGCGGCACAGGCGGAGGTTTTGTGCTCATGGCGTTTCTCCTTCCGCCACCCAAACAAGCGGCTCGGGAGAAAGGTTCCCGAGGGTCCGATACTAACGGTGATTGCCGCAACGAGCCGGGTCCACAGGCCGTGGCTTGGGGCCGGCGGGATCCAGGATTATTTCTTGATGATGTTTCCGTTGTTCAGATCGAAGGCCTGGGCACCGAACGCCTGCCTGAAGAAATCCTCCTGCAGATCGCCCCATTCGCCGAGATAGGCGCCGCAATTGCTGCAATGGATCGGCGTCGAATCCTTCGGGTTGTCGGGAATCTCCATCAGGATCGTCCCGCACGCCTTGCAATCGAGCTTGTCATCCAAACGGCGGCCCATTGGCATATGATCGCGCGTTTTCAGCCGTGCGCCAATTGTCGTTTTCATACCAAGTCGCGAAAGGCACGTTTCCCAACCACTGAAGGGATCGAAAGCTAGCGTTCCGCCGGATTTCCGAAGGCCGGATCGCGCCGCCTCGAATACGTCCCCACCCGCGGCAGCTCGTCTGGAAAGTCGACCCATGGAAGCCTCATGTCCCAATATGCGTGGGCCTGCGGCGGAAACCGTTCGGGATGATCGAGGAAGCCGATCGCCAAATAGAGTTCGTCGGGCAGGCCCTGGTCGACATAGCCGATCGATGTTCCGCAATCCGCACAGAAGGACCGAAGCACGCCTGGGGTTTTCGAAAAGGTCTTCGGCGTGCCGGTGAGCAAGGTGAATTCAGAGGGCCGATAACCGACCCACACCGTTAGCGGGCTTCCTATCGCCTTGCGGCAGTCGTCATCGTGATCGGAGCAAATCCAGAAAGGCTCGCCGCGCATCTCCGCCGTTATGGCGCCGCAAAAACAGGAACCCGTTTCAGTTCGTGGCATTGCCTTGCTGCTGAATTTCATTGCTGGCCCTACGTCATTGCTGGCCTGGCATTTCGGTATTTTCCTTGGGGTTCTTCTTGATGCCGGCGGCAGGCGAGGTATCGGCCGGAGCATTGCCACCCTGGTTCTGTTCAGGGGCTCTTTTGAGCGGCGAAGTCTGCCAGCCCATATCGCCGTACAAAAAGCCTATGAGAAGGCCGACGATGATGATGGCCGAAATCACCATCGCAATTAACGCATTACGTCGCTCCATTTCGCGCGGCTCCTTTCTTCGAGCCGAACAAACGATGGCGGAAATGGTTCCGGTTAGACGGACGGCGTGACGGTACGGACCCAGCCCGGAACATTCAGCCTCACCGCGGGTTCGTATGAGTGCTCTTCCACAGGGAGTGGCTTGCATGAGACCCGCCGTAACCGATCGCATCGAAACCAAGAAATACGACCACCCGACAGGCGGCTGGGGATCGCTGAGATCCTTGGTCCGCAAGGCGCGAGGCGAAGGCCTGCTGTTGTCAGGGATATGGAGCACGCTGCTCAAGCAGAACAAGGCCGACGGCTATATGTGCGTGTCTTGCTCATGGGCAAAGCCAGCCCAGCCGAGGCCTTTCGAATTCTGTGAAAACGGCGCCAAGGCGACGATGTGGGACCAGACCAAGCTGCGCTGCGAACCCGCTTTCTTCGCCGAGCATTCGGTGACGGAACTGCTCGATTGGCCGGACCACGATCTGGAGAAACAGGGCAGGCTAACAGAGCCCATGCGCTACAGTGCCGCCACCGACCGTTACGAGCCGGTCTCCTGGGACGATGCGTTCCGCGACATAGCTGCCGAATTGCGGCGGCTCGATCCCAAATCGGTAGTGTTCTACACGTCTGGCCGGGCCTCGCTCGAGGCCTCGTTCATGTACCAGCTTTTTGCGCGAATCTATGGGTCTTCGAACCTGCCCGATTCGTCCAACATGTGTCATGAATCGACCTCGGTCGGCTTGCCGGAATCGATCGGCTCGCCGGTCGGGACCGTGCAGCTCGAAGACTTTGCGAAATGCGACATGATGTTCTTCTTCGGGCACAACACCGGGGTGACGGCGCCGCGCCTGCTGCATCCGCTGCAAGAGGCACGTCAACGCAACGTGCCCGTCTTCACCTTCAATCCCTTGCCCGAGCGGGGACTGAAACGCTTCAAGAACCCGCAAAACCCTGTCGACATGCTGTCGCCCGGGCCTGGCACCAAAATGTCCAGCGACTTCTTCCAGGTTCGTTCCGGCGGCGACATTGCCGCGATAACGGGCATCGCCAAAGCGTTGCAGGCGCTCGACGATGCCGCCCGCGAAAGCGGCAGGACGCGTGTCCTCGACACGGCTTTCATCGCCGAGCACACGCATGGCTTCGCCGAGTTCGAAGCCTTCCTGCGCAAAACCCAGTGGAGCGATATCGTCGCGCGATCCGGCATTGCGCAGACCGACCTGGAACATGTCGCCGAGGTCTACAGCCATGCCAACGCGGTGATCGGCAATTACGGCATGGGCCTGACCCAGCATCGGCACGGCACCGAGAACGTCCAGATGCTGTGCAACCTTTTGATGCTGCGCGGCAATATCGGAAAAGCCGGCGCCGGCATTTCGCCGCTGCGCGGGCATTCCAATGTCCAGGGGCAGCGCACCGTCGGCATATCGGAAAAACCCGAGCTCGTCCCGCTCGACAAGTTCGCCGAATTCTATGCCTTTGAACCGCCGCGCGAGAAAGGTCGCGATACGGTCGAAACCTGCGAAGGCGTCATCGACGGATCGGTCAAGGGCTTCGTCGGACTGGGCGGCAATTTCGTGCGGGCCGTTCCGGAAACCGGCCTGGTCGAAAAGGCCTGGCGTGGGCTCGACCTGCATGTCGAGATCGCGACCAAACTCAACCGCAGCCACCTGATCGCCGGGCGGACAACCTATTTGCTGCCTTGCCTGTCACGGCTGGAAAGAGATCATCAGGCAAGCGGCGACCAAAGGGTGTCGGTAGAGGATTCCACCGCCTGTATCCACGGCTCGTTCGGATCGCGACCTCCGGCTTCGCCGCATCTGCTTTCCGAGCCCAGGATCGTTGCCGAGCTTGCCAAGGCGACAGTGCCGGGCAGAAGTTCGATCCCATGGGACGAGTGGGTTGGGGATTATTCCCGCATCCGCGACGAAATCGAGCGCTGCTACCCCCAACATTTCCGCGACTTCAACGAGCGTTTCCTGACGCCCGGCGGCTTCCATCGCGACATCAAGGCGAGCAAGCGGGTGTGGGAGACGCCGAACAAGAAGGCCAACTTCAAGCTGCCAAGTGGCCTTGAAACCGATCCCGACATCGATGTCGCCGGCCGTGATGTGCTGACACTGATCACGGTGCGCTCCAACGACCAGTTCAACACGACCGTCTACGGCTACAACGACCGGCTGCGCGGCATCAGCGGCACACGCATGGTGCTGTTGATGAACGAGAAGGATATCCAGCGCCTCGGTTTGAGCGCCGGACAGGAAGTCGATCTCGAAGCCAATGCGCAGGACGGTGTGGAGCGCCGCGTGCACGGGCTGCGCGTTACACCTTACTCGGTGCCGGAGGGAAATTGCGCCGGTTACTACCCCGAGCTCAACCCGCTGGTTCCTTTGTGGCACAGAGCCGAGAAGGCTCATGTTCCGGCGGTCAAATCGG
Source organism: Mesorhizobium sp. M0590 (assembly GCF_040320905.1). Taxonomy (NCBI): domain Bacteria; kingdom Pseudomonadati; phylum Pseudomonadota; class Alphaproteobacteria; order Hyphomicrobiales; family Phyllobacteriaceae; genus Mesorhizobium; species Mesorhizobium sp. M0590. Next base: position 171,587 of record NZ_JAMYQN010000005.1, read on the forward strand.
TACCGGTGCGGATATTGCCATAGGCGTTCGTCGTTCGCGGCAGGCACGCACCACGCCGATGTGACCTGGCGCGACTTTCAAATCGCGACCTCAGCCGGCTCGCGCGAGTTCATCCACGGCATTCAGGATCGCACTCTGGCTCGCCGGCTTCTGCACGATCCTGCAAGCGCGGAACCCGGCCGGAATTTCGCGTTCGCCAAAGCCTGAGAGGAAGGCGAACGGAACACCACGCGTCCGCAACGCTTCCGCAATCGGATAGCTGGTTTCGTCGTTCAACTGGATATCCAGTAACGCCGCGTCGACGCCGCCTTCGCCAACGAGCCGGAGTGCCGCCGTCACCGACGAAACAGGTCCAACCACCTGATGGCCGGCTTTGCGCAGGTAAGCCGCCGCATCGTCGGCGATCAGCCATTCATCCTCGACGATCAGCACACGCACCTTTCCGGTCACGACGAGCCCTCGCGGGTCAGAGGAAATGCGATTTCCGCCTCCAAACCATTTGAGCGGAAACTTGTTTCAACTTTTCCGCCCAGCCTATAGCCGATTTCTCCGCGTAGAAGGGTAAGGCCGAAGCCGCTGTCGGTTGGCTCCTTGACGCGGGGGCCGCCCTTCTCGCGCCAGACGAGCTTGAAGGTTCCGTCGGCCACCGACCATTTGACAACTATCCGCCCGGCAGGCCTCGACAGTGCGCCATACTTGGCGGCATTCGTCGCCAGTTCGTGGATGGCCATGCCGAAGGAAAGCCCTTGTGCCGGCTTGAGATTTACCCTCTTGCCATCGAGCTCAAACCGTTCGGGGCCGAAGGGATCGAGTTCCTGACGCAGCAGTTCCTCGACGGAGGCTTCCGTCCAGCTCTCGCGCGAGAGCAGACTATAGGCTCGTGACATGGCATGCAGGCGCCCGATCAAGGCTTCGGCGAACTCCTCTTTCGATGCCGAGTTTTCACGGGTCCGGTTGGTGATGCTGGCCACGACCGCCAGCATGTTCTTGACGCGATGGTTCAGCTCGGAGATGAGCACCTGCTGACGCTCTTCCGCCTGCGCCAGCGTCGTCACGTCGATCAGGGTCACGACGACGCCCTGGATGCTGCCGCTCTTGTCCCGGTACGGGTTGATGCGAACCAGGTAGAACCGGCCCTTGTCGTCGCGCGCAAGGTGATGGTTCAGGATCTCTCCCGTCTCGAGCACTGCCTCGATGTGAGGCCTCAGCTCGGGATAGTCGAGCTGGCTTGAAAGGTCGGTCAGCGGCCGTCCGACATCGGATGGGCGCAGATTGAAGAAGGCCGATGCAGCGGGGGTAAAGGTCCGCACCACAAGGTTGCGGTCGAGGAATATGGTTGCGATCTCTGTGCTTTCGAACAGGTTTCTGAGATCGCTGTTGGCGCGGTCGAGCTCCTCAATCTTGCTGGTCAGCTCTGCGTTGATGGTGCTGAGCTCTTCGTTGAGCGACTGCTTCTCCTCCTTCGAGGCCTCAAGCTCCTCATTAGTCGACTGCGCCTCTTCATTGGCGGAGAACGTCTTCGTCTTATAGCTGGAAAAGTCGTGACCGGAATGGCCGCGCAGAGTGGGGTCGATTTCATCGGCGGCCCGACCCATGTCAGCCTTGTGCTCGCCACCCCCCTCGGCCAGCCCGTTCAGCACATTGAAGCCGCGGCCAAACGCCTGAAGCTTTGCGCCGATCTCCTCGGCGGGCGCTGCGATATCGATCAGGCCGCTCGAAATCGCGCTTTGCGGCATGTCCGGGTTGCGCGCGCCGGAACCGTTGGAGGCTTGGGCAATCGTCAGTCCGCCATGTTCCTTGATCGCCCGGGCGCCCAGCGTGCCGTCCGAATCGCCCCCCGACAGGATGATGCCTATGGCGTACTCCCCTTGGTCCTCGGCCAGTGCACGGAAGAAGATGTCGATCGGTTTGCGCTCGCGGTTAAGCGTGTTCGGCCGGCGCAGCGAAAGCGCGCCCTTACGGATGGTGAGGACGACGTTTTGCGGCATCACATAGACTTGGTCGGGTTGGACCGCCATGCCCTCCTCGGCGACGATGACCGGCATGCCGGTGTAACGTGCGATAACGTCATGCAGCAGGCTTTCGCGCTCTGGGCTCAGATTAGTGACGACGACGAACGCCATGCCGGTGCCGCCGGTCAGTCCTTTGAACAGGCCCTCCATCGCGGGAATGCCGCCGGCCGATGCGCCGACGCCGACAATGGGAAATCTTCCGTTCTGGAACACCATGCCACGCCTCGGTAACAGCCGCGGCTGCGAAACCGCCAAATCGGACCTCAGACTAATGCATGTCGCGCAAAAGTGTGCAGCGGTTTTGCGATAACGAGATGAATAAAAACAACAGCCTAAAGCGCGTCGCATGAGGCCGGCAAAACGCGACGTGCTTTAGGACCGGACCGAGCCTCAGGCCAGTAAATAGTCCTCGAACGGAACAAAGCACCGCCGGTGGGCATTAACATCCGGTTTTCGAGGCGGTTCCAATGGCAAAACGACCACCTGAGATAAAGCCGGCAAAACAAATCTCGTTACGTTCGCCGGATCTGGCCAAGGTCCCGGTATCCGAAGAAATCCCGCCTCGTCTGCTCGCGCGCGCGGAACGGTTGCAAGAGGCTTTGTCCCGTCATTTTGTACAAGTCCGCGCCGACAGCCGTGACTCCCGCAGAAAGAAGGAACAAAGAGGTGCGCGACCTGCAAGGCTTGCATATCCTGATCGTCGAGGACGAATGGATGCTGGCGGGCGATCTTGCACGTTATTTCAGCAAGATGGGCGCCGTCGTGCTTGGCCCCGTGGCGACGGTCGAACAGGCGTCGAAGCATACCGATGAGGCGGAAGCCGCAATCCTGGACGTCAATCTCAACGGAAGACGGGTATTCCCGATCGCGGACGAACTGATGCGCCGCGGCGTGCCGTTCGTGTTTTTCAGCGGCGACGAAGACATCGTTATTCCTGAGCGCCTTCGGTATGCCAGCAGCCTCAGAAAATCCTCGGACGGCCAGGCTGTTTTCGATGCTCTCTTCCCCTCCGAGCCCAAAGCATCAAGCGGAAATCTGGCGACCGAGCCGTCAGACGACGTATTTTCCCTGCTGCCTAAGCTCAGGCTCGCAGCGCGTCTGCTGCTGGGAGACGTTGACGCTTCCGACCGGCTGGTCGAGCGGACGCTCGAGCAGGCGATCGGCGAGATCGACAGGAGACGATCCGGTTCCTCCACCGAGGACTGGCTTAACGGCATCATGCGAAACATCGTCAAGGCACGCGGAGCAAACCTGCTGCACTGACCATGCCCGCCGGCAACTAGTATCTCTGCACATGGATTATGACTCTTTGGCGGTTGGCTTTGGATAGGCCTTGGCCAATTTGAGGCGCGCCTGTTCGGTTGAGAACATCCAGTTGCGGCGGGCGCTAGTTTTGTTTCGCAGGTGCTCCCAGGCAGCGGTCTCTGTGACGAGGCGATCGTAGCTGTCGATGCGACGATCGAGGCACTGGCCGCGCAGAACGCCGATTTCGATCTCGACCATGTTGAGCCAGCTGGCGTGCTTGGGCGTGTAGTGGAACTCCAGCCGTCGCAGGATGCGTCGCACCTCTGATGGCGGCAGGGCCTGATAGGGCGCGGCGGGCGTGTGGGTTGATAGATTGTCGAGCACCACCCTGACGCGTTCGGCCTGGGGTAATGAATATCGACGAGGTCGCGCATGCAGTGGGCAAAGTCTTGTGCTGCGCGCCGTTCGGCGACCTTGACCTCACGCCAGGAACGATGCGCGTCGAGGAGACGAACAGGTTTGCGGTGCCGTTGCGCTTCTTCGGCGTCACCGCACCTTCAGTCCATCAGATGGTGCTCGCCCTTGAGCGCGCTGGATTGATCCGCAGGCAACCGGGCCTCGCGCGCTGCATTGAATTGCTTGTCGAACCCGATATCTTACCCAGGCTACAACCCATCGAACCCGTCATTGCTGTGATATCAGGAGCACCCACTGCCAATGACCGAACAGGAAATGATTATCAACGCGTTGGGTGTCGCTCCCAGTGTTGACGTCGCGCTGGAAGCACGCCGGCGTATCGACTTTCTCGGCACGTATCTGCGTGCATCGGGCCTCAGCACCTATGTGCTGGGGATCAGCGGCGGGGTGGATTCACTCGCCGCGGCCCTTCTGGCTCAACGAGCCGTCGAAGAACTGCGATCGGCTGGATACGACGCCAAATTCCTGGCCGTTCGGCTCCCGTATGGCAACCAGGCCGACGAGAGCGACGCCCAGCGGGCTTTGGACACCATAGGGGCGGACGAAGTGCATCGGGTCGACATCAAGCCGGCTGCCGACGCAATGCTAGATTCGATCAAGCGGGCTGGTGTCGAGTTCGGCGACGCAGGCCGCGAGGATTTCTTGCTTGGCAACATCAAGGCGCGTCAGCGCATGATTGCCCAGTTCGCGCTCGCCGGCGCCAGCCGAGGACTGGTCATCGGCACCGACCATGCGGCCGAGGCACTGATGGGCTTCTTCACCAAGTTCGGCGACGGCGCCGCCGATATCCTTCCTCTTTCGGGGCTAAACAAACGCAGGGTGCGAGCCTTGGCCGCGCATCTGGGCGCTCCGCCCGAACTCGTCGACAAGATCCCGACCGCCGACCTGGAGAACCTTGTCCCGCTTCGTCCTGACGAAGATGCCCACGGCGTCACGTATGAACAGATCGACGATTTCCTCGAAGGCAAGGAAATCGACGAGGCCGCGCGGACGCGGATTCTTCATGTGCATTCCAGCACGGCACATAAGCGCGCGCTTCCGGTGACAGCGATTGCGCTAACACTCTCGCCATGACGGCATTGGCAATAATTCCATGATACCGTTTCGTGGTCAGCACCTCGTGGAGATTGCTTCCGCATGTTGGCAACCGCATCGATGAGCACTGTGACGGCATGAACAGCCGGACCCTCGATAACATTCCGCACTCGGGTTTGCTACCTTCGAGCGCCTGAGCAGGTTGGCCGATCCGACGTAGGCGGCGACGCCATCTGCAAGCACGATCCTCACGTGAAAGGGTTCTTGCGTGAGGTCGCCGCCGCCATAGTCGATGATGCGCGTCGTCGCCTTTTCCAGGCGAAGTCTAGCCTCGGCGCACCCCGAGAGTTGGGAGGCATCCCTTATGACGAGGACGCGCTCGATCGCTTCCGTCGTCTCGAATAGTTCTGCGGCCAACGCGCCATGCAGCGCTTCTTCAGCGTCACCGCGCCTTCCGGCCATCAGATGGTGCTCACCCTCGAGCGGGCCGGATTGATCCGCAGGCAACCGGGCCTCGCGCACAGCATTGAACTGCTCGTCAAACCCGATATCCTACCCAGGCTACAACCCATCGAACCCGTCGAACCCTCTGCGCAGGGGTACTAGACGATGTTAGCCTTTCCGGCTGCGCTCGACGAACTTGTTGAAGCGGCTAGTCTTTCCGCCGCTGGTCTCATCCTGGTAGAGGAACGCCAGTTCGTTCTCATCGAAGATCCTGAAGAACTCGTCCCATTCAACGGGCTCGAACGTCTCTTCAGGCTCGCCGAAGTCGATGCGCAGTATGCCGCCCTCGCCCTTGGTGCGCACCACCGCCGGCCGCCCGTCGCGATCCTCGGCCCAACGGCGGATTTCGTCGTGATCGGTGGTCGTCTTCGATTCAGACATCGCAATCTCCCTTCGATTCCACCGCAGACCGCGAGACCCCGCGTTGCCGGTCTGCCTCCACACAACCAGCAGATGCATCGCTGCCCGGCATGTGCGCGGTTGGTCGAACATGGCTCCTAACACCAAGCAGCCTTCGATGTTCCCACGCCTGGTTGAACCTACCCCGGCGAGCCTCCTGAACTTTGTTGAAGCAAGGGAACAAACCTTTCGCCCGGAAGTTTGGGGCGGCAAAGCCATTCGTATGAGGAGTTGTCGTGAAACGTATACTGGTCACGGGAGGCTGCGGTTTTATCGGCCGCCACGTCGCCCAGGAACTCGTTGAACATGGCTATGGGGTTTCAATTCTCGATGCGCTGCTGGACCAGGTGCATGGCGGCGAGGCAATCAGCCTGCCGGCAGGCGCCAAGCTGATCAAAGGCGACGTTCGTGATCGCGACGCCATCGCAGAGGCGGTCGACGATGTCGACGCGATCATTCACCTGGCGGCTGAAGTGGGTGTCGGCCAGTCCATGTACGAGATCGCCCGCTATGTCGGCGCCAACGACCTCGGCACCGCCACGTTGCTGGAAGCACTGATCAAACGCCCGATCGAACGGATCGTCGTTGCTTCGTCGATGAGCGTCTATGGCGAGGGTCTCTATGCCACGCCGGACGGCCGGCGCATCGACAATGCAAGACGGCAGCCGGACGACATCCGCAGCGGCCAATGGAATCCCCTGTCGCCGGAAGGAGAAGTCCTGTTGCCCCTGCCGACCGACGAGCAGAAACCCGTCGACCTCGCCTCGATCTACGCGTTGACGAAATACGCCCAGGAACGAGCCGTGCTGATCTTCGGCGAAGCCTATGGCGTCGATGCGGTGGCGCTGCGCCTGTTCAATGTCTTCGGTGCCGGACAGGCACTCTCCAACCCGTATACTGGCGTGTTGGCGAACTTCGCCTCGCGCATCGCCAATGGCCAGCGGCCGCTGATTTTCGAAGACGGCGAACAGCAGCGCGACTTCGTTCATGTACGCGATGTCGCCCTCGCCTTCCGGCTGGCGCTGGAACAGCCCGAGGCGCGCGGCCACGTCATCAACATCGGCAGCGGGCGGGCCTACGCGGTCAGCGAGGTCGCCCGGCTGCTCGCCGAAGCCATGGGCGTGCCTGGGCGCCAGCCCGAAATCCTCGGCAAGGCACGCTCCGGCGATATCCGCAACTGCTTTGCCGATATCTCCAAGGCGCGCGAACTGCTCGGCTTCCAGCCGCAGCACCGGCTGGAGCATTCGCTCGGCGATTTCGCCGCCTGGGTGCGCAACACGGTCGCCATCGATCGCAGTGCAGAGATGAAGCGGGAACTCGAAGCGCGAGGGCTGGTATCATGAGACCGGATTCACGCAATTTTCGCGAAGCGCCCGTCGCCATTATCGGCGGCAGCGGCTTCATCGGCTCGAACCTCGCCGATAGCCTGTTGTCGGACGGCGAGCCGGTGCTGGTCATCGACAATCTGAGCCGTCCCGGCGTCGAGCAGAACCTGGAATGGCTGACGCAAAAGCACGGCAACCGCCTCGCTGTCGAGATCGCCGATGTCCGTGACGCCGAGGCGCTCACGCCGTTGGTGGCAGGCTCGAGGGCGGTTTTCCACTTTGCCGCGCAGACCGCCGTCACCACGAGCCTGGTTCGGCCGGACGAGGATTTCGACATCAACCTGCGCGGGACGTTCAACGTCCTGGAAGCCGCTCGCCGCAGCGGCAAGCGCATCCCCGTCGTTTTCGCCAGCACCAACAAGGTCTATGGCCGCCTCGCCGACCTCGCCATGCGCGAAGAAGACGGCAGATACGCGCCTCGCGACGCGGGCATCCGTGCGCATGGCGTCGACGAGACGCGCGGCCTTGATTTCTGCACGCCCTATGGCTGCTCCAAGGGCGCGGCGGACCAGTATGTCCTCGACTACGCCAAGTCATACGATCTGCCGACGGCGGTGCTGCGCATGAGCTGCATCTATGGACCGCGCCAGTTCGGGACGGAGGATCAGGGCTGGGTCGCCCATTTCCTGCTTAACGCGTTCTCCGACCGGCCGATCACCATCTACGGCGATGGCAAGCAGGTGCGCGACATCCTCCACGTTGCCGACGCGGTCGCGGCTTACCGCGCCGTGCTCGACCGCATCGAGGCGATCAAGGGCCAAGCATTCAATCTCGGCGGCGGACCGGACAACGCCGTCAGCCTGCGCATGCTGCTGAAGGAGATTCGCGACATAACGAAACGGGACGTTCCGATTCGTTACGACCGCGAACGCACCGGCGACCAACCGTTCTTCGTCGCCGACACACGCGCGATCGAGGCGGCACTGGGATGGAAAGCGCACGTCCCGTGGCAAAACGGCATCCGCGACCTCGCCGACTGGCTGCAGCGTCATCGCCTCGACGCGCATCCCGAACCGGCGAGGTACGTGGCATGAGGGTCGCTCTGGTCAATCCGTCCTGGACGTACCAGGACAGCATCTATTTCGGCTGCCGCCAGCCGCATCTGCCGCTCGAACTCGGCTATTCGAAAGCGCTGCTCGAAGCAGCTGGCCACGAGGTGCTGATGCTGGACGGGCAGATCCAGAAGCTCGACAACGCCGCGCTCGCCGATCGCGTCGCCGCATTCGAGCCTGACATGACCGTCGTCAGCACCGCGCCGACCTACCTGTTCTGGCGCTGCGCACCGCCCGAGTTGCGCGTGCCGGCCGATTTCCTCAATCATCTTGCCGGGCGCGGCGGTCGCACCGTCGCCGTCGGGCCGCATGGCTCGGCGACGCCGACGCCGACTTTGCGCAAGCTTGGCGTCGACATTGTCGTGCGCGGCGAATGCGAGGAAGTGGTCGCGGAACTTGCCCGGCGCGACGACTGGACCGCGGTGCCGTCCACGGCCCATTTCGAGGATGGAGAACTGGTCTCGAACGGCGGCGTCCATGCGAGCTCGTTCATCGATCACCCGCCGCTCGAATGGCCGTCGGACTGGATTGCCGCGCATTCGCACCACCATCACCGCTTCGACGACAACCAGGTCGGTTTCGGTGCGGAGGTCGAGGCGTCGCGCGGCTGCCCGTACAATTGCAGCTTCTGCGCCAAGATCGATTTCCGCGATGCCTATCGCCGCCGGAACCACGAAGCAGTTATCGCCGAGATCGACCGGCTGATCGCACAGGGCGTCGGCTACATCTACTTCATCGACGAGATCTTCCTGCCGCAAAAGGCTTTGCTGGAGGCGCTGGTCGATCGCGATGTGAAGTTCGGCGTGCAGACCCGTATCGACCTCTGGAAACCGGAACTGCTGAGACTGCTCGGCGCCTCCGGCTGCGTCTCCATAGAGGCGGGGCTCGAAAGCCTGACTGTGGAAGGCCGCGCCATGCTGGCAAAACGCTGCCGTTTGGGCACCGAGGAGCTGGCCGCGTTGCTGGTCGACGCAAGGCGCCACGTGCCGTTCGTGCAGGCCAATCTGATCGGCGTGGTTGAGGACGATCCCGCGCTCGTCGATTATTGGCGGAAGCACCTGATCGACAACGGCGTTTGGGCCAACGAACCGGTGCCGCTCTATCCTTATCCGAGTTCGCCGAGCTACCGCGAACTTTGGGGCGAGCCGGACGATCTCGCCTGGGAGCGCGCGCATGAACATTATCTCGCATCCTTCCGAACGTTCAGCGACATCCAGGAGAAGCGGCCGCGTCCGCTGGCCGAATTGGAGGCCACATGTTGCGGACACTGAGCCCGCGGCCGCGGCGTATCCTGATGACTGTCGATGCCGTTGGGGGCGTCTGGCGTTATGCGCTCGATCTGGCCAGGCAACTGGTCGCCGGCGGCGACAGCGTCGTGCTTGCCGGGCTTGGTCCGGAACCGTCCAGGCAGCAGGCGGAGGAGGCCCAGTCATTCGCGGCGCTGACATGGCTCAACACGCCGCCCGACTGGATGACCCGCAACGAGCACGACCTCGACACATTGCAGCAGGAGCTGCACCCGCTCATACGTGACTACGCCGTCGAAATCGTCCATCTCAACGCGCCGACGCAGGCCGCGGGGCTCGATGTGCCCTGCCCGGTGGTAGCGGTCTCGCATTCCTGCGTGGTGACATGGTTCCACGCCGTCAAGGGACAGGCGGCGGACGGCGAATGGGCTTGGCAGAAGGACCGCAACCGGCGCGGTCTCGACAAAGCAGGCATTGTCGTTGCGCCGAGCCGCAGCCATGCCGACATGCTCGAAACCTGCTACGGGCCGATCGCGCGCCTGTGCGTCGTCGGCAACGGCGCACGGCCCGGCGCGAAGAGCGAAAGGCGGGAATCGGTCGTTTTCGCCGCCGCGCGCTGGTGGGACGAAGGAAAGAATGCGGCGGTGCTGGACCAGGCCGCCTCCCTGACGCAATGGCCGGTCTTCGTCGCCGGCTCGCAGCAAGGGCCGGACGGCCAGCATGTTGGCTTCAGTGGCGCCGTTCCCCTCGGGCCGGTGCCACATGAGGAAGTGCGCTCGCTGATGGCTCGGGCCGGTATCTTCGTATCGCCGTCGCTCTACGAACCGTTCGGCCTGGCCACGCTGGAAGCCGCAATGTCGGCAACGCCCTTGGTGCTCGCCGATATCGCGACCTACCAGGAACTGTGGGACGGCGCGGCCCTGTTCTACGACGTGCGCGATCCGAGTGATCTCGCCAGCTGCATCAATGGCCTTTGCAATGACGCGCAGCGCCGGCGAGAGCTCGGTGAGGCGGCGGCGCGCCGAAGCCGCAGATTTTCACTGGCAAGGCAGGCGACCGCCATGCGCGGCGTCTACGACAAGGCGGCCCTGGCCACCATGGCGGATAATTGATTATGCGATTTTTATTCTACACCCATTCGATCGTTTCCGACTGGAACCACGGCAACGCACATTTCCTGCGCGGCATCATGCGCGAGCTGGTCGTGCGCGGGCACCAGGCGATCGCGCTGGAACCCGCCGACGGTTGGAGCCGGTCGAACCTGGTAGCCGAGAAAGGGTCCTTCGCGATCGAGCGATTCCGGAAGGATTTCCCCGAGTTGATGCCGGTGACCTACGATGCCGCTTTCGACCACGAAGCCTGGATATCCGATGCCGATGTGGTGATCGTGCATGAGTGGACCGAGCCGGACCTTGTTGCGCGGCTGGGCAAGGCGAAAGCAACTGGCGGCCGTTCCACGCTGCTGTTCCACGACACGCACCATCGCGCCATCTCGGCCACGCAAGCGATTTCTGCCTTGCAGCTTGAACATTACGACGGCGTGCTCGCCTTCGGCGCGGCGCTGCGGGAAAGCTATCTTCGCGCCGGATGGGGCAAGCGGGTCTTTACCTGGCACGAGGCAGCCGATGACCATCTGTTCGAGCCCCATCCTGAAATCGAGCGCTGCGCCGACCTGATCTGGATCGGCAATTGGGGCGACGACGAGCGCAGCGCCGAAATCAGGGAATTCCTGGTCGAGCCGGTGCGTGAGCTCGGATTGAGCGGCACTGTCCACGGCGTTCGCTATCCACGGCAAGCGCTCGCCGACCTTGCGGCCGCCGGCCTGCAATACGAAGGTTGGATCGCCAACGCCGACGTGCCGAAGGCGTTTGCAGCAAACCGCATCACAGTGCACATCCCCAGGCGTCCATACCGCGAAAGCCTGCCAGGCATCCCGACCATCCGTATGTTCGAGGCGCTCGCCTGCGGCATCCCGCTGGTTTCGGCGCCGTGGTCCGATGTCGAACGCCTGTTCAGGCCCGGCGTAGATTTTCTGTTTGCAAACAACGGTTCCGAGATGCGGCGTCATCTTCGCGCCGTGCTGCACGACGCGGATCTCGCCGCCTCTCTGGCGACTTCGGGCCTCGAGACCATCCGCTTGCGGCACACATGCCGGCACCGGGCGAATGAGCTGTTCGGCGTGCTCGCCGAATGCGGGCACCGCCAAGCCGCCGACACGATCCTTGCAAAGGAGGCCGCCGAATGAAGATCGCATTTTACGGGTCGAGCCTGCTGTCGTCCTATTGGAACGGCGCGGCCACCTATTACCGCGGACTGCTCAAGGCCCTGGCAAGGCTCGGCTATGACATCACCTTCTACGAGCCGGACGTCTACGATCGCCAGAAGAACCGCGATATCGCGGCGCCGGACTGGTGTGCCGTCGTCGTCTACGAGGCCACTCCGCATGCCATGATGCAGGTGGCGGCGCGGGCGGCGGAGGCAGATATCGTCGTCAAGGCAAGCGGCGTCGGTTTCGCCGACGACGCGCTGTTGCGGGCGGTGCTCGATCACGCCCGTGCCGATGCGCTCACCGTATTCTGGGATGTCGATGCGCCGGCGACGCTTGGCCAGTTGCGCGACGAGCCCGATCATCCGCTGCATCGCGCGCTGCAGGAAATCGACCTGGTGCTGACCTATGGCGGCGGCGACCCGGTGGTCTGGGCCTATCGGGCAATGGGGGCGGCCGAATGCGTGCCGATCTACAACGCGCTCGATCCGGAAACGCATCATCCGGTCGGCAAGGACATGCGCTTTGCCTGCGATCTCGCCTTTCTCGGCAACCGGCTGCCGGACCGCGAGGCGCGCGTCGAGGCCTTCTTCCTCGACCCGGCCGGCCGCTCGGCCGATCAGCGCTTCCTGCTCGGCGGATCGGGCTGGGGCGACAAGCAGATGCCCGCCAATGTCCGATGGCTCGGCCATGTCGGCACGCGCGACCACAATGCATTGAACGTCACGGCCAAAGCGGTGCTGAACATCAGCCGCGACAGCATGGCGGCCAATGGCTTTTCACCTGCGACGCGCGTTTTTGAGGCGGCGGGCGCCGGCGCATGCCTCATCACCGACGCCTGGCTCGGCGTGGACCTGTTCCTGAAACCCGGCGAGGAAATCCTGGTCGCGCGCGATGGCGAGGACGTCGCCGAGATCATGCAAAGCCTTAGTGCCGAACGGGCTAAGGCGATCGGAACATCGGCGCTTCGGCGCGTGCTTGGCGAACATACCTATACGACACGTGCCGTTTTAGCCGACGCCATCTTCAGGCGCCATTTCGAGCGTCCGACCGTGGAGGCGGCCGAATGACAAAGCCGCTCGACATCGTCTTTCTTGGCCTGTCGCTCTCCTCATCCTGGGGAAACGGCCACGCCACCACCTTTCGGGGGCTGCTTAAAGGTCTCCACGAACTCGGCCACCGCGTCACTTTTCTCGAACGCGACGTGCCGTGGTACGCAAGTCACCGGGATCTGCGCGATCCCGATTTCTGCGCCTTGCGCTACTATGAAACGATCGATGATCTTCGCCGCAATTTTGCGCGCTGCCTGCGCGATGCCGATATCGTGGTCGTCGGCTCCTTCGTTCCCGAAGGCCCTGAAATCATCGACGTCGTGGCATCGCTGTGCACGGGTCAGTTCTGCTTCTACGACATCGACACTCCGATCACGCTGGCAAAGCTTTCGGCCGATGATTGCGAGTACATTGCCAGGCGGCAGGTCCCGTATTTCGACGTCTACTTCTCCTTCACCGGCGGGCCGACGCTTGCCCGTCTGACGGCGGAATTCGGCGCGAGGCGGGCCGAGCCGCTCTACTGCTCCGTCGACCCGGAACGGCATCACGGAACCGGTGATCCAATCCGCTGGGATCTCGGCTATCTCGGCACCTACAGCCCCGACCGCCAGGCGACGCTGGAAGCCCTGCTGTTCGAACCGGCGCGTCGCATGCCGGAGCGCCGCTTCGTCGTGGCAGGCTCGCAATATCCGCGCGAAATCGCCTGGCCGGACAATGTGGATCGCATCGAACACCTGCCGCCGGCAGATCACGCCGCCTTTTACAGCCGCCAACGCTACACGTTGAACGTCACGCGCAGTTCCATGATCGCGGCCGGATGGTCGCCCAGCGTGCGCCTCTTCGAGGCAGCCGCCTGCGGCACGGCGATCATCAGCGATAGCTGGGCCGGACTGGACAGCCTGTTTCCAGAGCGGACGATCCACACGGCGCGCAGGACCGAGGACGTAATCGGTATCCTGTCTGGGGAATCCGACGGCGCCCGGCTTGCCATGGCCAGGCAGGCGCGCGTGCTCATCCTCGCAGCTCACACAAGCATCGCAAGAGCCCGCGAATTCGTTTCGCTGCTGGCGCAGACCAAATCGCCACGTTCTGTTCTCGATCTGGACGTCGAGAGCGCAGCATGACCCGCAGACGGGAGAAGATAGAGATGCAGCTATCAAGAAAGGCGCAACGGACCAAGACCGTGCTTGTCGCCGGCGGCGCAGGTTTCCTCGGTTCGCATCTTTGCGAGACAATGCTCCAGGCCGGCTGGCGCGTGATCTGCGTCGACAATTTCCTTACCGGCCGCATGGAGAACATAGCATCGATCGCCGATCGTCCGGATTTTCGGCTGATCAAGCAAGACATTTGCCGACCGTTGGAGCTTGGCGAACCGGTGGACCGCATCTTCAACATGGCGTGCGCGGCCTCGCCACCACGCTATCAGGCCGACCCGGTCCACACGACACGGACTTGCGTCATCGGGACGCTCAATCTGCTGGAGCTCGCCGCCCGCAATGGTGCCCGCTTCCTGCAGGCGTCCACCAGCGAAGTGTATGGCGATCCAGAACAGCATCCGCAAAATGAGGACTATGTCGGCCACGTAAATTGCATCGGCCCCCGCGCCTGCTATGACGAAGGCAAGCGCACCGCCGAAACCTTGTGCTTCGACTATCTGAGAATGGGAAAAGCCGATATCCGTGTCGCGCGCATCTTCAACACCTATGGTCCCAGGATGGACCCTGCGGACGGACGGATCGTTTCCAATCTGATCATGCAGGCACTCGAGAGACGGCCGCTGACGATATTCGGCGACGGGCTGCAGACCAGGTCGTTCTGCTACGTTTCCGATCTGGTCGACGGCTTGATCCGGTTGATGGAGGTCGATCCCAACCCGCGCCAGCCGATCAATCTAGGCAATCCGGGGGAGTTCACCATCCTGCAATTGGCGGGCCTGGTGAGAGGCATGACCGCCACCAAATCGGACTTGAAATTCCTGCCGCTGCCGCAAGACGATCCTCGTCGTCGGCAACCCGACATTTCCCGTGCAAGGAAGCTTCTCGGCTGGTCGCCAAAAGTGCCGCTCAGGCAGGGTTTGATGCGCACGATCGGCTATTTTGCCGAGCTTGAGACGGCGCAGATGATCGACAGAAGACGTCGAATTGCCGCCACCGTGCGTTCTGCATCAGGCCGGCTGCAAAATCTGCCGGCCTGAGGCGGGGAGCGTCTGGCCGCTGCTTGGTCACGACGGAAAGCGCCGTCGTCTCGGATTTGGTCACTTTTTCTCGTCGCGGGAACAACCCGTCCAGCTTCTGGTTCTGTCAAGGTACCGGCATGGAGACGATTGTGCATCCGAAGCGATCCGCCAAAGACATCGAACAAATGGCCGCAAAGGAGACGGCTGCCTTCCTGCGGCGCGCCTCCATCACCTATCTGGAATGTTGTGTGAGCCTGATGATGACGCATCTTCAGCGCGAGGAGGTAGCGGCCATCCTCGAAAAGGAAGCGGATATGCTGCGCCGGCTGGACTGATCCCGCTCGAGCGGCGGCAGGTCGCCTTGGCTTTCCAGGAAACGAAGCAGCGCGGCAGCGTAACGTCTTGCCGCGGCCGCCAGCCGGATCTGTTCCCGATCATCGCCCGATCGCTCAGCCATGCTCCACAAGCCAAGCTGGAAGGCGAGATAGCAGGGCTCGTAGTAGTGGACCAGATTGGCATCGACGGGACGAGACGTAGTCGCCTCGACAGCTTTGCACAGTGCCGCAGTCGCCGCGTCGGCGAGGCTGTACTCGACACGGGCGCCAGCAATGTCCCAGGCGATGTCCTGGCAGCCGACCAGATCGTGCGACCGACAATGGTCGAGGGCGTCCGTCTTGATCAGCGTTCCGCCGCGCGAAAGGATGAACTCCCACGGATGAAGCCGCCCGTCGATTTCGACCCGCTGCATGGTCTTTGGTGGAGCCTGTTTCGAGAACCAGTTCCGCAGCTCCGCCGCGCGGCTTTCGCCCAAAGCCTCGCTTGTATTCTGCACGGCCATGTCGGCAAGCGCCTCCAGCGAGGCGCCCGGTTCGGAGGCGGGCAGATTGGCTGCGCGCCAGGACAGATAGCGCGCGAGATGAGCGACCATTTTTTCTTTCGAATGCCTTGCCCGCTCCAGCGTTGTACCGTCGATCCAGCGTTCAACGAGAAAGCCATGGCACAGCCCGGCGATGTCCGGGCCAAAGCCTGCGTCATTCAGCCTAGTGGCAGTCTCGGCCTTGTGCATTCCGATTTCACCGAGGCCGACGAATTTGACCGACCATTTTTCCCGGCCCGCAGAAGCAAGAAACTTTCGCCGCTCGAAGCCGCGGTGAACAGGTGGCCAATGTTCCTCCGTCCTGTCTCGAAAGCGACGCCACTCTCCGCCAGATATTTCGGTCAAGTTGACCGCTGTGCTGCCGATCGTCCTGGCCACCCAATCCCGCAACGTCGGGACAGCGGATCCAGCGGGGAAAGTCCGTTCGAAATCCGCGGTGTGTTTTTGGCAAACCGTCCATGCCTCACGACTGTCCGCCGATGCCTCGGGACCCGGCCCACCCGAATGGCTGGGGAACAGATGGATGCGCCCGGCATCGATATCCAGCGCTTGCAGCCATGCGACGACTGCGTGAAACGAGCTGCCGGACAGGCCCGGGCCCTCATCGACGACAGCGAAATGGGCCGATGGCCTTGTCCTCCAGCCGCCGATCAGTTCCGGATCGGCGGCAAGCCGCCTGCGAAACGGATGACCGGTCGGACGGACGCTGACGGGTGCCGGCGCGCCGATGGCTGCCGCCACCATCGCTGCCAATCCCAGGCCGATGCTGCGGATGCCGATTACGCATGTGTTCGCATCGAGACCCGACTGCCGTGCGGCGACGAAATAGCTCTCCGGATAGAGCGCGTAATGGGCGTAGCCCTCGGCCGTGCCGATGAGGATTTCGCCATCGCAATCGAGTTCGGCCAGCATTCGCGGCACTTCGGCATCGACCGGGCCGTCGATGGCGAATCCGGCCGCCCACGATCTGCCCACGTCCCGGGCCAAGCCGACCAGGAGATTTGCGCCCGCGATCCGTTGTCGGGAATTCCTGTCCATGCCGTTGGCCTCGAATTCAGCATCGGCAAGCCCCTGGACCAATTCCGAGATCTTGATGAACAGGCCGACCAGGGCTGCGTGGCGTTCGATCCCACTTGGCATGTCCGCAATGTGCTCGGCCGCTTTGCAGGCTGAGCCGCGAACATGTTGCGCGCTCTGCATTCGCTTGTGGTCGCCATAGACGATCATTGTCCGTCCCGGTTGGCCTCACTGCACAACTCGGCGAGCGCTACTTTGATCCACCATCGGTTGCACGATTTTTGCAGCCGGCAAGGAACAATCAGCGAGGCAGGTGGTTTGGCACGAAGAACTTACCTTCAACAGCATAGGCAGCGGTTTCGTGGGATCGAAGAAAGTTCGGATCGGAATAGTAGGCGTCGGCAACTGCGCCTCCTCCCTTATTCAGGGCATCACCTATTACCGTGACGCAAGGAGCAATGAGCCCATCCCCGGGCTGATGCATGCCGATCTTGGCGGCTACCATGTCAAAGACATCGAGGTGGTCTGCGCTTTCGATGTCGCCAAGGGCAAAGTCGGATGCGATGTGGCAGACGCGATCTACAGCGCGCCGAACAATACTTTCCGCTTTGCCGATGTGGCGGCTACCGGCGTTCGCGTCGAACGCGGGCCGACACTGGACGGCATCGGCAAATATCTGCGCGACGAGATCGCGGAGGCCGACGAGCCGGTCGCCGACGTCGGCAAGATCCTCGCCGAAAGCGGCGCCGAAATCCTGGTGTCCTATCTGCCTGTCGGTTCGGAGGAGGCAACGCGCTTTTATGCCGAGTGCGCGCTCGAGGCGGGCTGTGCCTTCGTCAACTGCATACCCGTCTTCATCGCCTCGCGGCCGGAGTGGCGCCGGCGCTTCGAGCAGCACGGCCTGCCGCTGATCGGCGACGACATCAAGAGCCAGGTCGGTGCGACGATCGTCCACCGGCTGCTCGCCAACCTGTTCCGCGAGCGCGGCGTGCGCATCGATCGCACCTACCAGCTCAATTTCGGCGGCAACACCGACTTCCTCAACATGCTGGAACGCGAGCGGCTGGAATCGAAGAAGATCTCAAAGACGCAATCCGTCACCAGCCAGATCGACGTTCCCCTGGAGCCCGGCAACATTCACGTCGGGCCGAGCGACCATGTGCCGTGGCTGACCGATCGCAAGTGGGCCTATATCCGGGTCGAAGGTACGACCTTCGGCGGTGTGCCGCTGAATGCCGAGCTCAAGCTGGAAGTGTGGGATTCGCCCAATTCGGCCGGCGTCGTCATCGATGCGGTGCGTTGCGCCAAGCTGGCGCTCGACCGCGGTATCGCGGGCGCGCTGACCGGTCCCTGCAGCTATTTCATGAAATCGCCGCCCGAGCAGTTCACCGACGCGGAAGCCCGCCAGCGCACGCTCTCTTTCATCGCCGGCAAGGACGAGCCGATGCTCGATGCCGCGGAATGACGACGACGTTCTTTCTGGTGCGCCACGCCGCGCACGACAATGTCGGCTGTTATCTTGCCGGACGGATGGCCGGCGTTTGCCTCGGCGAAGCCGGCAAGGCACAGGCCTCGCATCTGGCAGACCGCATGGCACGCGAGGCGATAGCGGCAATCTTCTGCAGCCCGCGCGAACGCACGCAGGAGACCGCCAATCCGATCGCGCTCGCCTGCAATGCCGGTGAAATCGTGATCCGCGAGGAACTCGATGAGATCGACTTCGGCACCTGGTCGGGAAAGACCTTCGAAGAGCTGAACCAGGATGCCGACTGGCGGGTGTGGAACGACCAGCGTCAGCAGGCGAGAACACCGAGCGGCGAGACCATGCTGGACGTGCAGCAACGCGTCGTCTCATTGATCGAGCAGGTCCGCGGCACCTACCAGAACCAGGGCGTCGCACTGGTCAGCCATGCCGACGTCATCAAGGCCGCCGTGTGCAAGGTGCTCGGCCTGTCGCTGGGAAACTGCTTTCGCTTCGATATCGACCCAGCGTCGATCACCACGGTTGTTTGGGGGGACTGGGGGTCGAACCTGATCAGACTCAACGAAGCTGCCTGACGAGGAATTGCCGGATGCGCATGGTCATTTTCGGTCTTACCGTGACATCGTCGTGGGGCAATGGGCACGCCACGCTGTGGCGCGGATTGATCCGGGCGATGGCCGGGCTGGGCTGGTCTATCACCTTCTTCGAACGCAACACTCCCTATTATGCCGGGACGCGCGACCTCGACCAGTTGGATGGCGGCAACCTCGTCCTTTATCAGGATTGGGAGGACATCCAGCGCGTTGCCGAGCAGGCGATGAATGAGGCCGATGTGGTCATCGTCACCTCCTATTGCCCCGATGCCGTGAGCGCGTCGCGCCTTGCCCACCAGGCCTGTCGCGGGCTGAAGGTGTTCTACGATCTGGATACGCCGGTGACGCTGGCGCGGATCGAACAAGGTGATCCTCCGGCCTATTTCGGGCCGGAAGGGCTTCGCGATTTCGATCTCGTGCTGAGCTACACGGGAGGAACCGCGATCGACGCATTGAGGTCGATGCTGGGTGCGCGTCGCGTCATGCCGCTCTACGGCCATGTCGATCCAGAGCGACACCGGCCCGCCCCGCCCAGGCCGGAGTTTGCCGGCGACCTTTCCTATCTTGGAACCTATGCGGCAGACCGCCAGGCCGGGGTCGAGAGGCTGCTGGTCAGTCCGGCTGCGCGCCTGCCGGAGCGCCGCTTCATCATTGGCGGCGCACAATATCCGCAGGAATTCCCGTGGAGCGACAATATTTTCTTCGTCCGGCATCTGCCGCCGGCCGACCACCCCGCCTTCTTTTCATCATCACGGCTGACCCTGAACGTGACCCGCGAGGCGATGGCCGAAAGGGGCTGGTGTCCTTCCGGCCGGCTGTTCGAAGCCGCCGCTTGCGGTGCCGCGATGGTGAGCGACACATGGCCGGGACTGGAGGCCTTTTTCCGGCCCGGCGAAGAGATCGTCGTGGCGAACAGCACCGACGACGTGGTCGCCGCGCTCGACCTGTCCGACGCCGAGCTTGACGCTATCCGCCGCCGAGCGCGCGAGCGGGTGCTGGACGAACACACCTCGGCGCGGCGCGCGAAGGAATTCGACCGCATCCTGTCCGATGCACTGCACGGCTCCACGCATGGCGAGCCGTTGAAGGAGGCAGTTTGATGTTGGGCATCGTGCCCGCAGCCGGACGGGGAAGCCGCATCCAGCCGCTCGGCTTTTCGAAGGAGCTTCTGCCGGTCGGCAGCCGCATCGAAGGCAACACCGAGCGGCCTTGCGCGGTCAGCGAATACCTGGTGCGCCGCATGGTGCGCGCGGGCGCCGACAAGATCTGCTTCGTCATCGGCTCGGGTAAGTCGGATATCCTCGAATATTATTCTGCCGGCTATGCCGACGCGACTGCGCTGTTTGTGGTGCAGCCCTCTCCGGTCGGCCTTTGCGACGCCATCTTCCGTGCCGCACCGCTCGTCACAGCCGATGAGACCGTTCTGGTCGGGTTGCCCGATACGATCTGGTTTCCCGAAGACGGCTTCCTGGCCCTCCCGGACGACGGCCTGTCCTTCCTGCTGTTTCCAGTGGACCAGCCGGAGTTCTTCGATGCCGTCGTTGTCGACCAGGACGACCGGGTGAAGCAAATCCAGGTCAAGCAGCAGAATGCCCAATCGAACTGGATCTGGGGTGCGTTCAAGATGCCCGGCCGCACCCTTCACCAGCTCGCCGCGCTGTGGCGGGAACGGGACCGGTGCGACGAATATATCGGCACGCTGGTCAATGCCTATCTTGCCGCCGGAGGCGATGCCTATGGCATTAAGGCTGGCACCGCCTATGTCGACGTCGGCACCTTCAACGGCTACCGCACCGCACTTCGCCTGCTTGAAAGCGCCGCCGGTACCAAGGACGACCAAGTCGCCATTACGCTGCCCGGCCACCAGCACGTCCCTGTCCTCGCAGGCGAAGGAGGCTAGCCATGCTGCATTCCGATGCCGAAATCCGCCGCCGTATCGATGCGCTCGGCCCATGGTTCCACAATATGGAACTGGCCGGCATCGAAACCGCTCCCGACCATTTCCTTGGCAACTATCCGCTGATCAAATGGCGCAAATTCGCGGACGCGATTCCCGCCGATCTTTCCGGCAAGGCGGTGCTCGACATAGGCTGCAATGCGGGTTTCTATTCGATCGAGATGAAACGCCGCGGCGCCGGCCGCGTGCTTGGCATCGATTTCGATGAGGCTTACCTGGCGCAGGCGCGCTTTGCCGCTGAGGTTGCGGACTGCGACATCGAATTCCGGCAGCTCTCGGTCTACGACGTTGGCGCCCTGCATGAGCGGTTCGACATCGTGCTGTTCATGGGCGTGCTCTACCATTTGCGCCATCCCTTGCTCGCACTCGATCTGATCCGTGAGCACGTCGCCCGGGACCTGATGATCTTCCAGTCGATGCAGCGCGGCAGCACCAACGTGCCGGCGCTCGAGCAGAATTATCATTTCTGGACCCACGACCTGTTCGACCGGCCGGAGTTCCCAAAGCTGCATTTCATCGAGCATCGCTATGCCGACGACCCGACCAACTGGTGGATTCCCAATCGCGCCTGCACCGAAGCCATGCTGCGCAGCGCCGGCTTCGAGATCGTCCTGCAACCGGAGCAGGAGGTCTATTTCTGCCGCACCGCCGACGTGCCGGCCGGTGGCGGCGTCGTCTACCCGTCGAAAGGACAAATAAATGATTGAAGCCGCGATGATCTGGAACGAGCCCAACAACAAATCCCACTGGGATCCCGAGCTCGACCCCGACTGGAGCCGCTTCGCCAACATGGCAACCCTGGTCGCCGACGCGATCGCGTCGGAGAATCCGGCCTTGACCAAGGTCCTTGGCGGCATCTCGCCGATCGATGCCGGTTTCATGACACGGATGAAGGAGTTCGACGTGCTCGATCATGTCGATGCTGTCGCCGTGCACGGTTTCCCGCTCGACTGGAACCTCTGGCAGATCCACGAATGGCCGCAGAAGATCGGGGAGATTTCGGCTGTCACCGATCTTCCGGTATGGGTCAGCGAGGTCGGCGTGTCGACCTTCGGCGCCGAGGAGGTACAGGTCTGGGGCCTGCGCCGGACCGCGGAATTGCTGATCGGCAACGCACCGCGCATCCAATGGTATAGCCTCTACGACCTGCCGCGCGAGTGGGAAGCGACGACGCGCCATCGCGAGGCGGAAGGCTCGTCTTACTACCGCCATTTCTACATGGGCCTGCTCCGCCAGGACGGCACGCCAAAGCCCGCGCTCGAGGAGTTCCTGCACCACACGCCGGCAATGGGACTGGTGCAGTGGTTCCATTTCGAAGATCACCGGCTGGGTGACGCCGTCGCCTGGATGAAACGGCTCGGCGTCACCAATCTGCGCACCGGGCTTTCCTGGGCCGACAGCTTCAGGCCGAACGCACTTGACTGGTTCGACCGGCAGATGGAGGCTTTGGCCGACTTCGACGTGACGGTTACTTTCTGCTTCACGCCGGAACACCGCGGAATGATGCCGCACCACAGCAGTCCGCCGCTGGTG
Organism: Mesorhizobium sp. M0590; assembly: GCF_040320905.1. Classification (NCBI taxonomy): domain Bacteria; kingdom Pseudomonadati; phylum Pseudomonadota; class Alphaproteobacteria; order Hyphomicrobiales; family Phyllobacteriaceae; genus Mesorhizobium; species Mesorhizobium sp. M0590. Next base: position 193,897 of record NZ_JAMYQN010000005.1, read on the forward strand.
CCGGAGGAATTCGCCGACTTCTGCGCGGCAATGACGCGCCGATATGCCGGCAGCATCGCTGCCCCTTCGGTCGGCAGGCTGCGCGCCTCCGCAGCGTGAGGAGCTTCGGCTCTCCAGCCATGACGCTCACCGTCCTCAACGTCGCCTATCCCCTCGCCCCGGTCGGGCCGGATGCGGTCGGCGGCGCCGAGCAGGTTCTGTCGATGCTCGACCAGGCGCTCGTACGCGCCGGACACCGTTCGATCGTGATCGGCTGCCAAGGCTCGAGCGCGGCGGGTGTCCTCATCGAGACGCCGGCCGAACCGGGCGTGCTCGATGAAGCGGCGAGGCACCGGGCACAGCGTGCTCATCGCGCCGCAATTGCTGCCGCGCGCGCCCGTTGGCCAATCGACGTGGTTCATTTGCACGGCATCGATTTCGACGCCTATCTGCCGGGCGACGGGCCGACATTGGTGACCTTGCATTTGCCGCTCGACTGGTATCCGGCCGACGCTCTCAATCCGGCGCGAAACGATCTATGGCTGCATGCTGTATCCGCGGCTCAGCAAAGAACCGCGCCGCCGGGAGCCAGGCTGATCGGGCCGATTCCCAACGGAGTGGACGTCGACGCGCTGAGCGAACCGCAGGCCAAACACGACTTTGCGCTCGTGCTCAGCCGCGTCTGCCCGGAAAAGGGCATCCATCTGGCGCTGGACGCAGCCAAGAAGGCCAGCGTGCCGCTGGTCATCGGTGGCAAGGTCTACCCCTATGAAACGCACACAGCGTATTTTCGCGACGAGGTCGAACCCCGGCTGGACGACCGGCGCCGCTTCCTTGGTCCGCTCGGCTTTGTCGCCAAGCGGCGCCTGCTGAACACAGCCCGCTGCCTAGTCATCCCGAGCCTTGCCGCGGAAACCAGTTCGCTCGTCGCCATGGAGGCGCTCGCCTGCGGCACCCCCGTGGTGGCCTTCCCGAATGGCGCACTGCCGGATGTGGTCGAGCACGGCAAGACCGGGTATCTGGTTGGGGATGTCGACAAGATGGCCGAAGCCATCGCTGCCGCACCCAGCCTGGACCCCGAGACCTGCCGGGCCGAGGCGCGGCGGCGCTTTTCACTCGACCGCATGGTTTCCTCCTACATGGACGCCTATCGGGCGCTGGCACGGCTCGGCACAGACAGCGGGCAGCTCGCGACGGCAAAGTGAGCGCGACATGCTCCGCAGTGAGATCATCGACGATCCGGCGGACCTCGAAGCCCTCGAGCCGCACTGGTGGGAACTCTGGTCGAGCAGTCCCTCGGCGACGCCGTTCCAGTCTCCCGCATGGTTGCTGCCATGGTGGCGGACATTTGCTCCCGGCGACCTAGCGACGGTCGCCATCTGGCGTGGCGACGATCTGGTCGGCCTGGCGCCACTCTATCTGGAACGCCACGACGCCGGCGCGCGATTGCTTCCGCTCGGCATTTCGGTGAGCGACTATCTGGATGTCCTTTGTCTTCCCGAGATCGCCGAACCGGTCGGCGCAGTCATCGGTGGCGCCGTTCTTTCCGTCGGCTGGTCACAGTGGATCTTGCAGGACCTGCCTCCCGGCGGCGCCGGCCTTGCCATCAGGCATGCCGCGCTCGAATCGTGCCAAGCCGTCGGTCACGCCGCTTGCCCGGTGCTCGCCCTCGCCGGCGACCAGACGCTTCAAGGCTGTGTTCCGGCGCGGCGGAGGCGTCAATTGCGCCGCGCCCACAGGGCCGCGTCGAGACGCGGCAGTGTCTCCATCGAACCCGCTTTGTCCGATCCGCAGACATTCCTCGACCACCTGATCCGCCTTCACCGCGCGCGCTGGGCCGGACACGGCGACGGCGTGCTGTCCGATTCCCGCGTGGAAGAATTCCACCGTCAGGCGCTGCCGCAAATGGCCGCCCAAGCGCTTGCCCGATGCTGGCTTATCACGATCGGTAACGCGATCGTGGGCGCCTATTACGGGTTCCATCATCGTGGCCGCGCTTGCGCTTATCTCGGTGGCTTCGATCCGACCTATGCCGAGGAAAGTCCCGGCGCGCTGCTCATCGGCCAAGCGATAAGGCAGGCGATCTGCGAAGGCGCGGAAGAGTTCGATTTTCTGCGCGGGCAAGAGGCCTACAAGTACAGCTGGGGCGCCGTAGACCGGTGGACGATGCGCAAGATCTGGACGCGGAGCAAAGGGCGATGAGCGCGACGCAGCCAGGATCTCGGCGGTCGACATCAGCAAGGCGGGTGCTGGAGGACTGCATGGCAGACGGTGCCGGCGTCGAAGCCGTCATCGCCAGGCTGGCTCTCCGTTTCGAGACAGGAATCGATGCTGCAGAACTGGCGAAGATTGCACAAAACACACATTCGGCCGATTCGCGAAAGACGGCAAAACTACGACGGATTGCCGACCTGCTTCAGCGCAGGCCCGAGATCTTCGCCACGCTGCGCAAAACAGGTGGTGCCGTTCGGCACGAGCGTGGCGAGGACGAGACCGACGATGCGGTCGTCAAGCGGCTGGCGGCCGGGTTTGACGCGGCGGCGGCGATCTCCCCGGCGGCGAGCGTCCAGCTGTCATCGCTGGGCAATGAGGAAAAGCTCTCTGCCGCTACGGCTGAGATCGTTGCATGGCTGGAGAGGCGAGGCTTTACCGGCACTGACCGCGACATACTGGATATCGGCTGTGGTATCGGTCGGTTCGAACAGGCGCTCTCCGCTCTGTCGCACCGGATCGTTGGCAGCGATATATCCCCAGCGATGATCTCGATCGCCCGCCGGCGATGCGCCGGGCTCGGCAATGTAGAATTCCGCCCTGCGCGCGGTTTCGATCTTGCCGATTTTTGCGATGCCAGCTTCGACCGCGTGCTGGCCGTCGACAGCTTTCCCTATCTGGTGCTGGCCGGCCTTGCGGAGCGACATTTCGTGGAAATCGCGCGCGTGCTGAAGAGGCCGGGCATGGCCGCGCTTTTGAATTATTCATATCGCGGATCGCCGGCGCTGGATCGCGCCGATGTCCATAACTTCGCCAACGCAAATGGCATGCAAGTCCTCGTCGACGGCGAAAAGCCTTTCCGGCACTGGGACGGCGATGCCTTCCTGCTTACGATTTCCGGCGGAACATTGCGGCCCAACGATGGTTCGGATGCCGAACGGGAAAAGCCGCTATTCGACAGTATGAAGGAGGACAAGATGGCGTCCGGCAGCAAGAAGCACATCGGTCGCGGCAGTCACGGCAAAGGCGCTGGCGCTGGCGCGATGACCGATCTTCCCAAGGACAAGATCGGAGAGAACGCCGTTCTGTCCAACAGAGACAAGAAGCAGCACACCAAGGAGCGTGGGCTCGACGGCAATCGGGTCAAGTCCGAGCAGTACCAGGATCATTCAGCGGATCGGCGGCCTGAAGACTGATCGTTGCGGCAGCATGTGGCTTGCAGCCGGTGAGCAATTGAAAGGCGGCGAGAGCCCAACCGCTGACGAAGCTGTGCAAGGACCGATGCCGGTCGCATGGACGCCCTGCAAATTCTTGCAAACTCGCACTGTTGCCACCAGAGTGAGGTGAAGGAACCAACATTTGCCAAGAGAACGCGATGTCTCGCTCAAGGGAAGATTCCGGCAGCAGGCGTGCCGATCTGACGATAGATCGGGAAATCGCTTCCTTGCTTGCGGCCATCGAGCAGGAAAGGGTTCCTGACCGGCTGACCAAACTTGCGATCGAATTGCAGCATGCGCTTATCGAAAGGCGCTTGCGCGAAACCAGTAACTAACGTGACGTGTATTAGCGGCGCCTCTCGGCTTCGAAGTCCAGTTGTCCTTCGGACAGATAGCTGCGCCTTTCCATCAGGGTTTGCGAGGAACTTTCGCCAAGATATTCCAGCACGCCGGCGCGTGCCCTGTTGAGCCGGCTCTTCACGGTTCCCACCGCGCAACCGCATATTTCGGCCGTTTCCTCATAGCTGATGCCCAGAACGCCTATCAACATCAGAACCTCGCGCTGGTGCTCAGGAAGACTCTGGATGGCCTGGTGGACCTCCTTGCCCTGTACGGACCATTCCTGCGTCGCTTCCGAGATCGGCCGCAGCGAAGCGCAGTCGAGCAGGCCGGGCGCTTCCCTCACCGCGGCCCTGACACGCGTGTAGTAGGTGTTGCGCATGATCGTGAAGAGCCATGACTTCATGCGCGTTCCAGCTTCGAACTTGTCAATGTTGGCCAAGCCCTTGGTCAGCGTCTCCTGGACCAGGTCGTCGGCATCATCGGGAGTGCGGCAGAAGGTGCGGGCGAAAGCCCTCAAAGCGGGTATGAGGTCGACGATGGAAACTTCTTCGGTTTCGCGAGTCGCCAAGGCGTAGGCTGTAGGTGGCAATGGTCCAGCTCCCGTCCAGAATGAGTTCGTGAGCGCAGACCAGTTAAATGCATTGGGCGAAAGATCGTTCCGGCTGGCGAAAATCACCCGGATCGGGAACCGGAGCGGCTTGGCTGGGCAACCCAGCCGGCGGTGATATTTTTGACGGAACAACCACCGGTATCGCGGAGTTGGAATCCAGGCCGTCCGAAAATCCGGGGCGCCGCCATTGGCGTGTCGAAACGCGATTTTCGCAGCGAGCCTGGGCCGCCACCTTAAGGACAGTCCGCCACCTCAAAACAGGAGGAACCCATGACAGGAAACAAGCACGCCAAAGGCAAAACGCCGGCCGATAGCGACCTTGCCAACGATCCCGGCATCGGCAGTTCCAAGGGCACGATCAAGGAGGGCGACCGGCTCGATCAGGGCGACAACACGTTCGAAGGCGATGTCGAGAACGACACCACGCCTCAAGGCGGTATCAATCCCCGGCAAAAGATGCGGACCAACAAATGACGCCAGCATCGGCCGGCGCACGATCGAACAAACCCGCTGCAACCCGTGCAGCAATCCCGCGTTAAAGAGCATGGGCCTCGCGTCCGCCCAGCGTTGATGCGACAGGCTCTTTCGCGGAGACACAGATGACAAAAAAATCGTTTGGCCGCCCCGTTCCAATTCTCGTCGGCCTTGGTTTCCCTCGCCATGTCGAAAATATCTGGCAGGCCTATGACGTCTTGAACGAATGGCCGAGTCGCGGCCCGGCGCACAAGGCGGCGTTCGACGCCTGTCGCGCCGGGCTGGCTGACGAGGTCGATGCCGAGACCGTGCGCGCGGCGTTCGAAGCATTCGCCCGCAAGGCGGGCATTCTGGCGCACGATGTCGCCGCCGAAATACCAGCAGGCACCAATCCCACTGCGGTTCGCGACGTCGGCTAAAATGCCCAGCAGGCCATGTGACCTGCTGAGGCTAATTTATATCAAGGGTGGTTAAATCGGGAGGACCGCCATGCTGGAGATAAAGTTCGATGCTCCGGTTTGCATCTACTTCGGCAAGCCGGGACGATCGCGAATGGTCAGCTCCGTTTTCGAGGCTTCTTACTGCCTCAAAAGCGAGAAATGGCCTGCCCGCAATGCCCCGTTGTCGCTGATGGCGGGAGATGCATTGGATGGCGCCCAGATCGGCCAGATTACGGCAGCGGAAGCCCGCGAAGCATTTATCGACGCGGCTTTGGAAGCGAAGATTCTTGTCGAAGGCGAGCCGCATGACACACATGCCCGGACGGCCTTCATGCCGGACGGCGGGTGAACCGGCAGGCTGCTTCCCCGCAGAGCCGTTTATCACGAATGGCTGGCTTCCTCGGCCTTTTTCTCCCGCTGCTGCCTGAGGACCTCGTCGGTTCCGACCAGCTTCTTCGATCCGCCGGGGATCGCGGTGGAAACAACAGCCGGCGGGTCGCTTGCGGGGAAAGAATCCTCCAGACCCGCCTGCAGCTGGTCTTCCAGCGTCTGCGGCTCTTCCGAGCGGCCAGGGGTCCTTCGGGTGTCTACATTCTCCAGCGGCTGTGTCATGTCCGGTGAAGACCTGACTTCTCGAATCCAGCCATAGAGCTGTTCGATGGCAAATTCCTTCATTGTGTCGAAATCGGCCTTTTCGTCACGCGATGCCTCGATTTGGTCAACCATGGTCTTCTCGAACCGTTCGAGGCTCTCGCTTCCACACGCTCGGCAGAGACGCACCAGCGCCTCGCGCAGTATGAGCGGCGCAAAGTGCGCTGTCGCCTCGAGCCTGAGCTGCTGCAAACGCTCCGGGGTAGCGGCTTGGAACTTCGACATGCTCGACCTCTTCGCCTAGTGGAGCATGTCAACGAAAATTGTCGGCGGATGTTCCATCGGCGGCCGCTGCATCGCTCGATCCTCAGCGGTGCGCTCCACCACCGACTGCCATGCGGATACCGAGACAGACGACGAAGCAGCTGTGCCGGATGACCGTCCGGCCGCCCGCTATGTAGAACCCATGCGGCCACTTCGGCCCGGGTTCGCCAGATGCCTTGGTGCCATCGTTGGACCTGCCGGCATTTCGCATCATCTTGAGTGCTTCGTCCCTGGTCAGGCCGCACCTGCGGGCAAAACAATCGATCTCATAGGCCAACTCGGCCGACAGGTCGTGTTTGGCATGCATTTTTCGCTGGTGTTTGCGTGCGCCCATTCAGGCTCGGTCCCGGATCAGCCGGTTCCCAGCGCCTGGCCAATCCGTTTCCGCAAGTTTTCTCACGCGCCGTCTGGCCGGCCCACCCTGTCCTTGAGTTCGTTCAGGAATGCGAGCAGCGCGTCCTCAGGATCGTCGGCCGCTTCGGTCAGCATATCGATGCCCCAGCGGCCGAGGACAGCCTCCTGGACGATGCTCGGCTGGGACATGAAGATGAAGGATTTCGGGCGATTCTTCTCATAGCCGGAGCGGCGCCAGGTCTGCCAAAGCCGGTGCAGCAGCAGACGGATGTTCATGTCGGACATGCTGTAGCCGATGAACAGGATGGTGCGCCCGAGCGCGTCAGCGCGAAACTTCACGTCGAGCGGCGAATCGAACGAAAGCCGCTCAAAATAATCGGTCTCCGCCAGAACCAGCGATTTGTCGTCGTCGAAATCGCCGTGGAATTTTATGATCTGCGTCACCTCGCCGGTGGCCTTTGGCAAGTCCTTTGCATTGGCGACTTTGACAAAGGGCCGGCTATGGATCTCGAAGGCAACCTCGAGATTGCGATCATAATTGGTGGTGTAGATGATCGGAAAATCGAGCGATACGATGAGCTTGTGGATTGCCGACCGCTGCACTTCTTCGCGCGATACGCTCCATTCGCGATCCATCCAGCTGCGCAAAGGGCCGAGGCTCCCCTGCTTCAGCCGGTAGTATTCGGCAAGGGCCTGATAGCTGGCCTCCGGTGCGCCGATCATGTCCTCGTGAAGGCCGAGTTCGCTTTGCATGTGCTCGATGAGCTTTTGCCAGGACGGCAAGCCGACGCTCATCGACACCCCGGCTCCAACGAACAAGATAGCTCGTCGCTCTTTCACCGATTGAGCCAGTTGCTCGACTGCAGACAGCATTCGACACAACTGCGATAGGCGCCGCTCCGTTCCAGCCGAGCCCGGACCGCCGCCGGAATAGATTTACTTCCGACGTGAGTGCGAACACTCGGATCGGCTGTTCCGAGCGCCCGGCCGCCGACTTTGGCCAACCGAACCCGACATTTATTTCGTTGCATTTGGCACTTCTGCGCCGCTCACGCGTTGGAGAGTGTTCAACAAACACGGCGCAGCTGCAGCTAATGGAGCTCTGCGCCAACGTCGGCAAACTCGACAGCCAATGAGGCAAGCGCGACTGGTGGCGGCGAAAAATAGGGTGCCTGGCAAAAGGGGAAAGAGGCCATTGGCTGCGATGCTGGGATGGACGCTGCTGGCAAGCTTCGCGCTGACTACCGCGGCGGTTGCTCAGTCAACGTCAAGCTTTGCGATAAATCCGCCTGCCGCAGCTGCTCCGCCCGACGACGGCCAATGGGCGATGCCGGCAAAGAACTACGCCTCGACTCGCTACAGCGAACTTGCGGAGATCACCGAAGACAACGTCAAAAACCTGCAGGTGGCCTTCACCTTCTCGACCGGCGTCAACAAGGGTCAGGAGGCTGCGCCCCTGGTGGTCGGCAACACGATGTACATCGTGACACCGTTTCCCAACATTCTCTACGCGCTTGACCTTACCAAGCCCGGCGCGCCGATGAAGTGGAAGTTCGAGCCCAATCCCGAGCCTGCGGCGCAGGGCGTTGCCTGTTGCGACGTGGTCAACCGCGGTGCAGCCTTCTTCGAAGGGCGCATCTATTTCAACACGCTCGATGGCCACACGATCGCCGTCGATGCGGCCACCGGCAAACCGGTCTGGAACACCCACATCGGCAACATCAACATCGGCGAGACCATCACCATGGCGCCGCTGGTGGTGAAGGGCAAAGTGCTGGTCGGCAATTCCGGCGGCGAAATGGGCGTACGCGGCTGGATCAAGGCGCTCGACGCCGGCGACGGGCACGTCGTCTGGACGGCCTACAATACCGGACCGGACGCCGAGGTGCTGATCGGCCCCGATTTCAAGCCGCATTACGACATGGACAAGGGCAAGGATCTCGGCGTGACGTCGTGGCCGCCCGACGCCTGGAAGATCGGCGGCGGCAATGTGTGGGGCTGGATCTCCTATGACCCGGACCTAAACCTGATCTTCCATGGCACCGGAAATCCCGGTCCGTGGAATCCGGATCTGCGGCCCGGCGACAACAAATGGACCGCCGGCATCTTTGCCCGCGATCCCGACACCGGCGCAGCCAAATGGTTCTATCAATGGACCCCGCACGATTTGCACGACTACGACGGCATCAACGAACAGGTGCTGCTCGACATGACCTGGCAGGGCAAGCCCCGCAAGGTGCTGGTCCGACCGGAACGCAACGGCTACGTCTATCTGTTGGATCGCACCACAGGCGAGGTCCTGTCGGCAGTCCCCTTCGGGCCAGTCAATTCCAGCACGGGCGTCGACCTCAAGACCGGCCGGCTGATTGTAAATCCGGACAAGAAGACCGGCACCGGCAAGGTCGTGCGCGACATCTGCCCGACCGCATCGGGCCTCAAGGACTGGCAGCCTTCGGCATTCTCGCCCAAGACTGGTCTGCTCTACATCCCGCACAACAATCTCTGCATGGACGAAGAGGGCGTCGAGGTGAATTACATCGCCGGCACGCCCTATGTCGGCATGAACGTGCGCATGATCCCCGGGCCGGGCGGCAATCGCGGTGCTTTCACCGCCTGGGATGTCGCCGCCGCCAAGCCGGCGTGGAGCCTGAAGGAGAACTTTCCGGTGTGGAGCGGCGCCGTCGCCACCGCCGGCAACGTCGTGTTCTATGGCACTATGGAAGGCTGGTTCAAGGCGGTCAGCGCCAGGACCGGCGAACTGCTGTGGCAGTTCAAGACGTCGTCCGGCATCATCGGCCAGCCGATCACCTATCGCGGCCCGGACGGGCACCAATATGTCGCGATTCTTTCGGGCGTCGGCGGCTGGGCCGGCGCGATCGTATCCGCCGATCTCGATCCGCGCGACGCCACCGCCGCGCTCGGCTTCGTCAACGTCATGAAGGATCTGAAGGATGTAACCACGCCGGGAGGTGCGCTGTATGTGTTCCGGCTGCCTTGAGAAGATCGGCCGAGTTGCGCGCGCACGGAGAAAATCTTCCCGGCGGTTTGGCGCCGCGGTCGGCGCACTGGCGCTCTCGCTCGTCGCCGCCGTTGCCGATGCGCGCGAATTGAGGATCTGCGCCGATCCCAACAACATGCCGTTCTCCAATGCCGCCAGGCAGGGCTTTGAAAACAAGATCGCCGAACTCGTCGCGACGGAGCTTGGCGCAGCGGTTTCCTACACGTGGTGGGCACAGCGGCGCGGCTTCGTCCGCAACACGTTGAAAGCTGGCTTGTGCGATCTTGTGCCCGGCACGCCCGCCAATCTCGAGATGCTGCGCACGACCGCGCCCTACTACCGGTCTTCTTATGTGTTCGTGACACGCCAAGATGTGCCCGAAATCACGTCCTTCAACGATCCTCGCCTGCGAGATCTGCACATCGGCGTCCAGCTGATAGGCGACGATGGCGCCAACTCGCCCCCCGTCCAGGCGCTTGGCCGTCGTGGCATCGTCGGCCATCTCATCGGTTTCCCCGTCTATGGCGACTATTCGGCGCCGAACCCGCCAGCACGCATCATTGAGGCGGTCGCGAATGGCGACATCGATATGGCCGTCGTCTGGGGACCGTTGGCCGGCTACTTCGGTGCCAGGCAAGAAATACCGTTGCGGATTACGCCGGTTGCGCCGCGCATCGACGGTCCGCTGCTGCCGATGATCTACGACATCTCGATGGGTGTGCGCCACGACGACGATGCGCTGCGCAGCGAGGTAGACGCAGCGCTCGCCAAACACCGCGCCGAGATCGATGCAATCCTGGCGGAATATGGCGTGCCTCGCCTCGACGTCGCCGGGGCGGCAGTGCGATGAACCGCTGCCTTCCATGCTTGCTGTCGGCGATGCTCGTCCTTGCCGCTTGCCAGCGTGAGGAACGCGAAACGCGTCCACAGTCGGCGCTCGGCTCGGGCGATCAACCGGCAGCCGTGACGGCCCTCGAGCCGGGCGGCCAACGGCCGACCTCGTCCGACAACAAGGCCGGCGTGTTCGAGGCCAACGCCTTCCACCTCAGCGAGGGCAAGCGTCTGTTCAACTGGTTCAACTGTTCCGGCTGCCATGCCAATGGCGGCGGCGGCATGGGCCCGGCCCTCATGGACCAGAAGTGGCTCTATGGCAGCTCGATCGAAAGCATCCACGCCACGATCAGGGACGGCCGGCCCAACGGCATGCCGAGCTTCCGCGATACGATCCCGGATGACCAGATCTGGGAGCTTGCTGCCTTCGTCCGGGCACTGAGCGGTAACGCACCGTCCTCCGCCGCGCCGGGCCGCGACGACGACATGATGCCCCATCCATCCGAGAATCGCCTGCCGGACGCCGCGACGCTGGGGAAGTCGCCGTGAGCCGCGGTGTCTGGACGGTGTGCGGGTGCACGGCCTGCATCCTGCTCCTCGCAGGATGCAGCGGCTGGCAATCCGCGCTCGACCCAAAGGGCCCGGCCGCGGGCGAACTCGCATGGCTGATCTGGTTGTTCACCGCGCTGTGCACGGTGGTCTGGCTTCTGGTGATGGCCGTGCTGATCGTGCCATTGGCCCGGCGCGCGGCGCCGCTCGGCGACCCGCTTGTCCTCGACGCTGCGGCCGAGCGCAGCAAGATGCGAATTGTCGTCGCCGCACTCGCCGCTACCGCCCTGATCCTGGTCGGCCTGACGCTGCTGAGCTACTTCGCTAACCGGACGCTCGCCGCCATCGGCTCGGATGCGGCGCTGACGATCCGGGTGACCGGGCATCAATGGTGGTGGGAGGTGCGCTACGAAAACGATCAGCCGAACCGCATCCTGACGACCGCCAATGAAATCCACATCCCGGCGAGCGAGCCGGTGCGGCTTGTGGTGACCTCGACCGACGTTATTCATTCCTTCTGGGTGCCGAACCTCTCGGGTAAGCTGGACCTTATCCCCGGCCACGAGAACGTTCTCGATCTGAAGGCGGACAAGCCCGGCGTCTATCGCGGGCAATGCGCCGAGTTCTGCGGCGCGCAGCATGCCAATATGAGCACCTTCATCATCGCCGAACCTCGGCCCGTCTTCGATGCCTGGCTGAACGATCAGCTGCGGCCGGCGGCCGCCCCCGTGTCGGCCGAGGCCAAAACCGGCCACGACCTGTTCCTCAAACGGCCATGCGTGATGTGCCACAAGATCGGCGGCACCATCGCCGGCGGCACGGTCGCCCCAAACCTCACCCATATCGCAAGCCGGCAAACGCTCGCTGCCGGCACGCTGACAATGAGCCGCGGCAATCTCGCAGCCTGGATAGCCAATCCGCAGGGGATCAAGCCAGGCGCCCACATGCCCGTGGTGCGACTGGACGGGGACGAACTGAATGCGATCGTCGCCTATCTCGAGGGCCTGAAATGAGCAGCGCCCGTGAGCGTCGGCTCGCCGGCGAGGGAGCAGCGGCCGGCAAAGGAGACCTGGCCCCCGAGCGCGACGGTCCTCGCGATACCAGCCTCGACGACTCCAGCCTTGACCGCTGGCTGGCGCGGACATGGCAGACGGCGCCGGGCATCATCGGTGCGCTCTCGAGCGTCGACCACAAGATTGTCGCGCGGCGCTACCTGATCACCGCTTTCGCCTTCCTATGCCTCGGTGGCCTCAGCGCCGTTGCCATGCGCATCCAACTGTCGGGGCCGGAGCGCGGGCTGATCGGGCCCGACCGCTACAACCAGCTGTTCACCATGCATGGCGTGACGATGATGTTCCTGTTTGCGGTGCCGATCGTTCAGGCGACCGGCATCTACCTCGTGCCGCTGATGGTCGGCACCCGCAACATCGCCTTTCCGCGCCTCAATGCATTCAGCTTCTGGATTTATCTCTCCGGTGGCCTCTTCGCCTGGGTGTCGTTTGCTCTCGACATGGCGCCCGACGTCGGCTGGTTCTCCTACGTGCCGCTGTCCGGTCCTGAATTCGGGCCAGGCAAGCGTTCCGACGTGTGGGCGCAGATGATCACCTATACCGAAGTGTCATCGTTGGCGGTCGCGGTTGCCACCATCGTCACCGTGCTGAAGCAGCGTGCGCCGGGCATGTCGCTGGACAAGATTCCGCTCTATGTCTGGGCGATGCTGGTCACCTCCTTCGTCATCGTGTTCGCCATGCCGGCGGTCATGATCACGTCGACGTTCCTGATCCTCGACCGCCTGGTCGGCACCCATATCTTCAATCCCGCCGAGGGCGGCGACGTATTGCTGTTCCAGCACCTGTTCTGGTTCTTCGGCCACCCCGAAGTCTACATCATATTCCTGCCGGCTACCGGCATGGTGTCCTCGATCATCACCGCTTTCGCCCGGCGTCCGGTATTCGGCTATCTGGGCATGGTACTGGCCTTGATCGCGGTCGGCTTTCTGTCGTTCGGCCTGTGGGTTCACCACATGTTCGCAACCGGTCTGCCCAAGCTCGGCGCGAGCTTCTTCACCGCCTCGAGCATGCTGATCGCCATCCCGAACGGGCTGCAGATCTTCTGCTGGCTGGCGACATTGTGGGACGGACGCCCGATAATCAGAACGCCGCTGCTGTTCGTGTTCGGCTTCTTCTTCACGTTCGTCGCGGGCGGCCTGACTGGGGTGATGCTGGCGTCGGTGCCATTGGACCTGCAAGTGCACGACACCTATTTCGTGGTCGCGCATTTCCATTACGTGCTGATCGGCGGGTCGGTGTTCCCGCTGCTCGGCGCGACCTATTTCTGGTTCCCCAAGATCACCGGCCGGATGATGAGCGAACGTCTCGGACGCTGGCACTTCTGGCTTGCCTTCCTAGGCTTCAATGCGGCGTTCTTTCCGATGCACGTTGTCGGCCTGTGGGGCATGCCGCGGCGGGTCTACACCTATCCGGTGGAACTCGGCTGGGGCAACATCAACCTGTTCATCACAGCCGGCGCGGTCATCCTGTTCCTAAGCTTCGTTCTGTTCACTATAAACCTGGTGTACAGCGCCTCGAGGGGCGCCCCGGCCGGGGACAATCCCTGGAATGCCGGCACGCTGGAATGGGCGACGAGCTCTCCACCGCCGAGCTATAATTTCGCTCGGATCCCGGTGGTTACCCACGCCGAGCCGCTCTGGGCCGAACGTGACACGCTGCCTGTCGCGACCGGGCTTCGCGTCGACGCGCGCGAACTTGTCATTTCGACCGTGGCAGAGGCGCATCCAGATGTGCGCGAGAAGTCGGCGACGCCGTCGATCTGGCCATTGTTCGCCGCGCTCGCCGTCGGCGCCACCTTTCTCTATTCGATCTTCAGCCCGTGGGCGGTGGTCTGGGGAGCCGGGCCGATCGCCATCACTTTGATCGGTTGGTTCTGGCCGAAAGGCGATCCGGAGGATGAGGAATGAAACAGCGTCCTGCCGCCGATCTTTCCAAACTCCCGACCTTCGGGATCGGACCGCGCAGCCCGACCTGGTGGGGCACCCTCGCCTTCATGGCGCTGGAGGGCACCGGCTTCGCGCTCGCCGCAGGCACCTATCTTTACCTCGCCTATCTGTCGCCCAAATGGCCATTGGGCGTGCCGCCGCCCAACCATTGGCCGGGCACCATCGTCACGCTGTTGCTGCTCGCCAGCGTGGTGCCCAATCACATACTGAACCGCTACGCCGAAGCCTGTGCCATGGTGCCCGTGCGCATCGGCCTGATCGTCATGTCGCTGCTAGGTATCGCACCGCTTGTCGTGCGGTGGTTCGAATTTCCGGCCCTCAACATTTATTGGGATACCAATGCGTACGGCTCGATGCTGTGGGTCCTGCTCGGCCTTCACACAACGCACCTGATTACCGACGTCGGCGACACGCTGGTGCTGACGGTCCTGATGTTCACGCGCCATGGCTATAGCGGCCGGCGTTTCGGGGACGTTGGCGACAACGTCTTCTACTGGGATTTCGTGGTCGCGACCTGGATCCCGATCTATCTGTTGATCTACTGGATGCCGAGGCTTGACTGAGATGCGTGCGCTTCGCTTGGGCACATCATGGGGCGGGCTGTTGTCCGGGCCTTTGGCCTGGGCGGTGTCGACCCAGCTGAATTATGCGTTCGTGGAGTGGCAGTGCGCCCACGGTATTCCCGTCATACCGGTCATTGCGCTGGTGCTGACAGTGCTGGCCTTGCTCGGCGGCGTGCTTTCGTGGCGGGCGCGACAGCAAGGTGGCGCCGCCTTTAAACCGGATCGTACGCGCGGCACCGAGCATTTCGTCGCCAATATCGGCATTCTCAGCGCGGTGCTGTTTGCGCTGGTAATCGTCATGCAAGGCGCGGCTTCGCTCATTGTTGACGGCTGCCTACGATGAGCTTCGACGCGCTCTTCTCGACCTCGATCTGCTACGGTGCTGGCGCCCCGCAGGCCGGCTGGACGCTGGCGTTGCCGATCACGCTGCCGCTAACCATGGTCGCACTGCTTTACGCGGCAGGCGCCTTTCGGCTGTGGCGGCGGAGTGCCCGCAGCCGCCCGTTGCGGTTGCGGCAAGCCCTGCTGTTTGCGACCGGCTGGGCCATTTTGGCGGCAGCACTGGTCAGTCCGCTCCACGCATTCGGTGAGCGCGTTTTCACCGCCCACATGATCGAGCACGAGCTGTTGATGGCGGTGGCGGCACCCCTGCTGGTCGCCTCCCGTCCGGCGGCGGCGATGATGTGGGCATTGCCGATCAAGCTGCGGCTGGCATTTGGCGCAGCCGGGCAGGCGAAGGTGCTTCGAATCGTTTGGGCCGCCGTCAGCCGCCCTCTAGCCGCGACCTTCCTGCACGGCGTCGCGATATGGGCGTGGCACGTTCCGGCGCTGTTCGAGGCGGCGCTTGCACAGGGTGTCCTGCATTATGCGCAACATGCCAGCTTCTTCGGTACGGGGCTGCTGTTCTGGTGGGTGCTGCTGCCGCGTTCAGGCCGCGAACAAGCCTACGGCAGCGCAGTCATGCACCTCTTTTTCACCTCGCTGCACACCGGCCTGCTCGGGGTGCTGCTGCTGGTCTCGCCAAGGCTGTGGTACCCGGTAAACGCAGCCGGCGCGGAATTGTGGAGCCTTAGCCCGCTCGAGGACCAGCAGCTCGCCGGCTTGGTGATGTGGGTTCCGGCCGGCCTGATTTATGGCGGAGCCGCGTTGCTGCTGGCCGGTCTGTGGATTCGCTCAAGTGGACAGAGAAGATGGGAGGCGTCGCATGCGCTCCAGGCTGTCTAAGCTGGTCATTGGTACCGGGACGGCAATTGCCGTGCTGGCCGCAGCTTGGGCGGCGCTGACGTTGTGGCCGGAGCGCCTCGTCAGGGTCGCGCATAAGACGGACAATGCCCCTGGCAGCATCGGCGTGCGCGCAACATCGCGCTTCACTCCGTCCGGACCCATCCTCGGCGCCGCGGCAATTGTCGTGCTTGTTGCAGCCCTGGCCGGGATCGCGTTGTACTTTGAGCAAAGCCGTCGAGTGGAGCAGAAGGCCGACAATGCAACCGGCGGTGTTGGCGCCCGCGCCATACCAATCATCATGGCCAATGGCTGTGCCGGATGCCACACGATCACCGGCGTGCCCGGCGCGCAGGGACTGGTCGGTCCACGCCTCGACGCCAGCTTGGCCACCCGGGTCTATATCGGCGGCGTATTGTCCAACAACCCGCGAAACATGGTCCGTTGGATACGCGCCGCAAGAGAGATCAATCCGCACACGGCAATGCCTTCGACCAGAATTTCCGAGCAGGAGGCGCGGGATATCGCGGCCTATCTCTATTCGCTGAAATGAAAGTCATCGCTCATCCCGGCAGCTGCACGCGGCCTGTCTTCACCAGTCGATCGCAGGCCGAGTGATCATCAGCCAGAAAATCCCGAGTACCGCAGCGAAGGCGGGGAAGCCGAAGGCGAACCACAGCCAGAAGAGCCGATGATAGCGCGGCGGCAACGGCGCGCCTGCAGCGGCGGCTTGCGATGCCAGCTTGCGCATCTGCATTTGCATCCAGACGACCGGGAGCCAGAACATTCCGGTGAAGATATAGAGCGCGATCGAAAGTACGATCCAGCCCTCCGACAGCGAGTAGCCTGCCTGCCAGGCGAGCGCGGCTCCGGTCAAAGGCTGCGCGACCACGGCCGTCGCGGTGAAAAGGAAGTCGGCGACGACGACGATACGCGCCACGGCCGCAACCGTCGCGGCATTGCCGGTCCTGTGGGCGAGCAGCATGAAGAAAGCGATACCGGCGCCGGTACCAAGCAGCACGGATGCGCCGATGACATGCAGAAATTTCAGCAGGAAATAGAGCATCAACGCTCCTCCAGCACTGCCAAGGCCACAAAGTGCAGCACCAGGATCGGCAACACCTTGAGGAACGGCCCAAGCGGGTCGTTCCACAGATCGGGGCTCAGGAAGCTTCCGACGACCAGGTAGAAGAGCGAGAGCGCGATGCCGCCATAGAGGCCTTTTCGCGTCGCTGGCCGCCAGGCTAGGAGCGCGCCGACGGCGATGTCGGCAAGAGCACCGGCTATCACGGTCGGCGCCGACAAGATGCCAGCCCCCGTGCTTTGCATCAGCTCGATGCCACCGTTATAGCCGGTGGTCAGCGACACAATACCCGTCACGATCCAGAAGAAGGGCAGGACGACGAAGATCGCAGGCTTGATGAAATACAGCCGGGCAAACCATTTTTCCTGCACCGTTGCCGGATTGAGCGCGAGGAAGCCCGCCAGGGTTTGCGGGCGTATGCCGGTCGCGGCGGTCCAGTCCGAGGGATCTCCAACCGCTCCTCGGGCGATCTCTCTGGCCGCGTTGGTGCGCATCGGTGGACGCCAGCCGAACATCGCGGCAAGGTCGCCGAGGCGGTAGAGAAGCCTTGCAACAGCCGCCGGCAAGACAAACCTGGCTGCAGGAGCCCAGCCGAGCCATCGGCGATAGCTGCCGACGACCTCGTCCATGCTCAGCTGTTCGGGACCGACAAGTTCCAACACGACGCGAGACGGACTGTCGGGATCGAGAAGGAAGACGACTGTTGAGACCACATCGTCGAGTAGTACCACCTGGAGCCGGCCGGTGCCGGGCATGGACGGTAGCACCGGCAGCGAGGCGAGACCCCTAAACAATGCGCTGGCCCCAAACACCGGCCGGCCGAGCACCACGGACGGGCGCAGGATCACCCAATCCAGATCAAGCGCCATAAGCGCTTGGTCGCCGGCCAGTTTCGTCGCCGAGAATGCCGAAGGCTGCGCCCGATCGACGCCTATCGCCGAGAAGTGGATTACCCGGGCAACCCCTGCCCGCGCACAGGCGAGGAAGAGTGCTGCCGCCGCATCGCGATGGACTTCGCGCGTCTTTTCGCGAGGGCTGTCCTGCAGGACGCCGGCACAATTCACGACGGCGTCGACACCCCTGAGATGCGGTAGCCAGTCTTCGGGCTGCAGCGCCGCCGCCATGTCCAGCACCAGCAATTGATAATTGCCGGCCCGGTTTGCGCCGGGGCTGCGGACCAATCCGATCACCTCATGCCTTTCGGAAAGAAGGCGTGCCACGACGGAGGCACCGATCAGGCCGGTGGCGCCGGTAACCAGGACTTTCACTGGACCCCATTCTCCGACGGCGGGAAAGTATCGTTCATTCCGGTTTATCGCCCTCGATACTCCCCTTCATACCGGAAAGTTCTTCCGTCGTGCATAACAACCGCGGCCGCGCCGGGTCGGAGATGTCGAGCTTGTCCCAGGGAATGCGGTACACGCTGTCGCGACTGCGCAATCGAAAGACGTCGAGGACCGCAATGCCGATAGCCGAAGCGGACAGACGCTCGAAGGCCGCGTAGATGCCGACATGGTACTCGGTAACCACCAGGTCGTCGTCATCCGGTTCGGCGCGTATCTCCTCGATACGGCCGATGCTTTTGCCGTGCGAAAGCACATTCCTGCCAGCCAATTGCTCAAGATTGACGGTGGCCATCATCCAGCTCCCGGAATACGCCCAATGACATGATCGCGCAGCCAGTCCTGCCAGTCGAAAATCGCCGTTTCGCGGACGTCGATATCGAACTCGATGTCGACGCCGATGTCGCGCACCTTGTTCCAGGCGATGCGGTGCGGCTCGGCATGGCGCTTGCCGCCGAGCCTTGCCGCAACCCGCGCCATCCAGCGCCCGGGTCGCTCGCCAAGCCGACGCCCCAGCGTGATCGAGCCGAGCTCGACCGCAACGATTTTAGGCGGCTCGCCTGGCCTGAGCTCGGCCACCAGCCCGTCGACCTTGCCGATCTTGACCTGCTCGCGGTCGACTACTTGCTTGTCCAGGATGTCGCGCAGCAACTTCATCACGTGCCTCCGAATATCTGCAAAGGAATGGTCACGATCGCGAGCACGAAACCGAGCGCGATGATGAAGATGACCGCGGCATTCGCTATCATGCCATTGCGGTGCTCGCCGACATAACGCTCGTCATTCAGCAGGAAGAGGAACGGCACCACGGTCAGCGGCAGGCTGGCGGCCGTCAGCGCCATGGAAAAGATGGTGAGCTTCAGCGGATCGAGGCCCAGTGCGATCGGAATGGCGGCGAGAACCAACAAGATCGTATAGACGGTGCTGAAACCCGGGTCGTCGCGCGGTTTCAGGTTCTCGCCCCAAGTCCAGCCGAAACCCTGCGCCACAAGGTAGGCTTGCTGCAGGCCGATTTCGAGCGCGGCACCGAAGCAGGCAATGCCTAGTGAAGCAACGAACAGGACAAATCCCCAGAAACCGAAGATCGGAATCAGCATCAGTGGCAGTTGGTGGTAGTCATCGACCTGCTCTATGCCGTGCGCGGCCAGCACGAGCGCCGCCACAATCAGCACACCGATAGCGATTGTGCCGCCAAAACTCATGCCCAGGCCGGCAATGGCCCGATTGGCTCCGAGATAGCTCTTGTCCCACTCGTCCTCGATCGCTCCCGACGAATAGAACATGAACAGATAGGGCGAGATCGACGCACCAAGAATGCTGACCGCCATGAACCAGTAGTTGGCCGCGTCGTGATCCGGCAGTGTGGGCACGGCCCCGGCCGCGACCTGCTCCCAATCGGGCTTCAGCATGACTGCGCCAACCACGAAGCACAGCGTGACCAGCCCGAGGATCGCGACGCCTTTTTCGATGAATCCGAACGTGCCTTTCCAAAGGAACAGCCATGCCAGAAAAGCGACCGGCAGCGCCCACCACTGAAAGCCGATGCCGGTGGCGAGCTCGAGCGCAATGGCAACACCGCCGATTTCGGCTGCCATGACCAGGAAGTTGACCAGCAAGGTCGCAAGCAACGGCCACAGAAAGGCGTTGAAGCCAAACCGTTCCCGGATCCCGTCGGCGATGGTGTGATGGCTAACTGCGGCGAAGCGTCCGGCCATTTCGACCAGGAAGATGATGCAGAACGTGCCCAGGACGACGGCCCATATCAGCTGAAACCTGAACGCCGCGCCGGCCTGAGCGGCGGTCGCCACTGATCCGACCTCAAGAAAGCCGCCAACGCTGGTGACGACGCCGAGCGATATTTCGAGCAGCTTCTTCATGATTTCGGCGCGAAATATTTCGCGTAGGACGTGCTCAGATCGGCGGCGGCGGCCCGCAGATCCTGCTGCGCGTGTTCCACTTCCGAGCGGTTGCCGTTCTGCACGGCCGTCGCCGCGCGAATTACCGCTGCCGAAAGCCGTCCAACCGCCATCGTCAGACCGGCTTGCCCGCTGGGCTCAGGCGACTTGGCGGACTGGATTTGCGCACCGGCATCGGCGAGCGCCTTGCCGGCCGATTGCAAAGTGCGCGACGTGTATTCCGACGGGGCTCCCCCAGCGATCCAGCTCTCCAGGACCAGCGATGCAGTCTGTGTGGCGGAAGCCGCGGTTTTCGACTGCTGCTCGACCTGGTCGGAAGGCGAGCATGCCGTCAATACAAATATTATCAGCAGCAAGCACGGGCGGTCTGGTCGAAGACCGACGGCTGTAACGGCATTTACAATACGTGCTTGTAGCGTTGCTGCCACACGATTGTTCTCCCCGCACCAAGCGACTTCGGCGCGAAGTTTGATCTAGAGCGCTGGGTGATCAGGTCAACTGAACCGCGATGAACGGCGCTGGCACCGCGGAACAAACCAGCGATCGCCGGATTAGGGGCTGAGGAGGCAAAGGCCATGGATAGGGAAGAGCGTATCAGGCAGCGAGCCCATGAGATCTGGGAGCGCGAAGGCCGTCCGCAAGGACGCGAGCGCGAGCACTGGGATCAGGCCGTGCAGGAGATCGAAGCTGAGGGTTCCGAGGCCGAACGCGGCCCGGTCGTGCCCGATCCAACGGTCGAGGCCGGCTCCGATCCGGAGGCACGCGGCAGCAAGCGGCGGCGAGGGACATGAGGCCGATGCCTCGTTTCGTCGCCTGGATCGTGGTCGTACTGGTCGTGCTGTTCGCCGCCTGGCTGATGATCGGGCGCGACAGAACCGGCGGCGGAGGTCAGCCCACGCCGCACGCAATTGATCAAAATGGATAGGAGCCGACATGACGGGAACCGATACTCATCCTGAACAAGACCCGGCGGAAGGATCGCGATCGGTAGTGGAAAATCAGCTCCGCAAGGAGCAAGGCGGCGAGGGTCAAGATCGCAAAGCCGAGCCAGCTTCCGACAAATCCGGCAGCAAGACCAAGACGCCTTCGGAAGCGCGCAAGAAAGGCTCAGGCTTGGATTGAGCCGGCCGAAAGCAGGCTCACACTGCCGTTTGCCGCGAAATAATAGGGATAGCGCTCCTGGACGATTTCGAGCACCTCGAAGATGCGGCGAAGATGCGTTCGCATCGCCTCTTCCGCCGCAAACGCGTCGGCCTGCTCAAGCGCATCGACAATCCGCCGATGCTGGCCGAGGACCACCGACATGCTGTCGAGGCGCGGAAAAGACAGGAAGCGGAAGCGGTCCATGTGCAGCTTCGCCGCGCTGATGTCGGCCCAGATTCCGGGAAACCCGGCATGACTGGCGATATGCTGGTGGAACAGCTCGTCCGACTTGAAGAAGCGCCTGTCGTCCGCGATGGAGGCGAACGTCTCCTGGACGGCCAGTTCGCCTTTTAGCACGGCAAGCAGGTCAGCACGGCGCGGGCTCTCGACCGCGCGCTTGATCAGGCCGACTTCGAGCGCTTCGCGCAGGAACTGCGATTTCTCGAGATCGGCAATCCGGAGCGGCGCCACCATGCTGCCGCGCTGCGGATAAATGTCGATCAAGCCAAGACCGGCCAGCCGGGCGAGCGCCTCCCTGACCGGCGTGCGGCTCACGCCGAGGGCTTCCGACATCGCCTTTTCAGAAATCAGCTCGTGCGGCTTCAGGCGGAAGGTCAGGATCTGGTCGAGCAGAACCTCGAACGTCCTCGCCGCGACCGATACGCCGGGGCCGGTTTCGCCCAACCGCCCCTCGGTGATGGTCCGCATTCCCAAAAGCCCTGCCATCGGCGACCCCTTATTGGCTCTGCAGCTTCAAGCCGTTCATGAAATGCCTGCGCAAGCAGCAGCGCCGACGTTATTCCTTGCGCGGAGAACCGCCGATGCGCGCCAGCAGGCCGCCATCGACGCGTACGACCTCGCCGGTGACGAAGGAGGCATCGTCGGACAGCAGGAAGGCGACGACTGCGGCAATCTCTTGCGGCTGGGCGGTACGGCCGAGCGGATGCATATTGTCGAGGATGCGCAGGATCTCGTCGGGCTTATCGTTGAGCTTGACCGCATCCCGCAGCATCGGCGTGTCGACCGCACCCGGAGCGACGGCATTGACGCGCACGCCGAGCGGCGCATAGTCGACGGCCATCGATTTGACCAAGCCGATCAGGCCGTGCTTGGCCGTGCTGTAGGCCAGAACCCCTTCCTGGCTGGCCAGACCCTGCACCGAGCTCATATGGACGATGGCGCCGCGGCTTTGCCGCAGCAGCGGCATCGCCGCGCGGGAGAGCAGGTAGGCAGCCTTGAGGTTGACGTTCATCACCTCGTCCCAAAGCGCCTCGTCCGTGGTCTCCACCGTTCCGTAACGCTGGATGCCGGCATTGTGGGAGAGCATGTCGAGCCCGCCGAACGCGGACCGGGCAAGCTCGACGGCGCGGCCGCAGGCCTCAGTGTCGGCGGTCGAGCCGAGCACGGTGTGCACGGTCACGCCGCGCGCCGAAAGCTGCGCCGCGACCTCATCCAGCTGATCGCCCGCCCGGTCGAACAGGATCAGGTCGACGCCTTGCTCGGCCAGTCTTTCGGCGACAGCACGGCCGATGCCCATGGCCGCCCCCGTGACCAGTGCGCGTTTTTTGAACTCAGCCATTTATCCTCCCTCGAACAGTTGCGCAGGAACTGCCATGGTAGTCGACGGCCGCCACTTGACGTGCTCTTTCCACCGAGCCGGCCCAAGCGGGTTCGGCATCATGTCGATCCTTGCATGAAAGCCAGCGTTTCCGCGCGCGTCGGTGCGCCAAGACGTCCGCCAAAGCGCAGGCATTTCAGGGCGGCGGCGGCGCTGGCCACTGCTATCGCCCGCTCTTCGTCCCAACCTTCGGCCAGGCCGAGAGCGAAGGTGCCGTGGAACACGTCGCCTGCCGCCAGAGTGTCGACGGCTTCGACCCGCGGCGACGGCAGATGACGGACGTCATTGCTGCCCGAGTAGCGGAACACGGTGCCGTTCGCGCCATCGGTGACCGCCACGAAGGCGCCGGTCCGTTCGCCGAGAATGGCGACGGCAGAACCGGCGGATATCTCCGGACCGCAAAGGATGCGTGCCGCCGGCAGCGAAGCAACGACATGCGAGGCGAGCGGCAGCAGCCGGTCGAGCACCGGTCGCGACGCGACATCGGCGTCAAGGATCGCCGGGATGCCGCACTCGCGAGCCTTCGCCAGCGCCAGGGCCGCGGCTCCGGGCCAGCGGACATCAACCAGCACGGCGTCGAAGCGGGAAAAATCCGCGGGCGGAAGACGGTCAG
This sequence comes from Mesorhizobium sp. M0590, assembly GCF_040320905.1. Classification (NCBI taxonomy): domain Bacteria; kingdom Pseudomonadati; phylum Pseudomonadota; class Alphaproteobacteria; order Hyphomicrobiales; family Phyllobacteriaceae; genus Mesorhizobium; species Mesorhizobium sp. M0590. The sequence continues at coordinate 217,334 of NZ_JAMYQN010000005.1, forward strand.
GATCGGCTTGCGTGACTGCATCGTAGAAGGGCACAATCATACGCTCGCCGGCGGCATCGACCAGGATCGTGGCAATGGCCGAGCGGCCATCTTCAACCCTGCGCACCAGCGAACAGTCGACCCGCTCCGCCTCCATCTGGCCGATGACATCGCGGCCGACAGCATCGTCGCCGACGCTTGCCCATAGCCAGACCTGCCCGCCCTGGCGGCTGGCCGACGCGGCGGCACTTGCCGCCATGCCGGCCGCGATCTGCACGGCCTCGCTTGGCAGGAACTTGCCGGCGCCGGAGGGCAGGACATCGAGGCGCAAGATCGTGTCGTAGGTGAGCGCGCCGACGCAGAGCAGGCGGGGCGCCGTCATTGCAGCCGGTAGCCGCGCTGATGGGCAATCGCCGTCATCACGCCTCTCAATTCGGCAAGGCCGCGAAGACGGCCGATCACGGGGTAGCCGGGATGGGTGTGCCGCGCGGCGTCATCGATCAGCTCGTGGCCATGATCCGGGCGAAACGGCAGCAGCGCCGCCGGTTCCCCGGCGTCGCGGCGGCGTTGCTGCTCGTCGAGCAAGATCGAAACCACCGAGACCATGTTGACATCGCCGCTCAGATGCTCGGATTCCATGAACGAGCCGTCCGGGTCCTTGCTGACGTTGCGCAGATGCACGAAGTTTATCTTGTGCGCAAAGCGGCTGGCGATGGCGGGCACGTCATTGGCCGGGTTGGCGCCCAGCGACCCCGTGCACAAGGTGAGGCCGCTATGGGCCGATGGCACGGCGTCCAGGATAAGGGCGATGTCGTCGGCGTTCTTGACGATCCGGCACGGGCCGACGAGATCGCGCGGCGGATCGTCCGGGTGGATCGCCAACATGACGCCCGCCTCTTCGGCCGCCGGCAGCACGTTTTCGAGAAAACGGATGAGGTTCTCGCGCAGCCGGTCGTGCGACAGGCTCGACTGCTCGGCCACCACTTCGCGCAATTCCGCTACGTCGTAGCGCTTGAAGGCGCCTGGCAGGCCGGCCATGATGTTGGCAAGCAGACGCTCTTTTGACGCACCCGGCGTCGTCTCGAACCATTCGCTCGCCCGCTGGAGAACATCGGACGCATAGTCGCGCTCCGATCCCTTGCGCCGCAGCATGTAGCAATCGAACGCGGCAAGCTCGTGCATGTTCATGCGGAGCGCCCGTCCGCCGCCCGGCAGCGGCGCAGCCAGGTCGGTCCGGGTCCAGTCGAGGATCAGCATAAAGTTGTAGCAGACCGTGCGCACACCGCAGGCGCCGAGATTGCGTAAGGTCTGCCTGAAATTGTCGTAGAGCCGGTCGAGATCGCCGCGGCCGAGCTTGATGTCCTCGTGCACGGGCACACTCTCGACGACGCTCCATTTCAGGCCCATCGCCGGATCCGCCTCGATAAGCGCCTGGCGCTGCCTGACGGCGTCGATCGGCCAGACTTCGCCGTAAGGGATGTCGTGCAATGCCGTCACGATGCCGGTTGCGCCGGCCTGCCTCGCGTGGGCAAGCGTTGCCGCGTCGCTCGGACCAAACCATCGCCACGTCTGCTCCATTCGACCTCCAGCTACGGAATTTCCCGATGACCGCTGGTGTATTGGATGCTACCATGGCAGTCAATTGTGCCTGTGTCCGCGTTCGGGCGGCCGCCCTATGAGAGATTACAACGATACGTGGCGTTCAGATTGAACGGCTATTCAAGGTCCGAGTTTCGGCTGGCCCAAATCGCGCCGCGTTCGAACATCGTGCGCATTTGCGGCACGGCGAACTCGTCGGCGGTGTGCCCGAGCGCGCTGTAGAAGACGCGGCCCTTGCCGTAGCGGCGCTTCCAGACAACCGGCATGACGACGCCGGCGATGAAATCGAGATGCTCGCCGGTGAAAGTAGTCGTCGCCAGCACCTCGTTGGTCGGATCGACATGCATGTAATACTGCTCTGAACGGTAGGCGAAGCCGTCGATGCCCTGCATAACCGGATCGCCTGGCCTGGTGATGTCGACGTGATAGTCGATGATGTTGCCGGGATGGGCGACCCACTGGCCGCCGGTCATGAACTGGTATTCCGGCTCGTTGCGGAAGCTGTCGCACATGGTGCCGTGAAAGCCCGCAAGGCCGGTGCCGGCCCCGACGGCGCTGGTCAGGTTTTGCAGCTCCGGCTTTTCGATCGTCGACATGGTGATCACCGGGACAATGAGATCGAGCTTGCCCAGCTGCGGATCGGCAAGTGCCGAAGTCCCCTGCTCCAGCTGCACGTCGAAGCCGTTGCCAGCCAGCATCTCCTTGACGATTTCGGCGCTTCGGGCCGGGGTGTGACCTTCCCAGCCGCCCCAGAAAATCAGTGCCGTCTTGCTCATCGCATTATTCCCTATTCCAGAATTCCGAAAGGCAGGTCGGCGCGCATCGGCGCCGGCCGGGCGCAGCCATATCTGAGATCGATACACTGGCCTATCTCTGCTGAAGAGATGATCGATTCCATGATTTCCAGGACATGGAGGGAAAGATCGAGGCTGGCGCGGTGTTGCCTGCCCGAGACGATCGCCTGCGCCATGTCGGCAAGGCCGAGGCCCCGGTAATTGCCGTCGCCATACGAATGGATCTGATCGGCCACCGTCCAGTCGCCCTTGCGCTGGTTGGTCCTGATGTCGCCCTGGAACTGGTTGGGATCGGAGACGATCATCGAGCCCGTGGTTCGGTAAAGTTCGATGTGATTGTGTTCATGCTTCCAGACGTCGAAGCTGGTGGTGATCGAGACCGCGGCGCCATTCTCGAATGCGAGCAGGCCGGAAATATGGGTCGGCACCTCGACCCGGATGGTTTCGCCCTGGCGCGGTCCAGAACCGATGGTGCGGGTGGCGTAGGATGACTTCGCCTGCCCGGTCACGGATTTTACCGGACCCAGGAGATTGACCAGGCAGGTCAGATAGTACGGTCCCATGTCGAGCATCGGCCCACCGCCGGGCTGATAGTAGAAATCCGGATTGGGATGCCAGAGCTCGTGGCCGGGCACCTGCATGAAGGCAGAGCCGGCGACAATGGTCCCAGCCGTATCCTCATCGACCAGCCGCCGCGCCGTCTGGTGGGAGCCGCCAAGAAAGGTGTCGGGTGCGCAGCCGACGCGCACGCCCTTTTCGCGCGCGGCCGCGACCAGCCGCTCGGCGTCGCTGAGCGTCGTTGCCAGCGGCTTCTCCGAATAGACGTGCTTGCCTTGCCCGACAGCTTGCAAGCCGACCGGCACATGATGCTGCGGCGTCGTCAGGTTGAGCACGATCTCGACGCGCGGATCGGCCAACAGCGCGTCGACCGGCATGGCAGCCAGGCCGTAGGCCGCTGCCTTGGCCTCGGCCGCCGTCCGGTTGATGTCGGCGACGCCGACAATGTCGAGCACCGGGAATTGTGGCGATGCCTTCAGATAGGCATCCGAAATGTTGCCGCAGCCGATAATGCCGACACCAATCCTCCGCATGGGCTTCTCCTCAAAAGGCGGCATTGATGAAACAGCAGAACTCGTTTGTCACCCCCCTTTCGGCCAGACGACGTTATCCCGTGACAAGGATATACCTCGAGAGCCTCAGAACCGCCGCCCGATCACAATCGCGCGCCTATGCGCGAGCCGCTTGCTTTCGAGGTCGAACGGCCGGTACTCAGCAACATTGCTTCATGTAGCTTGCTCGACATTTTTGATGCCGGCTTTAGAAGGACGCACATGATCCGCCCACAAGGAACCATCGCACCGATCCTGACGCCGTTCGAAAACGACGGCCGCATTGCCCGCGACCTCTGGATATCACACGCCAAGTGGGTGCTGGATCAGGGAGCGCATTTCCTGTCGCCGTTCGGCACCACGGGCGAGGCGTTGTCCGTCTCGTTGCGCGAGCGCATGCAAGCGCTGGAGTGGCTGGTCGAGGCCGGCATTTCGCCAAGCCATCTGATGCCCGGCACCGGTGTCACAGCACTTGCCGAGACCGTCGAGCTGACGGCGCATGCCGTCGGGCTCGGCTGTGCCGGGGTGATGGTGCTGCCGTCGTTCTTCTATACGGCCGCCGGCGACAACGGACAGGCCCGCTACTATGGCGAGCTGATCGAACGGGTGGCGAACCCGGCGATGAGGATGATCCTCTACCACATCCCGCAGAATTCCGGCGTAGCGGTGAGCCCGGCGCTGACCGCCCGCTTGAGCCAAGCGTTTCCGGATGTCGTGGTGGCTTACAAGGACAGCGCCGGCGATTGGAACAACACCGCGGCGGTCATTGCGGCAGCCCCAAGGGTCGCGGTGTTCCCTAGTTCGGAAGCACAGCTGACGAAAGGCCTCGCCAACGGTGCTGCGGGGTGCATCTCGGCGACGGTCAATCTGAATGCCGCAGCGATCCGGGCCCTCTACGACGCAGCGCTCGCGGGAGAGGACATTACTGACGCGGATGCCGCCATCAAGGCGTTCCGCAAAATCATCCAGGACGCCGGCCTCATCTCCGCGATGAAGGCAGTGCTGGCGGTACGGGCCGGCGACAGACGCTGGCTGAACCTGCGCGCGCCGCATGAGAACGCGACGCAAGCCACCGGCGAAGCTTTGCTCGCTGCTCTCGGCCCGCTAGCCGACCATATCGGCCGGAGCTGACTATCGGGCCGTGTTCAGGGCGGCAGCAGCGCGTATCAGCGCCTTGAACGCATTCTCATCTATGTCTTCGCCCTCACGGATATCGATGGCGCGCCTGGTGTTGCCTTCGAGACTGGAGTTGAACAGGCCTGAAGGATCCGGCAGGGAGGCGCCCTTTGCGAAGGTCACCTTCACGACGTTGTTGTAGGTCTCGCCGGTGCAGATTATTCCGGCGTGCGACCACACCGGAACGCCTCGCCACTTCCACTCCTCGACCACTTCCGGGTCAGCCTGCTTGACGAGAGCGCGGACATGGGAAAGCGTCTTGCCTCGCCAATCGCCCAGCTCACTGATCCTCGCATCTATCAGCTGAGAGGGGGAGCTCTCTGCATTTCCTTCCATAGAGCCACTCTTCATCACCATTGTCGCTTTCCCTAGGGTTGTTGCCGCTCGCCCGTCACATGAATACCGCTAGTCGGCACCGGGTTTGCGGGAATGACTGGCATTCCACTCACATTCGCTCGCCAGGCAACTGGCTGGCTTGCTTTACCCAGTCGGTGAGTTGAGCTTCGTCGAGCTGGTCGTCCTCGCGGATGTCGAAGTAGCGCACGTCCTTGTGCTTGGACTCGCCTGGAGGGACAGGATGCAGCGACGTGCCGCGGAAGAAAGCCAGCTTGATGTACTTTGTGAAGCAATGGAAGTTGAGGAACCAGCCTTGACCCTCTACGCCATAGAAGGGCGAGTTCCATTTGACGGCCTTGCGCAGGTTGGGAACGTTGCGCTCGATGAGTGCGTCGAGGCGGCGGCCGACGTCGCGTTTCCAGCCCGGCATGGCCGCGATGTAGGCCTGCACAGGAGCGTCACCATCACCCTTCGGGATCTGCGGGTTGCCGCCTGCGAGGAGGACCGGCTTGGCGGCTGCAGGCTTGGCGGCGGGCTTCTTCGCGACCGCCGCTGACTTGATGGACGTCTTGTTGGCCATGCGTTCACTCCAATGCGCCGGCGCCCCCTGCGTTGCGCCACTTGGGAGCGTAAGGCAGCACGAACATGTACAGACCGGTAAGCAGGAGCAAGCCGAGTGGAAACAGCGGCAAGAGGTATACCCAGTAGGCGGGCTCCTTGCCTACTCCCAGGCTGATGAAGATGGCGGCGACGACCGCCGCAAAGATAATCGACAGCCAGCGGTGGATCTGCCGAACCCATTTGTTCCAATCCATTGAGACCTCCTCTGAAGACGAAGCGGATCGGGCGGCCCGTTTGGCGACTCCCGCCGGGCAGCCACGCCACTGAGCGCATGCTTTACCAGCGCGCCAGTTGGGTGATTTGAACGAGGTTGCCGCAGTTGTCGTTCAGCTGGGCGATGGTCGAGCCGGTTACTTCGGTCGGCGGCATCGTGAACTCGGCGCCGCGCGCTTTTATGCGCTCGTAGTCGCCCTTGACGTTATCGGTGAAGAACATGACCGCGGGCTGGCCCTGCTGGAAAATGGCTTGCTGGTAGGCCTTGGCCGCCGGGTTGTCATTGAGCGCGAGTTGCAGCTCGGCACCGTCCGGCTCGTCGGGTGATGCGACGGTCAGCCAGCGAAACGGCCCATTGCTGAAATCGGCCTTCTTGGTAAAGCCGAGCGTTTCGGTGTAAAAGCCCAGTGCCTTTTCCTGGTCGTCCACGTATACTTTGGCCAACTTGATCTTCATTGGCTTGCCTCCATTATCGCCTCGTGATGTCGCTCTGTAACAGAGCCCTTGCTTGGATAGCCCAGCGGATCTCAGTCCGTCCGCGCCAGAACCTGCTCCAGATCGTCAAAGAACCTCGGCCAGCCGACTTTGGCACCCCGGAAGTAAGGCTGCTGATCCGGCCGGAAGCCCGACTGTTCCATGCGCAAGCGGGCTCCGGTGCTCGTGGGGGTGAGGGTCCAGGAGACGACACTCTTGAGATCCTTGGTATCCCACGTGTAAGTCAGTGTTCTGTTCGGCTCGACCGTCTGCACCTGACATTCGACAGCGCCCCAGTCTGCGTGAAAATTGAAACGGTGGTCCGCGACAGGTTTGAAGTCATTTTTCATGAGCCACTCCTCGATCAAGTGTGGTTGCGTGAGCGCGCGCCAGATCTTCTCGGGCGGATAAGCGATTTCCCGTTCGACAACGACGGAGAGCGTTTCGGTCGCCATTTCGTTCACTGGTCCATCCTTTTGAGCAGGTCTTCGAGGTCGTCGAACCGGCTCTGCCAGAACCCGGTCATCTGGCTTGTCCAGTCAATCAGGGGGGCAAGCGCAGCAAGCTGCGCGCTATAATGGGTCTGTCGCCCTGCATGGCGGTCGCGCACGAGCCCGGCCTGCCTCAAAACGCCGAGATGTTTTGACACGGCCGGTTGCGAGATCCCGGCCTGAGCCGTCAGAGCCCCGACCGTCTGCTCTCCTTCGCGACACAGCCGCTCAAAAATAGCGCGCCGAGTCGGATCGGCAAGCGTTCTGAAGAGCACATCGTGAGCGTTTGGCATTGGGATCGATAACCCTTCGGCTATTGGTCGATGTATAACCACCGGGATATGTATGAGTCAAGTGGGAAGCGGCATGTTTCTCGTTGCAGGTCACCTGCTTCGCTCACGCAGCCAGTTGCTTATTCGCCGTGCTCTGCACTGGAATTGTCACGCGTTATACGCTACATGACCATCTACATGGTCAGGAGCGTGACATGGACGCGGTCAATCTGGCGGACGCCAAGGCACATCTGAGTGAGCTCGTCGACCGGGTTGAAGCTGGAGACTCGATCGACATAACCCGGCGTGGCAAGCCGGTCGCCAGGCTCACGGCCGTGGCCCGCCCTCGCAAACGGATCGACGCCGTCCTGCTCCAATCCCTGACCGCAACCATGCCTCTGCAGGCTCAGGCTGCCGCCGATCTGGTGCGATCGATGCGAGATGGCGATCGCTATTGACGTCCTATCTCGATACTTCGCTGATCATCGCGGCGCTATCCAACGAAGCCATGACCGCGCGCGTTCAGGGCTGGCTGGCGGAGCAGGACCCAGCGCAACTTGTGATCAGCGACTGGACCATCACCGAGATGTCCTCCGCCATGGCGATCAAGCTTCGGACCGGACAGATCGACCTGGAGCAACGCGCGGCAGCGCTCGCGATGTTCAATAGGCTTGTCGCTGAGAGCTTCACCGTGCTGCCGGTGACGGGCGGGCATTTTCGGGTCGCCGCGAAATTCGCCGATCAGCATATCCTCGGGCTTCGTGCTGGCGACGCCCTGCACCTCGCGACGGCATCGGAGCATGGCGCCACGGTGTGGACCCTCGACCAGCGGCTCGCCGAGGCAGGACCGATTCTCGGCGTGCCGACGCAGTTGCTGGCATGATCGAGGCCCTCTCCTCCAAAATGAATAAACCGATTGGCTGCAATTCTTGACCTTGACGACTTGTGGATATACATTTCTTCCAGCGTATATCTAAGAGAGGAAGTGGCATGCAGGTCGCCAAATGGGGAAACAGTCTTGCGGTCCGCCTTCCCGCCGCTGTGGTCGAAGCGCTTGAACTCAGGGAAGGCGATGAGATCGAAATCCATGTCGCTGACGCCCGCCAGCTTGGCGTCGCGCGGAAGCCCGGGCGTGAGGAGTTGCTGAAGCGTCTCCGCGCCTTCCGCGGTCGGCTTCCCGCTGACTTCAAATTCGATCGGGACGAGGCAAATGCCCGTTAGTTTTTTCGATACCAATGTCCTTCTTTATATCGCGTCAGGCGACACGGCGAAGGCGGATCGGGCCGAGGCGGTCATCGCCGATGGCGGGGCGATCAGCGTGCAGGTTCTCAATGAACTCACCAATGTCGCGCGTCGGAAGATGCAAATGTCATGGGACGACACGCATGCGCTGCTGACCACGCTGCGCGGCCTGTTGACGGTTCATCCGCTCACGCTCGAGACCCACGAAACAGGATTGAGGCTCGCCGAGCGGTACGGCCTTTCCACCTATGACGCGATGATCGCCTCCGCGGCGGTTCACGCTGGCTGCGATACACTTTGGTCGGAGGACATGCAGCACGGAATGGCGCTCGACGAAGGCTTGCGCATCGTTAATCCCTTTCGCGTTGCGAGCTGATCACGCTCATTGAAGGGAGCTGGCCGGGAGCGAACTGGCGGCTTTCGATGTTGCCGAGCGGCGCGTCGGGCACGGAGAGCGATGCTGTCAACCACAAGCGTCTGCGCGGGCGAGGAGAAAGGCCGCTTCGCGCACGTTGCGGGTGAGCTTGGCCGCAGCCTCGAATTCGGCGCGGGCCTCGGCCAGCCGGCCGGCCCGAAACAGAAAATCGCCCCTCGCCGCCGGCAATGGCGCATAATTGCGCAAGGCGGCGGCGTCGGCAATCTCGTCTACCAGCCGCAGGCCCGCTTCGGGCCCGAAGGCCATGCTGTGCGCGACCGCTCGATTGAGATCGACCACCGGCGAGGGCATCACTGCACGCAGCCGGTCGTAGAGCGCTGCGATACGGGGCCAGTCGGTATCGGCCGGACTGCGCGCCCGCGCGTGACAGGCTGCAAGCGCGGCCTGCAACACATAGGGGCCATCGCCCCCGAGGGCTTCGGCACGGGCCAGCGCGTCAAGGCCTCGGCGGATCAGCAGCTGGTCCCAGCGCGCGCGGTTTTGCTCGGTCAGGGTCAAGAGGGCGCCGTCCGGCCCGATGCGTGCCGGCAGGCGCGATGCCTGGATTTCCATCAGAGCCAGCAGGCCGAACACCTCGGCATCCTCGGCCATCAACCCCGCCAGCATGCGGCCGAGCCGTTGTGCCTCCAGGCACAGGCTCGGCCGGACAAGGTCGTCGCCTGCCGTGGCAGCATAGCCTTCATTGAAGATGAGGTAGATGACCTCCAGCACCGAGGACAGACGCGCCGCACGCTCGGCGCCGCGCGGCACCTCGAAGCTGAGCCCGGCCTTTCCGATCGTCCTCTTTGCGCGGACGATGCGCTGGGCGATCGTCACCTCGCTCGACAGGAAAGCACGGGCGATCTCGTCCGTCGTCAGGCCGCCGATGACACGCAGCGTGAGGGCCGCGCGGGCGTCGGCCGAAAGTATGGGGTGGCAGGCTGTGAAGATGAGGCCCAGCAGCTCGTCGCCAAGATCGTCGTTCATGGCCATTTCGTTTCCCTCGGCCGTACCATCGCACTCGCCGTCCAGCTCCCGCGCGATCTCCTCATGCTTGCGCTCGCGCATCTTGTCGTGACGGATCGCGTCGATGGCGCGGCGTTTGGCGACCGTCATCAGCCAAGCGCCGGGATTGGCCGGAACGCCGGTCCTGGACCATTCGGATAGGGCTATGACGAGGGCGTCCTGCACCAGTTCCTCTGCAAGATCGACATTGCGCACGAGGCGGGCCAGGCCCGCGATGAGCCGGGCACGTTCAATGCGAAAAATCGCCTCGATCGCCTGCTGCGTCTCGCCTGCCGTCATGCTGCCTTATCGGCCAAAGCCATAACGAAGGCAAAACAGGTTGCGGCCAACAGGTTCAGTTGCCGCTGAGCTTCTCGCGCGTCCGGTCATGGATTTGCGTGACCTCCGGCGTCAGATTCCCATTGCCAATCAGCCATCTCGTACAGCGGCCGGATTTCAATCTCGCTCGGTCCCGGCATGGGATTGGGGCAGCGCTTCACCCAGGCGACCGCCTCGTCCATGTCCTTGACTTCCCAGAGCCAAAAACCGGCGACCAGTTCTCGGGTCTCGGCGAAAGGCCCGTCGATGACCGTCCGGCGGGGACCATCGAACGCAACGCGCTTGCCCTGCGAGGAGGGCTTGAGGCCATCGGCGTCGAGCAAGATGCCGGCATTGCGCAGCTCGTCGTTGAACCTGCCCATCGCCTCCATCGCCTCCTTCGCCTCGGGCGTGGGGACAAAGCCCTTTTCGCTGTCTTCGGTAGCCTTCACGAGCACCATCACACGCATCGTCTGTCTCCTTGTTGAGCCGGACTCACCGGCCGGCATCGAAACGACGAACGGAGTTTAGGAAATCGACATTGTCCTGCAAATTTTTTTCGAGGTTGAGGAGAAAGCCGCCGATCGCGGCTCCCCTGGTCAGGAATCGCGATGGCGCGATATCGAGATTGGGCGCAACGCTGGTCGCCGATTGTAAGTAATTGAGTGGCCCGCCTAAACCATTTCGGGACGTTTTGAAGCCTCGCGGATCGCCTTGTGTACGCTGCGCTGCAAATCCATGAAGGCCGGGGTTTCCATGACCTCTTCCCGGCGCGGGCGCTCGATGTCGACATTGAAGGTCTGCATGATGCGTCCCGGGCCGATCCCCATCACGACGATGCGGTCCGACAGGTAGACGGCTTCTTCCACATCATGGGTGACGAAGAGCACGGTGAGCCTGTGCTCCTCCCAGATCTGCGTCAGGAGTTCCTGCATCTGATGCCTGGTCAGGGCATCGAGCGCGCCAAAGGGCTCGTCCATCAGAAGCATTTTGGGTCGATAGGAAAGAGCACGCGCTATGGCCACCCGTTGCTTCATGCCGCCCGAAAGCTCAGACGGATAACGATTGGCGCTGTGCGGGAGCTTGACCAGATCGAGATGCTCGCGTGCTATCCTGCGGCAGGTCGCGCGATCATGACCCGCGGCCTTGAGGGCGAACTCGATATTCTGCTGCGCCGTCAGCCAGGGAAGCAGGGTGTAGGACTGGAAGACGACGCCGCGGTCGAGGCCCGGCTGCAGGATCGGCGCGCCATCGATGGCAATATCTCCCGCGTCGAAATCCTGCAGTCCGGCAACGATCGACAGCAGCGTGCTCTTGCCGCAACCCGACGTGCCCACCAGCGAGACGAACTCGTTGTCGGCAAGATCGAGGTTGATATCGCGCAGCACTTCCGTGCGCCGCGCGCCCGTGCCGAAGCTCTTGTGGAGACCCTCGATCCGCAGTTTGGGCAAACTCATCGGCCCGGCCTCATTGCACGTGGCCCTCCTGCCGGAACAGCACTTTTCCCAGTGCCTTCATGACCTGGTCGGTAATGAGGCCAAGCACGCCCAGCAGCAGGATGTAGCCGATGATGGTGTTTGTCTGGAAATAACGCTGGGACACGGTGATGCGGTAGCCGAGCCCTGATGTCGCTGCGACAAGTTCCGCCAACACCAGCCAGGTCCATGCCCAGCCGAGACTGATGCGCAACGTGTCCCAGATGCCTGGCAAGGCGCTGGGAACCACGATGCGGGTCAAGATCCTGCGATCCGGCAGCCCGAGCGTCCTGCCAAGGCCAATGAAATCAGCGGGAACCCGCTTCACATTGTCCATGATCATCAGCACCTGCTGGAAGAAGGTGCCGATGAAGATGATCAGGAACTTCTGGGCATCGCCGGTCCCCGACCACAGGATGGAGAGGGGCACGAAAGCGACCACCGGCATGTAACGGATAAAATCCACAAGCGGCTCGATCGCCGCTTCCCAGGTCCTGAAGCTGCCGATCAGCACGCCAATCGGAATCGCCAATGCCGAGGCGATGAGGAAGCCAACAGAAATACGGTATATCGAGGTCCTGAGATCCAGCCACAGCGTGCCGTCACCCGAGAGCTTGCCGAGCTGGGTCACCACGCTCCCCGGCGAGGGCAGGAAAATCGGCTTCACCAGCCCCAGCCCCGTTGCCGCCCACCAGGCGAGACCGAGGCCGGCAAAAACCGCCACTGCTATCATCAGGAAGCGCGAGCGTGCGATGGGCGCGCCGACCCCGGAGTAGGGGCCACGGCGCATCGGCTGTTTGATCACCGGCCCCGGCGCTGCGTGAGACGGGCTCGGCTTGGTCGCACGCTGCTCGGACATTTGCGTCACCACCGCGAGCCGGCCCTCGTCATTTCGCGGCCTTGACGAATGACGGGTCGATCATCTGCTCCGGCGTCACGTCCGCCTGAAGCAGCCCGGCGTTCTTGGCGGCTGCCTCGACATCGGCGAATGTCTTGGTGGAAAATTCGCCCGTCAGCGCATCCTTGTTTTCGGCGAGAGTATAGTAACGCACGCCATCAAAGGCGGTGTTGAGGTCTTCGACGCTCGAACCGACTGCCTTGGAGATGATCGCCCGGCCGTCGGGCGTGTCGGCATTGTAAGCCTTCAGGGCCGCATCCCAGGTCTTGATCATGGCAAGCACCTGGCCGGGACGCGACTTGATCACCTCATCGCGCACCACGAACACGTCACTGATTAGGCCGGGATCTTCGCCTGCGGTGAAGAGCAGCTTGACGTCCTTGTTCTGTGCCCTGGCCGCGGTGAGATAAGGCTCATAGGTAACCGCGACCGGAACCTGGCCAGCGATCAACGCGCTGCCGGCATCCGCCGCCGGCATTGGAACCGGCTGGACATCGGCGATGGACATGCCATTCTTGGCGAGCGCGTATTTGAGCAGGATGTCGCTCGTCGTGCCTTCCTCGAAAGCCACCTGTTTGCCCTTGAGGTCGGCGACGGAGGCGACGTCCTTGCCGGCGATCATGGCGTCTGCCGTCATGCTGACGTCGAGCAGAAGCACGATCTTCACCGGCAGGCCGGCCGCAACCATTCCCATAGCCGTGTGGGTCGCGATGTTGGCGGCATCGAGCTGGCCGCTCGCCAGGGCGGCGTTGATGTCCTTGTCCTCGGCGAAGTTCACGATCTGCACGTCGGACAGCCCGTTTGCCTTGAACAGACCCTTGGCTTCGGCGACGTGCCACTGGCCGTAGCCAAGCCATGGCTCGATGCCGATCTTGAATGTTCCTGCCTCAGGCGTCGCCGGAATTGTCGTGTCGGCCGCGTAGACCGCCGGGGCAAACCCGACGGCAGCAGCCATAACGAGTGCCCGAAATTGTCCTGCTAGGTTACGCATCATCTTGTTCCCCTTGATGATCAGGCCGCTTTTTTGAACCAAACATCCGGCCTGGTGAGAATGCGGGCTTCTGCTCTTGCGGCACCGTGCCTCGGCATCTTAGCTGTCCGTTCAACGAAATTGCGACGACACTTCAACGTCAGCAACAGCGGATGTCAAGGCTAAATACATACATGCATATACAAGTTAGCCCCCTCCTTCCGACTCTGATTCGCTTCACTGCGATCAGGTTTTTTTGGATGGAGAATATCGACTGCCAAGCGAGTAGCGGCTGCCAACGTAAGTCAGCTTGCTGATCGTGGCAACGACGGCGCCCGTCCATGTCCGGCGATGCAGAAACAGGCAGCAGCTGCCGACGTCGATGCCCAGATACCGCGCCGTCTCGGCATCGGCAGGGGTCGCCGAGATGATGTGCTCGACCTCCGTCACCGGGGTTTTCTGCATGAGATAGTCGTAGGTCGCTGTCCTGGAAAAATCCTGCTTGTCATAGTCGGGTATCAGGCCCGGGTTGACGAAGCGCTCTTCCAGTTGCACAGGCAGGTCGTTCTCGAAGTTAACGACGATGGAATGATAGACCGACACGCGCTTTGCAAACTCGAACGAAAGCGCGAGCTCCTTTGTCGGCATGATCTTTTCGAGCACGATAACCTCGGAGCGATGCCTGTTTCCCCGCGCGACAATTTCCGCCGCGATGTTGTTGATCTCGATCAGTGCGGATTGCGGTCGAGGTGGCGCGATGAATGTGCCGACGCCCTGGAGCCGGATCAGAAAACCCGCAGAGGTCAACTCCCGCAAGGCACGATGGACCGTCATCCGAGACACGCCGAGTGTCGCCACGAATTCATTTTCGGACGGCAGCTTGCGGTCCTTGCTCCATCGCCCCGTTCCGATGTTCGTCAGGATGTAGTCCTTGACCTTCTCGTAAAGAGGGCTGGCGGTGTCGGGCAAAGTTATCATTTCAAAAATCCTCTCCGGCAAGGTTCGGAAATCACACGCGCCCGGCAGACCGCATCCGGATGATTGTTTTCAAGCCGTCGCCCTGCCCCGCCAACAGCCGCTCATAGGCTGCGGGAACATCATCCAGGCAGATCTCGCGGTCGATCAGTTCGACCATGGGCTCGGTCAATTCGCCGAGCATCCGAATGGCGTCGGGAAGCTCATCGGCAAAGGCGTGGCATCCCAGCAATGCTATTTCGCGTTCAACCAGGATGTTGGGATCGATATCGAGGCGGCCATGGAATATGCCGACCATCGCAACGGTGCCGCCGGCATCGAGAACGCCGAGCAACTGGCCGAGTGCTGCGACGCTGCCGGTTGCTTCGACGGCAGCGAGCAAGGGGGCATCCGCGGTGGCGGCGGCAATGGCGTCCCGGTTCAAATCGACGATGCTGGCGCCGGTCACACGCGCCACGCGGGCGCAGCGGCCAGGGTTGCGATCGGCGACGAGCACGGTACCTGCGAATGTCCGGGAAAGCAGCAGTGCGGCAAGCCCGCCGATAGTCCCGCAGCCGACGACAAGAACGGAGCCGGCCGTTTTCGGCAGACGCCGCACTGCGTGCAACGCTACAGCCAGCGGCTCGGCCATCGCCGCGACCCGTTCGTCAAGCACGGCATCGACGATGTGCAGCAGGCGCGCGGGCAGGACCGCCTGTTCGGCAAATCCGCCGTCGCATATCTCGCCGACAAAGCCCAGCGACGTGCAAAGATGCCGCCTGCCTGCATGGCATTGCGCGCATTCTCCACACCAGAAACGGGAATCGGCGACCACGCGGTCGCCAACACCGACGGTGTCCACGCCCTCGCCGATGGCGATCACCGTGCCTGTCAGCTCATGGCCAGCCGTCGAAGGCGACCGGCTTATCCATTGGCCCGTGCGGAAGTTGTGGAGATCGGAACCGCAAATGCCTGCGGCATCGACCCTCAGCTTCACCCAGCCTGGCTCGGGAGCGCCTGGCGCGGCGATATCCTCGACGCGCAAGTCGCCGGGTCCATAGAGTCGCGCCGCCCTCATCGTCATCGTTTCCGCTCAGCCGGCGAGATAGCGATCGCGGATCTCCGAAACCGCGTTCTCATGCGAGCTGAATCCTTCGTAGCGGGCGAGCCTGCGGGCATGCAGGGCGAGTTCCGGATAGGCCGCCGAGGTCACATAGCCGACCGACGATCTCTTGACGAAATCCGTCACGGAAAGCGGTCCAAAGGTTCGCGCCCACCGGCTGGTCGGCAGCACCGCATTGGGTCCCAGGACGAAGTTGGCGAGGGTCACCGGCGTATGCGGACCCATGAGGATCTCGGCAGCTTCCGTGATACGTCCGAGATGCGCAAATGGCTCCGTTGACAGAATCTCGAGGTGCTCCGGCGCATAGTCGTTGATGAAGCGGTAGCTGTCCTCCAGCGACTCGGTCAGCACGATGCCGCCGCGCTTCCCAGTCAGCACCGCGCGTGAGAACTCCACACGCTGTTCGCTCATCCGGGACCAGTGTTCCGGTATCGCAATCAACGCGGCTTCGGCGACCTTGCGGCTGTGCGTCACCAGGTAGGCCGAGGAATCCGGCCCGTGCTCGGCCTCGATCAACAGGTCAAGAGCAGCCAGGCCGCCGTCGACGCTGTGATCGGCAAAAATGATCGCTTCGGACGGACCAGCAGGGAGGCCTGTGTTGATGATCGGGGACAACACGCTCTTTGCCGCCACCACCCACGGGCTCCCCGGCCCGACGATCTTGACGGCAGGCTTCACGGTCTCGGTTCCATAGGCGACGGCGGCGACCGCATGGGCGCCGCCGCACTTGTACACGGTCTCCACGCCGGCGAGGCGGGCAGCAACCAGCGTCGCGGCGTCGACGGAACCATCCGAAGTCGCAGGCGTCACGATCGCGATCTGGGGAACCCCGGCAATCACCGCCGGAACCGAGGTCATCATCGTCACCGAGGGAAAGGCGCCTTTGCCGCGCGGAACATAAAGCGCAACGGAAGCAATCGGTGTGTATCGGTCGCCCGCATAGGCGCCTGGCCGAACTTCCTTGAGCCACATCGTTTCCGGGCGCTGCTCCTCGTGGAAATGCATTATGTTCTCGATGCCGAACCGGATACTCTCCACGACATCCTTCTCGACCTTGTCGAATGCCGCGTCGAACTCCGCTTCCGAAACTTTCAGTCCACCGTCGGCAACATCGGCTTTGTCGAGTTCGCGTGCAAACCGGAGCAATGCCGCGTCACCTTCATCCTTGACGGCCTGGATGATTGGACGGACCTTTTCGATGAAGGAAGACAGATCTCCTTCGGCGCGTTTCAGTAAACTGGCCCGCTGATCGACACTGAGGGATGACAGGCGGTGGAAGCTGACGTCAGACATGGCGGCTCCTTTTCTTAGAACGCAATTACGATTAGCGCTTGTCGATCACTTCTGGGACACGTCTCCGGCCCCTGAAGCCTTCAAATCGATGCGAGAAAGCCTCCATCCACGGGAATGGACTGGCCGGTTATGTAGGCTGCCGCATCCGAAGCGAGGAACACCGCGATTCCGTGCAGGTCCGAGAGATCACCAAAACGGCGCTGCGGAATCTTGGCGAGCATCGATTGCTGCCATGCCTCGTTGCTGTAGAACACGTCTGTCATCGCTGTCCTGAAATAGCCAGGCGCAATGGCGTTGACCCGGATCCCGAGATCGGCCCACTCCGCTGCAAGCGCCCGCGTCATGCCGAGGAGGCCTGATTTCGACGAGCCGTACGGCACCGCCGTGGGAACCCCAACCTCGGAGGTCAGCGAGCAGAGATTGATAATGACGCCGGGCCGTCCGGCGTCTCTCATCTGCCGCGCGGCGGCTTGGGCGCAGAAGAAGGCGCCTTTGAGATTCGTATCGACAATCCGGTCCCACAAGGCCTCGTCGACATCGAGTGAAGGCCGGACCTCTTCCACCCCTGCATTGTTGACGAGAATATCGAGACCTCCGAGCAGGCTGCCGGCCTCGGCTGTCGCCGCCCGGCAGCGGTCGACATCGGTGACATCCAGGGCGATGGCATGCGCGACCCCGCCGGCGGTGCGGATGGCGGCCATCGTCTTCTCGAGCGAGGCCACGCTGCGCGCCGTGACCGCGACGTCGGCGCCGGCCGCGCTGAGCGCCTCGGCGATGCTGCGCCCGATGCCACGGCTTGCGCCGGTTACAAGCGCCTTCCTGCCTGACAGATCGAAGAGAGATGCGTTGCGCATGTCATCCTCCTTGGTAATGTCGCGCTTGGACCGATCGCGTCGAGACTATCCGAATGCAGCTTATCTATACAAGCATGTACATCATGGCTGTAGTGCGCCATGCGGAACTTTGCTTGTCAGAGCGGCAGCGCATTGGCCGACACCGGACCGGACGGTTCGCCCCAGCCCATCTGGAGTTCATCGGGAGGGATAGATGAAGCGCGCAGTAGACCACGACGCGATGAGCGTGGTTGGCTATACCACCCCCTGGAGTGCCAAAGCAGGCCAGCGGATCAAGCTCAGCCTGTCATGCGATCGGCCGATAAAGGCCACACGAATTTGCCGGCTCGACAAGCCGGCTCCGGAATTTCTCGCCTGGCCCATCGAAACGGTAGGTGAAGCACGGCGTCGGCATTTCGACCAAGGGTCGTTCCTGTTCGTGCGAGCCGGCGAACTGGCCAAAGTACAAGCCGTCCACGGCATACGTTTTGAGCTGTTCCTCACGCGCAACGAAGGTGCGCGCACGATCCTGGAGGCAGGCGCCCTCGGGCTGCGCCTCCGCGACGGCGCATTTGTCGTGGAAATCGGCGGCGAAACCCCTGTCGAGAAGAAGGCGCCAACTGGTGTGTGGCTCACTGTCGAGTTGGACCTGCGGCAGGAGCAGTTGCGCCTGCGCATCAAATCCCATGACCGTCTCGCGCCTTACGAACTCCACGAAGGTTTTGCCAGCCCTGAGCGGACCCTCCAGGCGCACGACATCCATTTCGGCGCAAGTGCCACCAACCACGAACCTACCCTCAACGCGAAATTTGCTGCGATCCGGCTCGACACCCCACAGGGGACCATTGCCTGGGATTTCCCGACGCTGTTACCAACGCAGCCGATCCTGTCGTCGGGCGGAGCAGATCCGTTGCTCCTCGACGTGATCAATCAGCCAGCCTTCTGCGTGACTTCGGCACGCTGGGACGGATCGAGCTTCGAGCCTCGCTTGGTGCCGTCGCACTACGACGCTATCCATTGCCACGACGACGACATCGGCCCGCTTGAGTGGCCGGTCTCGCACCGCGCGACGATCCCCGAAAACGCACACCCAGGCGTCTACGCGTTCCAGGTCGAATGGGAGGGTGGCTACGAACGCGTGGTGTTCTTCGTCACCTCTTCACAGGTTTCGTCGCCGCTGTTGTATCTCGTGCCGACGGCCACCTATCTCGCTTATGCGGACGAATATCTCCCGGATCATCTTTATGAATGGAAAGGCGACGACCGGGGACATCGCTTCGCGATCTCCAACAATCTGAAATCCCTTTACGACTACCATTCCGACCTTAGCGGTGTTTCCATCTGCTCCTACAAAAAGCCGAAAGTGACGCTCAGGGACGATTACGATTATCCGCTCTGCGGCTGCCCACACAATTTGCCGGTCGATCTGCACTTCCTCCGATTCTGCCACGACAATGGAATCGTGTTTGACGTCATGACCGATCACGATTTGCACGAATGCGGCATAGACGGTTTGCGTCGACATCAAGCCGTCGTCACCGGCAGTCATCCCGAATATATGTCGATCGAGATGGAGCAGGCGCTGCGGCAGTTTGTGGCCGAAGGCGGCAGCATCGCCTATCTCGGCGGAAACGGCTTTGCTGCCACTGTGGCTTTCAAGGACGATCTGATGGAGTTGCGGCGCTCGCCGCTGGAGGCCGGCCGAACCTGGGACGGCCCGGTCGCCGAACAGGCGCTGTCGATCACCAACGAACCAGGCGGCTATCTCCGTTGCCGCGGCCGAGGCGAATTCACGCTGATCGGTGGCGCGATCTCACTGATGGGTTTCGATGGCGCACGCCCCTTCACGCGCACTGAGGAAAGCCATGAAGCAGGATGCGCATGGCTGTTCGAAGGCGTTGAAAATGCGACCTTCGGCACCGACGGCATCGTGCTGGGCGGTGCCGCGGGCTACGAAGTGGATGCGACGGATCCAGCCCTCGGCACTTCCGCTGACACCGTCGTGATCGCGCGGGCGACGGGATTTCCCGACAGCTTCTTCCAGGATCCGACGCGCTGGTATGAGGGCGGGGATAGGCAACGCATCGCCCGCCGCTGCGCCGAAATGACCCTGCGAAAGCTCGCAGCAGGCGGCTTGATCTTTTCCGCAAGCTCGGTTGCCTGGTGCGGCGCGCTGCCGGCCGCAGGCGCCATGAACGACGTCGGCAGGATCACGCTCAATCTGCTTACCCGCCTCGGCGCCACGGAAGGAGAACCCGGCCGAGAAAAATCGACAAGCTGATTGACGCCGTTACGGAAAGGCCCGTATCCGGTTTTGGGAATCAAATCAGTCGGCGTGCACCGGCTTCGTCTCACATGCCTCTCGCCACCTGGCGGACGGCAGTTGCCTCAGCCGCAACCTTCAGGTGCGCTGCTTTGACAAACGGCGCTGAACCAGAATTTGGCGCGGCATCAACGACACCCTCGCCGACTAGGCAAGGAAGCTCGGTATCCCTTCCTCGGCGGCACGCAAGCGTTGTCCGACTATCCCGCAACGAATTGTCGGAACTGACCGATCTGGCCCGTCCTTGGGTCTCACCAGCGCAAGGAAGAAGCGATGAGAGACCTGATCTTGAAGATGTCCATATCGATCGACGGCTTCGTGAGTGACCTGGATGGCCGAAACACATGGATGTTCGGCGCCGATCAAGAGGGGAAGGCCTGGGGCGTAGAGTTCATATGGAACTCGAGCCTGCACATCATGGGCAGCCGCAGCTTCCGTGACATGGCCGCCTGGTGGCCGACCTCCTGCGAGCAGTTCGCGGCGCCGATGAACCAGATCCCCAAGGCCGTCTTCTCACGACGGGGACCGGAGATCCTGAGGGAGGTGAGCAAGTCGGCGGCGCTCGATGAGGCTCGCGCCGTCAACGCGGGAACCGGACAGCCGGCGAAGTTGCAGCCCGGTGGTGAAAGTTGGGCGGAGGCCTATGTGGCGAGCGGTGACTTGGCGGAGGAAGTCGCGAAGTTGAAAGCCCAAGAGGGCAAGCCGATCATCGCCCACGGCGGAGTGAGCTTCGCCCGCAGTCTCGTCGCCCAAGGACTGGTCGACCAGCTCGCCCTGATGGTGGCCCCCGTGGCGCTGGGCAAAGGCCTGCCGCTGTTCTCCGAACTCGCCGCGCCGATGTCTCTCAAGCTGGTGAGCTCGAAAGCCTTCCTGGGGGGCGCGGTGGCGCAGATTTACCGGCCAACGTGAACACGTCAGAGAATGTGTGCAGCCAACGAACCGACGAAGTGAGGGCGAGGTATAAATGAATGCGATCCCTTCGGATCGTCGTCGATCGATAGGAGCCCGTGCATGGCGAAGCTTGTGTTCGGAATGATGCAGTCGCTCGACGGCTATGTCGCTGGCGCCGAGGGCGGGCCCGGGCTGCCGATGCCGGGCGAGGCGCTCCATCGCCACTTCAACGCCCATGTGCGCGGGATCGCCGGCAGCCTCTACGGCCGGCGCATGTACGAGGTAATGCGCTATTGGGACGAGGATCAGCCGGGACAGGACCAGGTCGGGCGCGACTTTGCGGCGGCCTGGCGGGCGCAGCCGAAATGGGTCGTCTCTCGCACCCTGAAGTCGGTCGGGCCGAACGCCACGCTGGTGGACGACGATCTCAAAGGGTTCGTTAGGGCGCTTAAAGCCGCACACGAGGGCGAGATCGAAGTGGCCGGACCGGAGCTGGCGGGTAGTCTGACCGAGCTGGGCCTTATCGATGAGTACCGGCTCTACTTGCGTCCCATCGTGCTTGGTCGCGGCAAGCCATTCTTCGCCGGCCCCCGGCCACCGCTGCGTCTCGTGGCCAGCGACCGGGTTGGCGAGGACGCGATCAGAGTGACGTACGTTCCCGCCTGATCACAACCCACCCGACACCCTAACGTCCGTCGGACCGAATTTGAGCTCATTCCCACTCGATGGTGCCTGGCGGTTTGCTCGTCACGTCATAGTCGACGCGGTTGATGCCGCGCACCTCGTTGATGATGCCGGTGGCGGCGGCGCCCAGGAATGCCATGTCGTGACGGTAGATATCCGCGGTGCTGCCATCTACCGATGGTGACGCTTTCGGCGCGTATGCGCGTACATACCGATAAGGGCAGCGGTCACGAGCCGCGCTGTCCCCACGGGCATTGCTCTACCTGCGCCCTTCAAAGAAAAGGAGCATTGTGACGGGGCTTAGCTATAGATGCTGTAGCATTGATCTAATGCGATTTATCGCAGCATCGACACCTTGCCTAGGCAGACTTTCAACCTTGTAAAATGAAAGGAACGTAAGCGAGGCTTGAGGAGCACAGGTATTCAGAATAGCTGTCTTGAGAACACGCCGCACTGGCCGCCTGAGGATCAGCCAATCGACCCACCAAGGTGAGCCCAAAGTGGTTATTGCAACCACCTTCCTTAACTGGCGAAGTCGCGGTTGTATGGCACCAAGATCGGCTGCGTGATCGTATGCAATACCAGGCACCCATACCCTGTCGAACCAGCCCTTCAATATAGCTGGAGGTCCGAACCACCACGTGGGAAAAATCAAGACGATAGTCTCGGCCCAGAGAAGATCCTCAATCTCTTTAGCTACCTCTGTAGTCTCGAATCCGGAATAGTAGCTCGCGCGCTCCGCCGGTGTAAGAGCCGGGAAGAAGCCAGATCGATACAGATCAACATGTCGGCACTGGTGCTTCGCATCCATCAGGGTGTCGATAGCTGCGTTCGAAAGCGTTTGGCAAAGGCTTGGATTGAGTGGATGAGCCGTGACAATCAAACATCGCATACCAATATTTGAATCCTCCCCAATTTGGTTGCGCTCCGCGTCATCATTCGTGCGGCGCGGTGCTCGGGCAAAGCTTCTCATACCAATCATGGATTTCGAAATAGCTGTACGCGCCACAGTCTTCAAAGAGCAATTGTTTTCGACGCCGAGAATGGCCCTTCTACAGCGGTACGCTCGAGACAGCGCCATCGGTGACCTGCCAGGCGTCAGTCGCGCGATATGGACAGCCCCGCGAGAAGCGGCGCGTACGCGGCGAGCCTGCGGGATACGAACTCCGTGAAGAGCCGCACGCGCTTCGTCTTGCGTGTCTCCCCCTGTGTGAGAAGCCAGAGCGTTCCGTACATGTGCAGGTCGGTGCCCGGCACCCTCACCAGTAGGGGGTCGGCATCTCCGACGAAGCACGGCAGTGTCGTCATCCCGAGCCCTTGCCGTACTGCAACGATCTGCGCCTCGCCGTCCGTGGTCCTGAAGGGAACCCCCGTGGTACGAACCTCACCCTCGCGGGCCCAGTTCGGGATGCCATGAATGCTTATGACGATCCACCGGATGGGATCAGGCGCACCCGCACGCCATGCGGCTAGTCGATCGCGAGACATGTAGACGCCGCCGAACAGCTCCGGTCCCTTCAGGCCGTGAAGATTGAGCGGCAGGGTTTTGCGGTCGTAGACGACGCGGATCGCGACGTCGGCCTCTCGGTTGGTCAGATTTGCCAGCTCGCCGGACGACAAGATTTCCATCTCGATGTCCGGATGCAGACGCGCGAAATCGGCGAAGTCCGGCATGAGCAGGTGTGTCGCGAGGGGCGGTGCCAGCGTCACCCGCAGAAGCCCGCGCACGCTTTGGTCGCGCCCGAAGACGCGCGTCTCCAGCAGGTGCGACGACACTTCCATCTGGTCCGCGAACTCGAGGACCTCCTCGCCCGCAGCCGTCAGGCGGTAGCCCGAAGGCAGCTTTTCGAACATCTGCACCCCGAGGCGTTCCTCGAGCTGGGCGACACGTCGCAGCACGGTCGAGTGGTTCACACCGAGGCGCTCGGCGGCGGCCCGCACCGAGCCTCCGCGCGCGACGGCAAGAAAGTAGCGAACGTCATCCCAGTCGATCATGGTGCAACCCGGCACCGCGCGGTGCGCCTTCCAAAGCCCGTATCTAACACATCGAACAGCAGTACGGGCGGTCATTATAGCCTATGTCGACGAGCGCGGCTCAATTCCGAACGGCGAACGCCGATCGTCGCGGCTGGCGTCAGTCGTCCAGCCGGATCAATTTCGCACCACCGATGTGCGCGCTTCCGCACTCAACAACTGACGCTGGCGGACCCATTTCGAGGTTCTCGGAGGCAGATGCCGTCCCGACACCACGAAAGGAGAAGTCATGGGAAAACTTGAGGGTAAGGTTGCAGTCATCACGGGTGGATCGAGCGGCATGGCGCTGGCGAGCGCCAAGCGGTTCGTTGAAGAAGGCGCCTATGTTTTCATCACGGGCCGGAGACAGGAGGCGCTGGACGAGGCCGTCAAGCTGATCGGCCGGAACGTGACCGGCGTGCGCGGCGACGCGGCCAATCTCGACGACCTCGACCGCCTGTTCGATACAGTCAAGCGGGAAAAGGGCAGGATCGACGTCCTGTACGCGAGCGCCGGCACGGGCGAAGCCGTCCCACTGGGCGAGATTACCGAGCAGCACTTCGATGCGGCCTTCGGCCTGAATACGCGCGGCACGCTGTTTACGGTTCAGAAGGCGTTGCCGCTGTTCAACGATGGCGGATCGATCTTCATGACCGGGTCAGTTGCTTCGGTGAAAGGTTTTCCTGGTTACAGCGTGTATGCGGCGAGCAAGGCGGCGCTGCACGCATTCGCACGCGGGTGGCTCAACGAACTCAAGGGCAGGAATATCCGGGTGAACGTGCTGCACCCGGGGCCGATCGCCACACCGATGCAGGACCAAGTTCTCACCGAGGAGGCGAAGCAGATGTTCGAATCCCTGATCCCGCGGGGAAAGATGGGGCGTCCTGAGGAAATTGCGACGGCCGCGCTGTTTCTTGCTTCCGACGATTCGAGCTTCGTGAATGGGGTGGAGTTGTCTGTCGATGGCGGCTTCTCGGCCATCTGAAATCGCGCCGGATCGCGGGAAGCGGCTGACCGGCGGGAACTAGCGTGTCCATGGTGGAACGACCACGCAAAGGTCGCCACACAGCGGAACGAATAACCCAGCGCCGTTGAAGGCCGGGGAAATCAATACGAACACCGATCGGAGAAGCATTATGAGCTACGCAATTGTAGGATTCGGTAAGATAGGCCAGGCCCTCGCCCACGCCTTCGCCCGTAAAAACATCGACGTGGCCGTCGCGAGCCGCCGGCCGCCCGAGGCGTTGGCGCCGCAGGCTCGGGCGATTGGACCCACGGTCGTCGCCAAGTCGCTGCGGGATGCACTTGAGGCCGACACAATTATCTTGGCGGTCCCGTTCGAGGAGCATCGCGAGGTTGCGAAAGCCCTGCCGAGTTGGAAAGGCAAGACGGTCATCGACGCGACGAACGTGTTTCCAGTGCCTGAAGAGCTGGACGGTCTCCCGTCCTCCGCCTTCGTCGCGAAGACGTTCACCGGCGCCAAATTCGTGAAAGGTTTCAATCACCTGGTTGCGGCAACCCTGGCTGCCGATCCGATCGTCGAGGGCGGGCACCGGGTCGTCTTTCTGTCGAGCGACGACGAGGACGCGATCGCTCCCGTGGCGGCCTTGGCCAAACAACTCGGGTTCGCACCCGTCAAGCTGGGAAAGCTCAACGAGGGTGGCGCGCTGGTGCACGCACGCGGCCGCACTTGGGGCCAGCTCATCTTCCAGGATTTGTTCAAGAAGGAGCAGTAATCGATGTACGACCATGTGACCTGGCCCCAGCGATATGATCCGAAAACGTCGGCCATCTACGCACTCAACGACATTGACGTGAAGGCGCCGCCTGAAGCGGTCTGGAAGCTGCTCGTCGAAGCCGAGAATTGGTCGAGCTACTTTCCCGCCGAGGATCAGGTCAAGATCCTGACGGGGGAGCCGGAACTGGCGCTCGGAACGCGATACAGCCGTGTGACGGTTGGATTTCCGATGAGTCTGGTCGTGACGGAATGCGAGCCCCTTCGCAGGCTCGCATGGGCGACGACAGTTGATGGCGACGAGACCGGCTCAAGCGCATACCATGGCTGGGTCATCACGCCTACGGACCATGGCTGCCATGTGCTGACCGAGGAAACGCAGCAGGGCCCCTTCTTCCTCGATGAGCTCGGGCGCAAACATCCCGGCGCACTCTACCGGTATCACCAAGACTGGGTCGAAAGCCTCGCCCACGCAGCGGAGGCGGAAACAGCGAAGACGACAGTGGATTGATTGCGCTTCCTATTTAATTTTGGAGATGAATGAGATGAATATCGAACTCAAAGGCCGCAAGGCCATTGTTACCGGATCCACCGCCGGTATCGGCCGCGCGACGGCGGAGGGGTTGGCGCGTGCCGGTGCATCGGTCGTCGTCAACGGCCGTGGAAACGCTCGGGTCGATGAGGCGGTGCGGCAGATGCGGCAGGCCTTCCCCGGCAGCGACATCTCGGGTATCGCCGCTGATCTTGCGACAGCGGAGGGGGCAAAGGCCTTGATCGCGCATGCGCCAGACGCCGATATCCTTGTGAACAACGTCGGTACAGCACACATCCGGAGCTACAACGGCGTCGAGGATATCGCAAATATCCCCGATGAGGACTGGCTTGACCTCTTCCAGTTGAACGTAATGAGTGGCGTGCGCGCGAGCCGTCATTACCTGCCGCGGATGGTGGCGAAAGGCTGGGGCCGCGTCGTGTTCATAAGTAGCGAATCCGCAGTCAACATCCCTAAGGAAATGCTCGACTATGGCATGACCAAGACCGCTCAACTCGCGGTCTCACGCGGGCTTGCCGAGGCGGTCGCGGGCACGGGCGTCACCGTCAACGCCGTCCTGCCGGGACCTACCCGCTCTGAGATCCTGGGCAACTTCATGGCGAAACAGGCTGACGCAAATGGAATCACGCAGCACGAAGCCGAGCAGGGCTTCCTGCAGGCGATGCGTCCGACGAGCCTCATCCACCGTTTCGCGACCACCGATGAGGTGGCCAACATGATCATCTACACATGCTCGGAGCAGGCTTCGGCGACCACCGGCGCGGCTTTGCGGGTGGATGGTGGCGTGGTCCGCTTCGTCGCGTAGCAGGACGACCAAATTGTTCCGTTCGCCAACTCGGGTCCGCTGTCGGCTAAGCTGCTGAAGCATGGCACGCTTAAGTCTACAGGGATCTGCCGCACGGCATGCGCACGATCCACGCATTGCGGGAGCACTCTGAAACTATGCGAGGCACGAGAACGTATTCAGCTACGGCGCCGTCCCCGCTGTGCTCGGCGGCCGTGCGCTCGTCTCGTTGGTCCCGCCCCGGGGCTTAGACCATGATACAAATCCACGGAACATGATGTCTATTGTCCGAGGAATTGGATCGGCGCTCCAATCCCAATCCAAAGCATGTGCTGTGAACGGCGCGGTGTATCGATCCCTTTGAGCATCTCTACACATAATCGAAGGTCTATCGCCGACCTGCAAAACGGCTGCTTGTTCTTGCAGAATCGCCCGCGAACTATCGCCTCCTATCGTTGACCAACAATTTCCGAATATATCCGACAGTACTCCAACCTACTCTACCGTACGCCCCCTACTCCCACTCGATTGTTCTAAATCTAGTTAGACCATTGATATAGCTAGGTTTTTTATTCGTTGCCGCGCAAGAAGCCGACCCATGGGCCGTCAAAACGTTACAGTCTTGATTTCAAAGGGAAAAATAGCACGAAAATTTTTTGTGCGGTTTCGGCATCTATCGAAGTCGATCGCCTTTCCGGACCCACTTTGGGCAACTCAGGTGGGTTTCACAGCGAACGAAGAAAGTACCGTCACTAACTTTCATAGCACAGCGCGCGCCACAACGCGACCCGCCGCGGCAGCGTCATCCAAGCGCCATCCCTCTCCGTTTGTAGGTGAACTGGATACCGCTGGCAGTGCAAACTGGACACTCCCGGCAGTATAAACTGGACACCTCAAGACCCACTCCCTCCGAGGGCGCGACAGCACGGTTCAAGGTGCAATGTCGCGCCCTCACTTGCTGAACTTCTTCCCGGGAGGGGGCCGGGGGAGGTTGAATAGCCTGTGGGTCTTTTGGGACCGTTTGCGGACCGGCCTGAGCCTAGGAATCGTTTTGCTCAACTGCCCCTTCGAGACGGCTGACCGGCCAAAGACGCCCCTCAGGGGAGAGGGGGCCCGCGTTCCGTGGCACCGGCCCGCAACCTTCAGAATATGATAGCCCGCGGCAACCGGAGAAGGGAATCTGTGCTCTCAAACCAGCATCGACTGCTGGGAGAAGATGCCCGCCATCGCGCCGTGCGATGATGCCGTGGTGACCGAGGCCATGAGGGGGTTGGCGAGGTCGCCGGCGGCGTAGATGCCGGGAATGCTAGTTTCGCGGCGCTCGTCCACCTTGAGGACGATGCCGAGGGACGTATCGACCGTGGCGAGGCCCAGTGATTCATGCAGGCTTGCGGACGGCTTGTTGCGCGGATGGGCGAACAGGATGTCGACCGCGACATTGCGGCCGGTATCGAGATTGACGGTGGCGATATGGCCCCCGTGATGGGCGATCTCGGTGATCCGGCCATCGACGACAGGTATGTTGCGGCGCGCCAGATCGGCCCGGATATCGGGTGGAATGTCGTGACCATCGGCGAAGAGCGTCAACGTGTCGGTCCAATCGTGGTACAGCCTGACATAAGTATGCGACTGCGGGCCGGACCAGACGAGGCCCCAATGCTGGCCGGCGACTTCAAAGCCGTCGCAATAGGGGCAGGGTACGATGGACGTGCCCCAGCTTTCGGCAAAGCCCGGAACATCAGGCATCTGGTCGGCGACGCCATAGCTCAGGATCAGGCGCCGCGCCCCAAGGCTTTCGCCATCGCCAATGAGGACGGAGAAATCGTCGATGGCGCCGGAGACGCTGTCGGCCCGGGCACTGACCAGCCTGATCGTGGGATAACGCGCCAGCTGCTGCCGCGCCTCGGCCAGGATGTCCAGCGGTGGCTTGTGATCGTGACCGAGCAGGCCATGCGAGTGGCCGGCGAAGCGATTGCGCGGCAGGCCGGTATCGAGAACGGTGACCTTGCGGCGGGCACGGCCGAGCTGCAGGGCGCCGGCGAGACCGGCAAAGCTGCCGCCGATGATGATGACGTCATCCATGGTGATAAGCTCCGTGTTGTGGATGGAGGGGGTTGGGCCGGGCCTGGCGCGAAATATCGTCCAGCGATACGCGCTCGAGACGGGCAGCGAGCAGGGCTTCGGCATCGACGAGAAAGTCGCCCATCACTGTGTTGACCGGCCGGACAATGCCGCATTCGATATCGCCGGGCGGCCCGGGGAAACTTGATTTGGAGGACAGGTTGAAACCTATCCATTGGCTTGCACATTTCAGATACTACATGGTATCGTAATGCAAGAATTAGGATACTGTCAAGTACTGGAATTGTCGTGACCGAAAACAGCCAGGGCCGGCGCGGCCGGCCCGCCAACGAGGCGCTTGGCCAAACGATAGTCGACGCCGCGTGCGAACTCTTTGTGGAATTGGGTTTTCAAGCGACGACATTAGACAAGGTCGCCCAGCGGGCGAAGATATCCAAGCTCAGCATCTATCGGCACTTCGAGAACAAGGAGGCGCTGTTCAGCGCGGCCATCGCGGCCCGCTGCCATCAGTTTGCACCACAGGCCCTTTTTGAAGGCGTCGACGGTTCGGCCGAAGATCAGCTCATGGCGGTGGGATCATCCTTGCTTCGCACGCTGTTGAGCTCGGACGTCCGCAGTGTCGAAGCCATGATCATGGCCGACAAGACGAATCAAAAGTCGTTAAGCAAGCTCCAATACGAAGCCGGCCCCGCCCATGTCATCGCCCAAATCGAGGCCCTGTTGCGTCAGTTGCACGCGAAGGCGGTTCTGAACGTGCCCGATCCTCTCCGGTCCGCCCGCTTGTTTGCCGCGCTTTTCAAAGGATCCGATCTCCTGATTATCGCACACTTCGATGAGGCGAGAGCAGAGGACGACAACGAAATCGAATCCTATTGCCGGTCGGCCGTCGCCATGTTCATCGCCGCGCACGGTGGCAACGACCACGCGGGCGGATAAGCATTTGATTGCTCCGGGCAGCTTGGCCGGGACCGTCGTCCAGGCGCTTCGTCATATTGGGCCGGCGCGCGCGGCCGAGCTTGCACAGATCGCGGCACCTCATCTTTCTCCCAACGATAAAAAGACGCTCGCATCTACCGCGGTCCAAGCTCCCGCCTGGATGCGGTCGACGCTTCTCTCCATCGCAGATCCGGCAGCAGTCGGGACAACATTTGATAGGTGATGCGACGGTGCCATCCGACGATATGCGATCGGGTCCGGAACATCGATCGGTACCGCAGCCAAAGCTGAAACTATGTATGTCGATAACTAAAGTACCGTCAGCGCGGAAATGTCATGCTACGGGTAATTTTCGTTATATATTTCAAAGCGTTGACACACAGAAAAGTACCGTCAAACCCTAAAAAGGAATGACGGTACTTTTTAGAATGCTCTGTCGGATACAAAAGCACCGTCAAAAGTACCGTCAGAGTGATCTGCTACAAGCTGCGAGCCGCGCCAGGCGCTCCGATAAACTTAACGATTTCAATGACTTGATAGGTTTGTCAATTCCATTGATAATGTGCCCTGGCTAGCAGTCTGCCCTGCCCGCAAATCATTGTATTTTCTGCGAAATTCTACGCTAGAGCCGCCTATCATCGCCGTTTCCCTCACTCCCACTCGATCGTTTTGAGCCATGGTAACGCGTTGACGCGGCAGCACAAACTTTTCTGCACGCCCTAAAGAACCGACTCTGCGATTCGTCAGAAATCTGCGCTCTTGATTTCAAAAGGGAATTTCGGCGATTCGGGATCGGCTCGGTTTCGGCGACTATCGACAACAATCGGTCGATTTTCGACAGCCGCGCCGCAACAAGCCGCGACCCACTGGGGACCAAAAAAAGGACCGTCAAACACGGCCGAACGGTCCGCACGGTAGCGCCCGGCATTCGCTCGTCGCCGTGGCGTGCCTCACTTGCCGTATGACGCAAGGAACACCCGTACGCCGGCCGCGGCGTGCCGTCGAAGCTTCGCCGGTTTCGGAATCGACTCGTCACCCAACAGCATGGCCCTGTTCAATGGCTCGCCCATAATCAACCAATTGAACTGGGAAGCGGCGACGGCCGGATCATCGATCGCAAGCAGGCCGCGATCAGCCAAGCGCTCGAACAACACTGCCATCGCCGCAATTGCGCGCCCGGGTCCGCCATCGAAGAGCGCCTTTGCCAGTTCTGGGAAGCGGCCGACCTCGCCGATCACCAGACGGCGCAGCTGCATGACGCGCGGCGTGAGTACAGTGGTAAGCTGTCGGTACGCATAGCGCTGAAGATAATCGGCAATATCTTCGCCCTCGGCGAGTTCGGGCATTTTACTGTGGACCCTATCGCTGGCTCGATTGGTCACGCTGCTCACGATCTCCACGAACAGCATCTCCTTGTTCGGAAAATTCTTGTAGACGGTCTGTTTCGACACCGCCGCAAGCGCCGCGATCTCGTCCATATTGGTGGCCAGATAGCCCTTTTGCAGAAACACTTCTGTCGCCGCCTCGAGGATGGCCCGCCGCTTTTTCGCCGACCGGCCGTGCGGTTCGAGTTCTTCTGAAACACCTGCTGAACGCGTCGTGGTCATGCTCCTGGCGTGTCCGCTGCCGATTGATTCATGGTACTGGACCGTCTAGTTTGATTTGGACCGAGATGCAATGGGGAGAGATCGACAATGCACATCCAGTTCGCGGAGCTTCCGGTGTTCGACCAGGAACGCGCCAAGGCGTTCTACATCGATCACCTGAACTGCCGCGTCGTCGCCGATCAGCCAATGGGCAATGATGGGTGGCGATGGATCGAACTCGGATTTCCAGGTGCCGAAACCACCCTCCACTTCCTAAGGCGCAAGGACGAAACACCATCTGAGGGGCCCGTCCTCGTGCTGGTTGACAACGAAATCGAAGTCACCGTTCAGAGACTCAAATCGCGAGGCGCCGAGATCATAGCAGAACCGCGCCCCGCGCCATGGCAACCGGGGCGCACGATCGCGGAATTTCGGGACAGCGAGGGCAATCGCATGATGATCACCAGCAGATGACGCACTCACCTATCATGACCGCAACTTGCTCTTGCGGTGGCGTCGAACTCAAAGCCTTTGGCAGGCCGATCGTGAGCAGTGCCTGCTACTGCGACGACTGCCGGAAGGGAGCTGATCAGATCGAAGCTTTGCCAGGTGCTGGCGCCATACGCGATCCCGATGGCGGCACCGCATACATCCTCTATCGAAAGGACCGCATCGAGTGCTCCAAGGGGGCCGAATTGCTGAGGGGTTACAAGCTTAAGGAAACTTCAGCCACGAATAGGGTCATCGCCATGTGCTGCAATTCAGCGATGTTAATGAACTTCGATAGAGGTCCGCATTGGGTCTCGGCATACAGAGCGCGGTTTCACGGAGAACTCCCGCCACTGCAGCTGCGGATTTGCACTAAGTTCAAGTCGGACAGCGATGTCATTCCTGACGACGTGCCGAGCCACCGGGGTTATCCTCTAGGGTTCGTCGTTAAACTTTTGGCATCGCGCGTGGCGATGTTGCTAGGTCGATAAACCGGCCGCCAGCCTGCGCGATAAGACATTCAGATAGGTGCGCAAATCGGATACAGCCTTGCCGCTCAGGGTTCAGGCCTGAACGAATTTCTGTAGGCGATCCGCCACGATCAGCCCTGCCCGGCTGTTCAAGTGCACGCCGTCGGTGTGAAATAGCCAGCCATTTACGCGGGCGACATCATCCGGACGCTGCCGCAGCACCAGTACGCGAAAAGCATCGCGATAGAATGGAAGAAAGTTGAACGCCGTGTAGGCCCGGCCAGGCGAGGCGCGAACCGCCTCGGTGAGCGCCTCATGGAGCGGGACATAGCCGCAGCGTTCCTCGTGCGCGATGGCCGCCACGATCGCAGAATATTCCTTGATCCGCCGGTTGAGCTCGCTCTGGAACGGGTCGTCCGAATCCGGCGCTTCTCCTATCGGAGGGAGCGAGCAAAGGCCGATGTCCGCCGCCGTCTCGCGCTTCAGCCTGCGTGCTATCTCGGCCAGATTCTCGTGGAACCAATCGGGCGAAGGCGTGCGGGGCAGACGCTTCCAAAACGTAAAGAACCGCCGCACTTTGCGTGACACGAGCGTGAGAACATCATTCCCGCCGACCCAGACGATGACCTTGTCGGGACGACAGGCGAGCACATCCGGCAACCGCTGCAGCGCGTTGTAGGCCAAGTCGCCGCCGACGCCAAAATTCCGGAACTCAAATTGCCCGTTGCCCGGCCGCCGGCGGAGCTCCGCCATCCAATCGAATGCCTGGCCCTTGCCCGCCGTGCTGCTCGACCCGAGGCACGCCACGATTTTTCGTTGAGGACGCACCATCGTAACTCCGCCAGGCCAGAAGTGAGAAATCGTCGCCTTATGCTCTTCCCAAAACGGCTTGCCCAGTCATGAGTTTCAGGTCGGATTCCGCGGCGTTTTCCAACATCCATGGACAGGCATAATAATCTTCGATGCGATCGATGACGCGACCGGCGACATGGACACGAACCGGCCACGCGACCTGCCACCGGTCGCCTCGCTGGAAGAGCACGATCAGGACAGGCTCTCCGTCGATCGCCCCCAACTCCATGGTCCACGTCTCCGGGTTTCGCTCGTATTCGACGAAATAGGGAGAACTTCTGAGCAGGCCGTCGAAGCAGTCGGCGACCCGCAACCGAGCATCGGCGCTGGTGAGGCTCCGCACGCCATCCCAGTCATGGCGGTTGAAGAGGTCAACATAGCGCTGCAAGAGCCGCGCGGTGTCGGGATCAAGCGGACGGTTCGGTTCACCGGCAGGTTCAGGGGCCAAGTCGGCGAGCTTCGCCCGTCCGCGGGAGAGCGCGGATTTGACGCCCCCAACCGTCGAGTCCACGAGTTCTGCGGTCTCTTCCAGCGAATAGTCGAACACGTCCTTCAGGAGGAGGCAGGCGCGCTCCTTGGGCGGCAAGCGGCCAACCAGCCGTTCGATGGCGCGGCGTGCATCGGTCGCTGCCGGCTCTGCAGAGACAACGCCGATGTCGTCCGAATAGGCGTGCTCCGCGCGCTCGCGCACATCGCGTCGCCTCAGAAAGTCGATGCAGCGATTGTGAGCGATGCGAAACAGCCAGGGCTTCAGCCGGCGGGCATCGTCGAGGGTCTCAATCTTCGTGTAGGCCTCGAACAGCGTCTCCTGCACGAGATCCTCACCGTCGAGGCGTGAGCCCGTCATGCGGGCGCAGTAGCGATGCAGTTGGGCGCGGACGCCTGACACCGTCTCGAGGAAGGCGCGATATCGCGCATCGAACAGGCCGGTCGGTCGCTCGGGCATGTCCTTCAGCTGCCACATCTTGGTTTCAATTTGCCAGTCATGCGACCTCCTGACCTTCAGCGCGTGTTGCCGCGGTTGCGGCCAGACCAAGCTTGGGGCGAACCCATTGTGCCGACCGCGCGATCGCGTCGTCGGCTTCGGGCGCGCGCCCAGCCATCATCTGGAACGAGTGCAGCATCCCCGGAAATACGTCCAGGCGCGCCTCGACGCCGGCGGCCTTTGCGCGATCGGCAAGCGCTCGGCTGTCGTCGAGCAGGGTTTCGTCTCCACCCACTTGCAGATAGATCGGCGGCAGGCCCTTCAGATCGGCAAAGATCGGGCTGGCGAGTGGATGCCGGGGATCGGTCCCTGCAAGGACTTGCGATACCAGCATATCCACGACCGCCCTCTGGAAGAAGGCGTCCTTCTCGCGGTTGCTTTCGTAGGAGTGCCCGCTCGCCGACAGATCATACCAGCCAGAGATGCTGAGAATCGCGGTCGGCAGCGGCCGCCCCGCATCGCGGAGTTTCATCGCCGCCGCAACGATCAGGCCAGCACCAGCGGAATCGCCTGCAGCTATGGTGTGCTTCGGCGCGACACCCTGCTCGGCGAGCCATTCGAACGCGGTCACGGCCTGCTCGATTTGGCGCGGAAACTTGCTCTGGAAAACGTAGTCGTACGTAGCGAGCAGAGCGTAACAGCCGATCGCCTTAGCAAGGTGTCCGACCATCTTGCGATGGGTCCAGATCGATCCGCCGACATAGCCACCGCCGTGCAGGTAAAGCATGACCCGGTCTTTGGCCGCCGTTTTTGGCTGAACCCACAGCGCGGTCTTGTCGCCGAGGTTGGTCTCGACGTAATCGACGCCGCCCGGTTCTGCCGTCAAAACGGACCACTCGGATGCTTCCTGTGGCGATTCTCGACCGCTGCGCCAGGCCTCCGCAAGCGTTTCGTAGTGTATCTTGTTCGCCAGGCTCTGCTTGCTGTTCATGTCACGCTCCAATTCGTCCAGGAGGGCGATGTCAAGGATGACCGTGCCCATGAACAGCTAAGACGGATGAACCCAGCGAAAGGATACGTGGCCGGCAGATGCAACGCCTCGCCGGTGGCAGTTGCCGCGGACCCCGGGTGTCAAACCCAGCAAGGCTAGGCTGCTCCACCCTTCTCTGTGGGACGTTCGTTCCAGACATTCGCCGATCGGCCAGATGCTTCGTCTATGCCGTCGCCGGGTGGCCGGGGGCTGGGACTATTGACTATTATCGCCGAGCCAACATCGCCTTAAACATGCTGGTCTATCCTCTTCTACTCCGCAGTACTCCTCGTCACTCCCACTCGATGGTGCCTGGCGGCTTGCTCGTCACGTCGTAGACCACGCGGTTGATGCCGCGTACCTCGTTGATGATGCGGGTGGCGGCTGCTCCCAGGAATGCCATGTCGTAATGGTAGAAGTCGGCCGTCATGCCGTCGACCGAGGTGACGGCGCGCAGCGCGCAGACGAACTCGTAGGTGCGGCCGTCGCCCATCACGCCGACGGTCTGCACCGGCAGCAGCACGGCGAAGGCCTGCCAGATGGCGTCGTAGAGGCCGGCCTTGCGGATCTCGTCGAGATAGATGGCGTCGGCCTCGCGCAGGATCTCCAGCTTTTCGCGGGTGATGCCGCCCGGACAGCGGATGGCGAGACCGGGACCGGGGAACGGATGCCGGCCAATGAAGCTGTCGGGCAGGCCGAGCTCCTTGCCGAGCGCCCTCACCTCGTCCTTGAACAATTCGCGCAGCGGCTCGACCAGCTGCATGTTCATGCGTTCGGGCAAGCCACCGACATTGTGATGCGACTTGATGGTCACCGACGGGCCGCCGCTGAAAGAGACGCTTTCGATGACGTCGGGATAGAGGGTGCCTTGTGCCAGGAAATCGGCGCCGCCGAGCTTCTCGGCCTCCTCCTCGAACACTTCGATGAACAGCCGCCCGATGGTCTTGCGCTTCTTCTCGGGGTCCGACTCGCCCTCGAGCGCGCCGATGAAACGGTCCGAAGCGTCGACCAGGATCAGCGGCAGATTGTAATGCTGGCGAAACATCTCCACCACGCCTGATGCCTCGTCCTTGCGCATCAGACCGTGGTCGACAAGGATGCAGGTGAGCTGGTCGCCGACCGCCTCATGGATCAGCAAGGCCGCGACCGAGGAATCAACGCCGCCCGACAGCGCGCAGATCACCTTGCCCTTGCCGACCTGTTTGCGGATCGTCTCGACCGCGTGCTCGCGGTAGGCGCGCATCGTCCAGTCGCCTTCGGACGCACTTATGCGGTAGTTCGCTCCTGGAACAGCGTCTCGATCAGCGGGCACTCCGGCAACGTGCCGTCAGCGCATTGCGCGACCACCTCCTTCAGCATGCGCTCCATCCGTTTGAGGTCAGCGATTTTCGTCCGCACGTCCTTAAGATGGGCGGCGGCCACATCTCTTGCCTCGCCGCAAGGCCGATCGCGTTCATCCACGAGGCGCAGCAGTTCGCGGATTTCATCGAGGGAAAAGCCTAGCTCTCGCGCGCGTAGCACGAAGCAAAGGCGCCGCTCGTGCATGGTGTCGTAGCTGCGATAGCCGCTCGTCGTACGCGGCGGCTCGGGCAGAAGGCCGACCTTCTCGTAATAGCGCACGGTCTCCAGATTGCAGCCCGTACGCTGCGCGAGCTCGGCCCGTTGCAGGCCCTTCACCGCGGCATGATCGCGCATCGCAAAATCCCTCTTGACCCTGTAGTGACTACAGACCGCATGCTACGGCACGCTTGGGATTTCGGCAAGGAAGAGAGGCCGGACATGGTTGCATCGCGATCCGGAACAACGGCGGCCCAAACTGCCGCTGCAGACTTGTCTGCCTCTGAACGAGGCGACGCCGGGCGGCAGCGTCTGATCGCCGTGGGCGGCATTCTCGGCGCACTCGCGGCTTCCTCCTGCTGCATCGTGCCGCTGCTTCTGTTCAGCCTTGGCATCGGCGGGGCCTGGATCGGCAATCTGACGGCGCTCGCGCCTTACAAGCCATTCTTCGTCGCCGGCACGGCAAGCCTTCTCGGATGCGGCTTCTAC
Organism: Mesorhizobium sp. M0590; assembly: GCF_040320905.1. Taxonomy (NCBI): domain Bacteria; kingdom Pseudomonadati; phylum Pseudomonadota; class Alphaproteobacteria; order Hyphomicrobiales; family Phyllobacteriaceae; genus Mesorhizobium; species Mesorhizobium sp. M0590. The sequence continues at coordinate 254,323 of NZ_JAMYQN010000005.1, forward strand.
CTCGTCTACTGGAAGCCCAGGCGAGCCTGCGCCGATGACGCCGCTTGCGCGCGCCCGATCCCTAGCCGCTTCGTTCAACTCGCGCTCTGGATCGCGACGGTGCTCGTATTGGCCGCCTTCGCCTTCGACTACATCGCCCCGCTGCTGCTCGGCGCCTGAGACAAAGGAGTTTCATCCATGACCAAGTATTTGAGCGCGCTCGCCCTGATCGGCTCCGTTATCGTGGCTCCGGCCGCGTGGGCTGGCGAGCGCACCGTCACCTTCGCTGTCGACAACATGACCTGCGCCTCATGTCCCTACATCGTGCAGAGCTCAATGGCGGCGGTCCCCGGCGTTGCGAAGGTCGCCGTCTCCTTCGAAGCCAAGACCGCGACCGTGACCTTCGACGACGCTAAGACGAACCCGGATACTATCGCGACCGCTAGCATGAATGCCGGCTATCCGGCCCATCCGACACAGCAGGGCAGTTGAGATGAGCGACCGCGCCCTGGTCCGCGCCGGCGTGGCCGGCGCCATCCTCGCCGCGATCTGCTGCGCGGCGCCGCTCCTCGCCGTGGGTCTGCCCCTGGCCGGCCTTGGCGCGTGGTTGGCAGGCGCCGGTCTGGTGGTGCTTCCCCTGATCGGCGCGAGCCTCGGCCTCGTCGCGTGGGGCGTCCATTATCGCCGGGCACAAGCCGCGGGCTGCGAGAAGAAGATTCACAAGGAAAGCATGAAGCAATGAACGATTGCTGCGCATCCTCCTCGCCCCAGGGCAAGCTTGCAGCTTCCGCATCCGCGACACCGCCGAGCTACACCGTGCGGCCCGGCGTGACGTTTCCGGACTGGTCTGTGGTCACATCTCCCCTCGTCAAAGACGCACTGCTGGCCATGAACGATGTTCTGCGGATCATGGCTGGACCCAACCAACCCGCCGATCGTTGGAGCGACCGCGACCGTCTCGTGGATCGAGTTCGCGTTGCGCTGCTTAAGCTCTACGCCGAGGCAGGGCGAGCACCTACCCAAAGTGCGATTGCCAAGCGCGCGGGGCTGAGCGAGACGACCGTTCAGCCGCAGCTCGAAGAACTCCAACGTCGTGACCTCGTCGTGCTCAACGGCGATCGGATCGTCGGAGCCTATCCCTTTACCGACCGGGATGCGGACCATCAGGTCACCTTGGACGGACGCGTCGTTAACGCCATGTGCGCAGTGGACGCGCTCGGCATCGGCGCCATGACCGGTCGCGACATCGCGATTGCATCGCGCTGCCGCCATTGTGGTGCGCCAATTCGGATCAGCACACGGGATCAAGGTAGGATGCTGGCTCGCGTTGAACCGAAGACGTCCGTTATGTGGCAAAGTGTCCATTACGAAGGCGCGTGCGCGGCGAACTCGCTGTGCGCGACGACCGCGTTCTTCTGTTCGGAAGACCATCTCTCCGCCTGGCGCCGCGAGCGTACCGCGGACGAGCCTGGTTTTCGGCTGTCGATCGAGGAAGGACTGGAGGCGGGTCGCGCTCTCTTCGGACCCAGCCTCGCTGGCCTCGAGATGGCACCACACGCGTCGGTCCGCGCGGCGTTGAAGAGCGCTGCAGCAACAGACCGCCCCTTCCGCGCGAACGGTCGCAATGGTGGCGCCTACGATCTCGTCGTCATCGGCGCCGGCTCAGCCGGCTTCTCGGCTTCGATCACCGCCGCCGATCAGGGTGCGCAAGTCGCCCTCATCGGCCACGGCACCATCGGCGGCACTTGCGTCAATATCGGTTGCGTCCCATCGAAGACGCTGATCCGCGCTGCCGAGACACTTCACAACGCTCGCGTGGCAGCACGTTTCGCCGGCATCGCGGCCGAGGCCGAGCTGACGGACTGGCGCGGAACCGTCCGCCAGAAGGACGCGCTGGTTTCCGATCTGCGCCAGGCCAAGTACATTGACCTGCTGCCGGCCTATAACGGCATCGCCTATCGCGAGGGCGCGGCGCGGCTCGTGGAAGGTGGTGTCGAGGTAGACGGCGGGCGCATTCCCGCTGGCAAGATCATAATCGCGACCGGCGCGCGACCGGCGGTGCCCGCCATCCCTGGCATCGAGACCGTACGCTATCTGGCCAGCACGACCGCGCTCGATCTTGAGGAGCTACCACGATCGTTGCTCGTCATCGGAGGCGGCTACATCGGGGCGGAACTCGCCCAGATGTTCGCCCGCGCCGGCGTCAAGGTGACGCTCGTTTGCCGGTCTCGGCTGCTCCCCGAGGCCGAGCCCGAGATCGGCGCGGCCCTGACGGGGTATTTCGAGGACGAAGGGATCACCGTGGTCTCTGGCATCGCCTACCGTGCTATCCGCGGGACCGAGAACGGCATTGTGCTCGACGTTTCCATCGACTGCCACGATACGACGATCGACGCCGATCAGGTGCTGATCACTACCGGTCGCACGCCCAACATCGAAGACCTTGGGCTCGCCGAGCACGGCATCGTGCTCTCACCGAAAGGCGGCATTGTCGTTGATGACCGCATGCGCACCTCCGGGGCCGGCATCTATGCTGCCGGCGATGTCACCGGCCGCGACCAGTTCGTCTACATGGCCGCCTATGGTGCCAAGCTTGCTGCCAAGAATGCGCTCAACGGCGACAGCCTGCGCTACGACAACAGCGCCATGCCTGCCATCGTTTTCACCGACCCGCAAGTGGCGAGCGTGGGCCTCACCGAGGCCGCGGCCCGTGCCGCCGGACATGCCGTCCGTGTCTCGACGATCGGTCTCGAGCGGGTGCCGCGCGCACTCGCCGCTCGCGACACCCGTGGGCTCATCAAGCTCGTGGCCGATGCCAGCAGTGGCCGGTTGCTCGGCGCGCATATTCTCGCGCCGGAAGGAGCCGACAGTATCCAGACCGCGGCGCTGGCGATCCGGCAAGGCCTCAATGTCGAGGATCTCGCCGATGCGATCTTTCCGTATTTAACCACTGTCGAGGGCTTGAAGCTCGCGGCACTCGGCTTTGCCAAGGACGTCGCCAAGTTGTCGTGCTGCGCTGGCTAGGATTGCGTTCATTTTCCGATTGCGACGCCAGCTGCGCCGATCTCCAGCGAACCGCCGAATTGTACGCTCCAGCACGCCAATATACTCCGCCGACCACACCTCTCTTTACTTTTCGAGAAAGCGCCATCAAATCACACGAGGAATATCCTGAGTCATTGGAGGTCGCTCAAGAGTGCCACGAAGACTTGTCGTAACTACTTCAAACTACGCTATTGCCGCCATTTGTATCCGTCACTCCCACTCAATTGTGCCTGGCGGTTTGCTCGTCACGTCGTAGACGACGCGGTTGATGCCGCGTACCTCGTTGATGATGCGGGTGGCGGCTGCTCCCAGGAATGCCATGTCGTAATGGTAGAAGTCGGCCGTCATGCCGTCGACCGAGGTGACGGCGCGCAGCGCGCAGACGAACTCGTAGGTGCGGCCGTCGCCCATCACGCCGACGGTCTGCACCGGCAGCAGCACGGCGAAGGCCTGCCAGATGGCGTCGTAGAGTCCGGCCTTGCGGATCTCGTCGAGATAGATGGCGTCGGCCTCGCGCAGGATCTCCAGCTTTTCGCGGGTGATGCCGCCCGGACAGCGGATGGCGAGACCGGGACCGGGGAACGGATGCCGGCCAATGAAGCTGTCGGGCAGGCCGAGCTCCTTGCCGAGCGCCCTCACCTCGTCCTTGAACAATTCGCGCAGCGGCTCGACCAGCTGCATGTTCATGCGTTCGGGCAAGCCGCCGACATTGTGATGCGACTTGATGGTCACCGACGGGCCGCCGCTGAAAGAGACGCTTTCGATGACGTCGGGATAGAGGGTGCCTTGTGCCAGGAAATCGGCGCCGCCGAGCTTCTCGGCCTCCTCCTCGAACACTTCGATGAACAGCCGCCCGATGGTCTTGCGCTTCTTCTCGGGGTCCGACTCGCCCTCGAGCGCGCCGATGAAACGGTCCGCAGCGTCGACCAGGATCAGCGGCAGATTGTAATGCTGGCGAAACATCTCCACCACGCCTGATGCCTCGTCCTTGCGCATCAGACCGTGGTCGACAAGGATGCAGGTGAGCTGGTCGCCGACCGCCTCGTGGATCAGCAAGGCCGCGACCGAGGAATCGACGCCGCCCGACAGCGCGCAGATCACCTTGCCCTTGCCGACCTGTTTGCGGATCGTCTCGACCGCGTGCTCGCGGTAGGCGCGCATCGTCCAGTCGCCTTCGATGCCGGCGATGTTGTGGACGAAGTTGCGGAGCAGCCTGGCGCCGTCCGGCGTATGCACCACTTCGGGGTGGAACATGAGGCCGTACATTTTGCGTTCGACATTGCCGAAGATAGCGAAGGGCGAGCCCTCCGATTTTCCGAGCACCTCGAACCCCTTGGGCAGGGAGATGACGCGGTCGCCATGGCTCATCCACACCTGGTGGCGCTGGCCGGGCGCCCACAGGCCGTCGAACAACGGGCTGTCCTTGGCGATCTCGACGAAGGCGCGGCCGAATTCGCGGTGGTCGGAGCTTTCGGCGACGCCGCCCATCTGCACGCACATCGCCATCTGGCCATAGCAGATGCCGAGCACCGGCACGCCGGCGTCGAAGACGATCTGCGGCGCGCGCGGACTGCCGATGTCGCCGGTCGAGGCCGGGCCGCCGGACAGGATCACCGCCTTCGGATTGACGCGCTTGAACGCCGCCTCGGCCGACTGGAAGGGCACGATCTCGGAAAAGACGCCGGCCTCGCGGATGCGGCGGGCGATCAGCTGGGTGAACTGGCTGCCGAAATCGACAATCAGGACGGTGTCGGGATGATTGGCTGTTTTCATGGCGAGCGTTTAGAGAAAGAAACGAGTCGGCGCAATGGGTTGTGAGGTCGCGCTTTCACTTCGATTCCGGTGTGTCGTCCTGAACGCCAGAGGCTTTGTCCAATGCATCCGTTTGCGTTGTATCGAGCGACTGCAAGGCGCCCATCAGCGCCGCGAAACGCTCGTGACCAAGGCGGGCAACATAGCTCCGTTCGATCTGCAGCTTGATGCGGTCGCCATCGCGCAGGGCGTCCAGGCCCTTGCGGGTGTAGCGCACAAGCTTGCCGCGACCGTCTTGCGGATCGGGCAGACGCTGCAACACACCTTCCGTCTCCAGGCCATCGAGCAATTGCTGAATCGCCTGCTTTGAGATCGCCGAGCGCTCGATCAGCGCCGACTGGCGCATGCCGCCGCGCGGGATGTGTCCAAGCAGGCCGGCACGCGCTTCGGTGAACCAGTGATGGCCGGCAGCGCGCATCGCAGCGGCGAACTCGGTCTGCCAGGCGCGGCTCGCCTGCCACAGCCGCCAACCTATGTGATCCGGCAGCGCTTCAGGTTTTTCGTCAAGGCCCTTGACCAAATTCTTCTCGCCCGATACATAGTCAAGCATCTTGACTACTAGTTCACTCTAAGTGGCGATGCCGGTCAAGGCAATCGGCGACTTCAATTCAGGAGGAAATCATGGCAGCACTTCAGAAGGAAACCCTTGCAATGCTCATTCCGGGCATGACCCATGTGTTGGAACGAAACGGCAAGGAGGCTTACGTCTATTTTGAAAGCGAGGGTGCCGCGCACATGCTGCTCGACGATGGCGAGGCGCGAAGCGGGCGCTGGCGGATGCTCGATGACGGTTATGTCGCCGACTGGGACACCGGCGCGACCGGACGCTGGACCCTCGATCACGAGCCCGGGTCAGTCACTTACATCAATCGCGACAACGCCGTTCGCTTCAGGATGATCGGCGTGCTGTTCGGCAACGCTAAGAAGCTGCCGCCCCAACAAGCTTGAAGTCGATCGCGCCCGAGGCGATCGCCTGTTCCAGCAGTTGCACCGCCGCGGCCAGCTTCTCGTCGATGACGTGCAGATATTCGGTCCAGTCGCCGACATGCCTCAGATCGGCTGCCCCGTCGGAAATGCCGCGCAGGCCGATAAGCGGCACGTCGAACAGCTGGCAGGCGCGCAGGCAGGCGAAGGTCTCCATATCGACCATGTCGGCGGCGATCGCGTCGTAGGCGGCGCCGGAGACGATTGCCGCCCCGGTCGACAGCGTCGCCTGTCTGACGCCTGGTATCCTGAACGGCAGCGGCACGCTGACAGGCAGGTCGAGGAACGGCGTGGCGCCCTTCTCGAACCCGAGGGGCGAGGCGTCCATGTCGCGGTAGGCGACTGAAACGGCCTGGTAGATTTCCGTCTGCTCCAGCGTCCGGCTGCCCGCCGACCCGAGCGACACGACGAGATCGGGCAGCGCCATCCCGGCATGCAGCCGGGATAGTTCGGCGCTGAGTCCGACGCCGGCCTCGACCGGTCCGACGCCGGTCAGCAGCGGCGTGAACAGCCGCTGCAGGTGTGGACCGTATTCGGCTTCGGCCGCCATGACGAAGAGAACGGATTTGCCGGAGATCGGGGTGAGCTCACCAGGTGTCTTGCCGGCCATGATCGTCCATCCTCCCCTGCCCGTTCCTCAGCCCTCGATGCCGTCGCGGCCGAGCACTGTCATCATCGTTCCGGTCATCGTGGCGATCAGCTTGGCCTCGCCGTCGACGGCGAACGCATAGGCCTGGCCGTCGGCGACGATGATGGTGCGGCCGGGCTTGGTAACCGAGCCGCGAAACAGGAAACGCTCGCCCCTGCCCGGCGCCAGCAGATTGACCTTGAACTCGATGGTCAGCACGCCGGAATTTTCCGGCATCAGCGAGAATGCCGCATAGCCGCAGGCCGAGTCGAGAGCCGTCGAAATGACGCCGGCATGGAGAAAGCCGTGCTGCTGCGTCAATGCCGCAGAATAGGGCATTTCGATCTCGATGATGCCGGGCGTCACCAGCGTCAGCTCGGCGCCAATCGTCATCATCGCGTTCTGGCGCGCGAAGGACGTCCTGACGCGGTCCTCGTAATCGGGAGCAGGAACGATCTTTGCTGCCATGGCCGTCGCCCTTCGTTTCTCGACAAATCTTATTGCAAAGGCATTTATCGCAGAGGGGTGGGCGGCAGGCAATCGCAAATGCTGCACTGCAGCATTCGGCTTAGCCCTGTATCGATGGCAACGATTCAGCCGGCCCGCCGCAGCGCGCAGAAGTAAAAGCCGTCGGTGCCGCTCAGCAACGGCGACAGCGAAATGCCGCCCGCAGCGCCTATCCGCATTGCCGCTTCGTGGCCCGCAAAACGGCTGTCCCAAAGCTGGCGGTGATCGAGCGGGACAAAACCGGGATGGCGGTCCCGGAAGGCCGAAACCTGGTCGCCATTCTCCTCGTCGAACACCGAACAGGTGATGTAGACCAGCAGGCCGCCGGGTTTGACGAAGTCCCTGGCGGCATCGAGTATCGTCTCCTGCTCGCCCTTGCGGGCGTCGAGCTGTCTTTGCGTCAGCCGCCATTTGGCATCCGGCCGGCGCCGCCAGGTGCCGCTGCCGGTGCAGGGCGCATCGATCAGGACGATGTCCATATGCTTGCCGAGCGGCGCGAGTTCGGCCGGCTTGGTGACGATCTGCACATTGCGGTTTTCCGAGCGGCGGATGCGGTCGAAGATCGGCGCCAGCCTTGCCTTCTCCGCATCGTGAGCGAAGATCTGGCCTCGATTATCCATCGCCGCGGACAGCGCCAGCGTCTTGCCGCCGGCGCCGGCGCAAAAGTCGAGCACCTGCATTCCAGGCTCGGCGCCGGCCAGTTCAGCCGCAATCTGCGAACCCTCGTCCTGGACCTCGAACCAGCCTTTCTGGAAGGCCGGCTCGGCCTGCACGTTCGGGTGCCTGCCGTCGCCTTCGATCGGCGGGATGCGGATACCGTGCGGCGCGATCCGGGCAGGCTTGGCGCCGGTCTCCGCCAGTTCCGCCAGCACCTTGCCGCGATCGGCCTTCAGCGTGTTGACCCTGAGGTCGAGCGGCGGGCGTGTCGCCAGCGCGGCACCCTCTTCCACCCAGGCCGTGCCGAACGCCCGTTCGAACAGCGGCATGCACCAGTCGGGGATGTCTGCCCTGACGGCCGGCGGCGCATCGGCAAGCCGGCGACCGCCGAGCGTTGTCAGTTCGTCGGCGGTAAGCAGCGGCGGCGCGAACTTGTCGCCCTCGAGCGCCTCGTTCAGCGACTGCGCCGTCTGGCCCCATTCGAGCAGCAGCGCGCCGAAGCCGATGGCGCGCGGCGTGTCCTCGCCGAGCAGCCAGCCTGCGGAGCGCTTGCGGCGCAGCGCGTCGTAGACGATGTTGCCGATCGCGGCACGGTCGCCGCCACCGGCGAAGCGGTGCGACAGGCCCCAGTCCTTCAGCGCATCGGCCACCGGCCGGTGACGCCGGCCAATATCGTCAAGCACTTCGATGGCTGCCGCCAGCCGCCCGCCCAGTCTCATTGTCGTCTTCCATTACTCAGCAAATTAATTCCGGCCCTGCTCTTAGAGCTTTTCGTGCCCTGATTGAAACAGTTCTGTTTCGCCGACGGCGAGACGATCCATGCGGAGGGGTGACGAATGTGGGTTGGTGCATAGCGAGCCGCGGCCACCAGGCGGGCGCCGGCATGCGGAACGAAACAATTCGATCAATATATTACACGTTTCTAATGTGCATGTCCGGCGCTCACAAGCATAGCGGCTTGCGCAACTGCTCTGCTTTGCAAGTTTTGCGGTTGCGAATACTCTTTGCGCGGTGATTCGCGTCGCAGAAAAAGCGGAGCCGCGGGTCGATACGAGGAGAGGGCAATGAAAACTTATCTGGCGGAAGTTCTAGGCACGTTTCTATTGGTGTTCATCGGCACGGCTTCGGTGGTGACGGGCGGCTTCGGCGGCGCGCTGCCGCTTGGCCAGGAAGGCATCGGTCTGGCGTTCGGCATCGGCCTGATCGCGGCGGCCTATGCGATCGGCCCGATTTCCGGCGCCCATCTCAATCCGGCGGTGACGCTCGGTGTGTTCCTCGCCGGGCGGATGCCGGCCAGGGACGTCATTCCCTACTGGATCGCGCAGATCATCGGCGCCATCATCGCGTCGTTGGCGCTGTGGATCATCGTCTCCGGACAGGTCGGCGGTCACACCGGCGGCTTCGGCGCCAATGGCTGGGATGTGACGAAATGGGGCGTCAGCTCGGCCTTCCTGTGGGAGCTGATCGGCACCTTCACCTTCGTCACGGTGATCCTCGGCGTCACCAACGCCAAGCACACCACGGCCTTCGCCGGCCTGGTCATCGGCCTGACGCTGGCGGGCCTGCATTTCGCCATCATCCCGGTGACCGGCACGTCGCTCAACCCGGCCCGTTCGATCGGACCGGCGCTGTTTTCGGGAACTGCGGCGATCGGCCAGCTCTGGCTGTTCATCGTCGCGCCGCTGATCGGCGGCGCCATTGCCGGCGTGGTCGCCAAGGCCGGTATCTTCGAGAAAGACTGACTTTTCGGAAGCCCAACGAAAAAGGCGCGGGTCGAGACCCGCGCCCTTTTTGTTGCGTCGAGAAATTCGTATGCCCGGATCAGGCCGCGAGGTCAAAACGGTCGGCGTTCATCACCTTGGTCCAGGCGGCGGCGAAATCCCTGACGAACTTCTGCCCGGCGTCGGCCGATCCGTAGACCTCGGCAAGCGCACGCAATTGCGCGTGCGAGCCGAAGATCAGGTCGGCGCGGGTGCCGGTCCACTTGACCGCCCTGGTCTTGCGGTCGCGTGCTTCGTAGACTTCATCGGACCCGGCGGCCGGATCCCAGACCGTGTTCATGGAGAGCAGATTGACGAAGAAATCGTTGGTCAACGTGCCCGGCCTGTCGGTGAACACGCCGTGCTTCGACTGACCGCTGTTGGCGCCGAGCACCCGCAACCCGCCGACGAGCACCGTCATCTCCGGCGCCGTCAAGGTCAGCAGCTGCGCCCGGTCGACCAGCATCGCTTCGACCGACATCGGCGGCTTACCCCTGACATAATTGCGGAAGCCATCGACTTTCGGCTCGAGCGCGGCGAAGGACTGGACGTCGGTCTGTTCCTGTGAAGCGTCCATGCGGCCCGGCGTGAACGGCACCCCCACGTCATGGCCGCCGTCCTTGGCCGCCTTCTCGACCGCGGCGACGCCGCCGAGAACGATCAGGTCGGCAAGCGAGATCTTCTTGCCGCCGGACTGCGAGTTATTGAAGCCCTTCTGGATGCCTTCGAGTGTCTCGAGCACCTTGGCCAGCTGCGCCGGCTGGTTGACCTCCCAATCCTTCTGCGGGGCCAGGCGGATGCGGGCGCCGTTGGCGCCGCCGCGCTTGTCGGAGCCGCGGAAAGTCGAGGCCGAGGCCCAGGCGGTCGAGACCAGTTCGGAAACGGACAGGCCGGAGGCCAGGATCTTCGCCTTCAGCGAGGCGATGTCCTGTTCGCTGACCAGCTCGTGGTCGATTGCCGGTATCGGGTCCTGCCAGATCAGCTCTTCCTTCGGCACGAGCGGCCCGAGATAGCGGACGGCCGGACCCATGTCGCGATGGGTCAGCTTGAACCAGGCGCGCGCGAAGGCATCGGCGAACTGATCAGGATTCTGATGGAAGCGCCGCGAGATCTTCTCGTAGGCCGGGTCGACGCGCAGCGCGAGGTCGGTGGTCAGCATCGCCGGCGCGCGGCGCTTCGACGGATCGTGCGCGTCCGGTACGGTGCCTGCACCGGCGCCGCCCTTCGGCGTCCACTGATGGGCGCCGGCCGGGCTCTTGGTCAGCTCCCATTCGTAGTTGAACAGATTGTCGAAGAAATTGTTGCTCCATTTGGTCGGCGTCGTGGTCCAGGTCACCTCGAGACCCGAGGTGATGGCGTCGCCGGCAATGCCGGTGGCATGCTTGCTCGACCAGCCGAGGCCCTGCGCCTCGATGCCGGCGCCTTCCGGCTCCGCCCCGACCAGCGATGCATCACCGGCGCCGTGGGTCTTGCCGAAGGTGTGACCGCCGGCGATGAGCGCCACGGTTTCCTCGTCGTTCATGGCCATGCGGGCGAAGGTCTCGCGGATATCGCGCGCCGCGGCCAATGGATCGGGCGTGCCGTTCGGCCCTTCCGGGTTGACGTAGATCAGCCCCATCTGCACGGCGCCGAGATGGCCGTGAAGTTCGCGGTCGCCGGAATAGCGCTCGTCGGCGAGCCACTTGGTTTCCGATCCCCAGTCGACGTCCTGCTCCGGCTCCCAGACATCGGCGCGGCCGCCGGCGAAGCCGAACGTCTTGAAGCCCATCGATTCCAGCGCGACGTTGCCGGTGAGGATCAACAGGTCGGCCCAGGAGATTTTCCTGCCGTATTTCTGCTTGACCGGCCACAGCAGCCGGCGCGCCTTGTCGAGATTGGCGTTGTCCGGCCAGCTGTTGAGTGGCGCGAAACGCTGCTGGCCGGCGCCGGCGCCGCCACGGCCGTCGCCGATGCGATAGGTGCCGGCGCTGTGCCAGGCCATGCGGATGAAGAGCGGGCCGTAATGACCGAAATCGGCCGGCCACCAATCCTGCGAATCGGTCATCACCTGGTGCAGATCCCTGATCACCGCATCGAGATCGAGGCTCTTGAATTCCTTGGCGTAGTCGAAGTCCTCGTCCATCGGATCCGAGAGGCTGGACTGCTGGTGGAGGACGCCAAGGTCGAGCTGGTTCGGCCACCAGTCGCGGTTGGTCCTGGCGGCCGGTCCATGTGGGACCGGGCATTTGCCGGCGCTATTGTCGTCGGTTTTCGCGTCCATCTTTGCCTCCGATTTGTTGATTTTCCGGGATTTTGTTGATTTTCCGGGCAGGGCCAGCGGCCGCGCCATCTTGGAATGGTTCCAGACTAGCCCGCCCAGCCGATAAAGACAAATTGCCTTTGCTGTTTATTCTGATAGGTTTTCCTTATGATCGGTTTGACCGTCCGGCAGATGCATTATTTCGAGGCGCTGGCGCAGACGCTGCATTTCGGCCGTGCCGCAAAACTCGCCGGCGTCAGCCAGCCGGCGCTGTCTTCGCAGATCGCCGAGATGGAGCTGCGGCTGAATTGCCGTCTGTTCGAGCGCGGCGGCAAGGTGGTGCGGATGACCGACGACGCGCAGGTCCTGCTGCCGCGCATCGAGCGCATTCTTGCCGACGTCCGCGACGTCGAGGCGACGGCCCGGCGCGGCCGCCCGGCGCTGGAAGGCCGCTTCCGGCTCGGCATCATCCCGACGGTAGCGCCCTATCTCCTGCCGCATGTGCTGCCGGAGCTGAAACGGCATTTCCCGGCCTTACAGCTGGAACTGCGCGAAGCCGTGACCGCCTCGCTGGTCGAGGACACCGGCTCGGGGAAGCTCGATGCCTTCGTCGCGGCGCTGCCTCTCGATTACCCAGGCCTGGTTACCGAGGAACTTTTCTCCGACCGGTTCTTCCTGGCCGTGCCGGCCGGCGACCCCGCCTTCGCCTCGCCGCCGGTGCCACCGGAGAGCCCGGCACTGGAGCGGCTGATGCTGCTCGAGGAAGGCCATTGCCTGCGCGAACAGGCGCTCGCCGTCTGCGGCAACGTGCGGCCGGTGGCGATGGCAAGCTATGGCGCGACCAGCCTGACGACGCTGCTGCAGATGGTGGCGCATGGGCTCGGCGTCACGCTCATCCCGGAAATGGCGGCCGGGCCAGCCAGCACTATCCCCGATTTGAAGATCGTGCCGTTCCAGGAACCGATGCCGCAGCGCACGATCTGCCTCGCCTGGCGGCGCAACAAGGTTCGGCACGACGAATGCGTCGAACTGGCGAAGATCATCCGCGGGCTGGATGCGGCGGTGCTGGCAGCGTAGAGCGGCGGGTCAAGGATCCGGTTTTAGCCCCGAAGCCAACCCGCAAGAAAGGAACGGCTTCAATCCTTTTCCCAGGCTGCGAGCAACGGGCCGTTGCTTCCATAGACAGGGTCCTTGCGCGGACGGCCAACCCTGGGGATCGTGACGACTGCCTTGGCATGGTCGGCGGCGGTCGTACACAGGTCATAGGTGCCGGATGGAGGATAGGCGCCGACAACCAGAAAATCGTCGGATGCGAAAAGACGTTGGTGCCCGGTGCCGGCCGGAAGAACCGCGACGTCGCCGGCCTTCAGCGACAGCGTTCGTCCCTTGTTGCCGCCAAAGCGGACCTTGGCCGTGCCGCGCGCAACGCCGAGCGCCTCGTGGATGCGCGAATGGTAGTGGACGTAGCCGTAGATGCCGTTGCGCCAGCTATCGCCCCAGCCATTGGCTTCGAAAAGCGCCTCCATGACGGCCGCCGGATCGAATTCCTCGGGCAGCGTCACGGCGCCGCGATAGACGACAAGCGGCCAGAACGGATGGTTGGGCACAAGGCCATCATCCCGGAACCGAAATTCATTCGCTTTGCGCGGCCGGAGAAGATCGGCGACCTCTCGCCGGCCCGGTCTGGCGGCACTGGTGACCTGCTCGACGGCTTTCTTCGTGGTTTGCAGAATGCTCATGATGCGGCCTTGGATTGGTGGTGGCTTCATGCCGACTTAACCGGCTGCACGGCGCTCGGTTCCGCTGAGGGCAGAGATCTGCGATCTGTGCGGTCGGCATTTGACGTCCGGGCACATGGAAGCCGCCCAAGTTTCAAGGCTTGAACACCGCAAGCATGTGAAGATCCAATCGGTCCCGCCGCTGTGTCGTCCCATGGCACGGATGAGACGATACACTGTTTACCACAGCGCTCGCGACAACTCGCGAAACGGGCGACCCGCAGAGGCTTTTTTCGTGTTATGATGCACCTGCAACGCGCCTAATCTCGACCTCGGCAATATGACAAAGGTCGAAAGCAATTTTTGCCCTGGCGTCGCCCAGCACGGACTCAACCCCCGATGGCTGGGTGTGCTTACCCGGGCGAGGAGGTTGTCCATGTCCACGAGTAATGTCGAACGCCCGCTGCAGCCGGGCGACCGGGCGCCGAATATTATTCTCGATGCGATCTCCCGCGAAGGCAAAATCGCGCTCACTGATTTTCGAGGTCGTAGCCCATTGTTGATCGGCTTGTTTCGAGGCCTGCACTGTGCGTTCTGCCGGCGCAATGTCGCGGCAATGGCGCAACTCAAGCCGGCTCTGGCTGAGAAAGGCGTCGAATGCCTGGCGGTCGTCAATACGCCGGTAGAGCGGGCACGGCTCTATTTCCGTTACCATCCGACACCCGATCTTCTCGCCGCGTCCGACCCGGAGCGGGCCTCGCACCGTGCTTTCGGCTTGCGCGAGATCGGGATGGACAAGGTCATGGGGATCCGTATCGATCTCCCGGGTGAGTTGCCCGAGCCTATGGACCCCATCGCAATAAACGAGTTGCTCAACAAGAAGGAGGGGTATGAGATTACGGAAGCCGATCAGCAGATGATGGCTTCCGCTAAGGAGCTGCTGGTTGGTCAGTTTCTCATCGACCGAGGGGGCATTGTACGCTGGAGCTTCACTGAAGTTCTGGAGGCTGGCCTCAATACCCCCAAGGCGCCGAATCCGGAGGAATTGATGTCAGCGGCTTCCCAAGTTGCACATTAATGGGCTGCGGAAATAGGCGGCTGACAACTCGCTCGACGACCGCGCCCTTCCCGCTCACTACCGGGGAAAGGCCGTCCTGGGTCAAAACCTGAAGATCGTGGATGACCGCTTCGCGCCCGATCTCGGCCGTAGAGATCAGCTTCTCCGCGTCCTGAAAGCAGACATCGCAAGCGAGGACTCCGGAGGTCGCGGTTGCGCCCTCAAGCCCCGCCCGGTCGACCAGATAGAAGATCGCATTGGCCTCGCCGCCCTGCATCGTCTCGCTGAGCTGGATGCGGCTGTTAGGCTGGATCAGACGGAGCAGGGTCTCCGCCGCACCTCGACGCCGAGGTCGCGCAGATCGTGGCCGTTGCCGCGCCGCGCCGATTTTCTGGAGTGATAAGCCGCGCCCGACGCGGCGAATTCGTAACCCTACTCGGCGGCCGTCTCCGATGGCGCCTCTGCCGGCCCCGAAGGCTCGGCCTCGGCACGGGGCTTGCGCCGTGAAAACAGCGACCTGAGCGTGACGTAGAACACCGGCGTCAGGAACAGGCCGACGAAGGTGACGCCGAGCATGCCGGAGAATACCGCGGTGCCGAGCGACTGGCGCATTTCTGCGCCCGGGCCCGTTGCGATCATCAGCGGCACGACGCCGAGGATGAACGAGAAAGCGGTCATCAGGATCGGCCGCAGCCTGAGCCGGCAGGCTTCGACGGCAGCCTCGGCGGCCGACAGCCCGCGTTCCTGCGCCTGCCGCGCGAATTCGACGATCAGGATCGCGTTCTTGGCGGCAAGCCCGATTAGCACGATGAGGCCGATCTGCACGAGGATGTTGTTGTCCAGCCCTCGGAACGACACGCCGAGCAACGCCGCGAGCACGCCGAGCGGCACCACCAGCACAATGGCGAACGGCAGCACCCAGCTTTCATATTGCGCCGCCAGCGCCAGGAACACGAACAACACCGACAGTCCGAAGATATAGACAGCGGCATTGCCGGTGTTGCGCTCCTGATAGGCGAGCTCGGTCCATTCATAGGAGGTACCGGCCGGCAGCGTCTTTGCCGTGATCCCTTCCATCAATGCCAGCGCGTCGCCCGTGGAAACGCCGGGCGCGGCGTTGCCCTGCAACGGCACCGAAACGTACATGTTGTAGCGCTGGACCAGCGCCGGGCCGGTGACGTCGCGGATCTCGACCAACGTGCCGAGCGGAACCAGCGCGCCGGTCGCCGAGCGCACCTTCAGTTTCAAGATGTCGGCGCGATCGAGACGGAACGCCTGGTCGGCCTGCGCCCGCACCTGGTAGACGCGCCCGAAAGCGTTGAAGTCGTTGACGTAGGCGGTGCCCAAATTGATCGACAGCGCCTCGAAGATGTTGGGGATCGGCACGTTCAGGATGCGCGCCTTGTCGCGATCGATCGCCAGGAAGAATTGCGGGCTCGACGCGGAGAACGTGGTGAACACGCCCGTCAGCCCCGGCGTCTTGTTGGCCTTGCCGGCGATTTCGTTGGCAAGCGCCAGGATCTGCCGCATGTCGGCGCTGTTGCGCTCCTGGATCTGCAGCTTGAAGCCGCCGGCATTGCCGACGCCGCGGATCGGCGGCGGCGGCAGTGCGATAATGAAGGCTTCCTTGATGCTTTGCAGGCTGCCGAACAGATTGCCGATGACCTGGGTCGCCGACTGGCCGGCTTTTAGTCGCTCGTCAAACGGCTTGAACCTGGCGAAGATCACGCCCGCGTTGCTGGCGTTGGTGAAGGTCGCGCCGGAGAAGCCGGCGAAGGCGACTGCGTAGTCGACGCCTGGCGTTTTCTGGATGATCTGCGACGCCTGCTGAATGACCGCATCGGTCCTCGACAGCGAAGCGCCGTCCGGCAACTGGATGACGACGATCGCATAGCCCTGGTCAAGCGACGGAATGAAACCGCGCGGCACCGACTGCACCATGTAGACCGTGGCGTAGATGAGGGCCGCGAAAACGGCCAGCATGGCGGCGATCGTTATCCACGAGCCGACCAGCACGCGGATGATGCTCGAATACCAATGGGCGACCCTGTCGAAGCCGCGATTGAAGCCGTCGGCGAGCGCCCGTCCGAACCGCGCCAGGAAAAAGCGCGGCGGCGCCGCCGCGGCGTGATGCGGCTTGAACAGCAGTGCGGCCAGCGCCGGCGAAAGCGTCAGCGAATTGAATGCCGAGATCGCCGTCGACACCGCGATGGTGATCGCAAACTGCAGATAGAACTGCCCAGAAATGCCGGGGATGAAGGCTGTCGGTACGAACACGGCTATCAGCACCAGCGAGATCGCGATGACGGCCGTTCCGACTTCGTCCATGGTCAGGTGCGACGCCGGATTGGGCGCCAGCCCTCTGGCGATATTGCGCTCGACGTTTTCGACCACGACGATCGCATCGTCGACGACGATGCCGATCGCCAGAACTAGGCCGAACAGCGTCAGCATGTTGAGCGAGAAGCCGGCGGCGTAAAGCACCGCCAGCGTGCCGATCAGCGACACGGGGATCGCCACGATCGGCACGATCGCCATGCGCCACGATTGCAGGAAGACGATGATGACGATGATGACCAGCAGCATCGCCTCGAGAATCGTCTTGTAGACCTCCTGGATCGACTCGGCGACGAACTCGGTCGGATTGTAGACGATGTCGTAGCTCAACCCCTTCGGGAAGTCGCGGGAAAGCTCCTTCATCTTGTCCTGGATCTCCGCGGCTGCGGCGAGCGCATTGGTGCCCGGCCGCTGGAAGATGGCGAGCGCCACCGCCGGTTTGCCGTTGAGATAGGAGTTGGTGACGTAATCCTTGGCGCCGAGCTCGATGCGCGCCACGTCCTGCAGCGAGATCAGGCGGCCGTCGTCGGTCGATTTGACGATCACGTATCGGAAGTCGCGTGCGTCGTTGAAGCGGCCTTGCGTGGTGACCGTGTACTGGAACGCCGTGCCGGTGCTGGTCGGCGGCGCGCCGATCGAGCCGCCCGACACCTGGACGTTCTGGTCGCGCAGCGCCTGCACCACATCGCCCGAGGTCATCCCCAGGGCGGACAGTTTTTCCGGATCGAGCCAGATGCGCAGCGAATATTCGCGTTCGCCGAAGATGATGAGGTCGCCGACGCCGTCTAGTCTGAGCAGTATGTCGCGCACCCGCGAGCGGGCGTAGTTCGAGACGTAGAGCTGGTCGTACGTATTGTCGGGCGACAGCATGTGCACGACCATCATCAGGTCGGGCGAGCTCTTGGTGGTGGTGATGCCGAGGCGGCGGACTTCTTCGGGCAGGCGCGGCTCGGCGACCGACACGCGGTTCTGCACCAGCACCTGAGCCTGGTCGAGATCGGTGCCCAGCTTGAAGGTGATGGTCAGCGCCATCGCCCCGTCGCCCGACGAATAGGACGACATGTAGAGCATGCCCTCGACGCCGTTGATCTCCTGCTCGATCGGCGTTGCCACCGTCGCTGCGACCGTCTCGGCGTCAGCACCCGGATACTGCGCGCGAACGACGATGGTCGGCGGCGCGATCTCGGGATATTGCGCGACCGGCAGTTGGGTATAAGCAATCCCGCCGAGGATCAGCAGGACGATCGAAACGACCGATGCGAAGATCGGACGGTCGACGAAGAAATGTGCGAACCTCATTGCTGCAACTCGGCGGTCTCGGCCTTGGGCGGCAACGTCACCATCTCGACCTTCACCTTGGTGCCGGGCCTGGCGTGCATCAGCCCTTTGACGATGATTGTCTCGTCGCCGGTCAGGCCCTGGCGGATGACCCGGTAGCCGTCGAGAAGCGGGCCGGTGCGCACGGGCTTCGCCGACACCATCCCGGCCTCATCCACCAGGAACACGATGCGGCGATCCTGATCGGCGCCGATCGCCTCGTCGGGCACCAGCACGCCGCTATGCGGCAGCGACCCCGGCACGTTGATGCGCCCGAACATGCCTGGCTGGAGAATGCCATCGGCGTTGGGAAACCTTGCACGCACCCGCATGGTGCCGGTCGCGTTGTCGATCCGGTTCTCGGCAAAATCGAGCTTGCCTTTGAATACCGCCTCCGCGCGGTCGGCGACGCGAACTACCACCTCGAGCCCGCCGGCGCCTTCCTGCATGCTGCCGCCGCGCTCCTTCGCGTCGCGGGCATAGCTGAAATACAGGCGCTCATCGACGTCGAAATAGAAGTCGATCGGATCGCGCGTAACGATGGTCGTCAGCAAGGTGGAATCCGGCTGCACGAGGTTGCCGACCGACACCAGCCGGCGGTCGATGCGGCCGGACAAGGGCGCCTTGATCTCAGTGAATTCCATGTTCAGGCTGGCCGTCGTCAGCGCAGCCGTCGCGCCCTGCATCTGCGCCTGCGCCGAAAGGTATTCCCGCCGTCGGTCGTCGACCGTCGCGGTTGAGATATTGCCGGTCTTGGCGAGTTCGTCGGCGCGATCCAGCTGCATCTTGGAGAATTCGAGCAGACTCTTGGCGACGTCCACTTGCGACTTGGCAGCATCATAAGCCGCCTGGTACGGACGCTCGTCGATGGTGAAGAGCAGGTCGCCCTTGTTGACCAGTGCGCCGTCCTGGAAGCTGACCTTGTCCAGATAGCCGCTGACGCGCGAACGGATGGCGACCTGGTCGACGGCTTCGAAGCGCCCGACGAACTCGTCGTCTTCGACGATTTCACGGACCACCGGCTTGGCCGCTGTCACCACGGGTAGCTGCTGGTCCTGCGCAAACGCAGTGCTGCTGAAAGCCATGCCGAGCAGGAATGCCGCCGACACGGCGGCGCGGGGAAGCCGGCCGGCCGATCGACAGGGTCGCCCGCCCGCGTCGCGATGCAATTGCCCATTCTCTGGGGTGTCCATTTGCGTCCTCGCTCGCTGGACCCGGAGGTCGGTTGATCCGCTTCTACGCTCAGGCTTTTCGTCGAGATCAGAGCACTGCAGTGTTGTGCATGGCAACATGATCATTTTCCATGTGGGCTGAAATGTCCACCCTGTGGCTGCCCCGCCACCCGCCACTGGCAACGCAGATCCACCGGGCAGTCCGGGACGCCATTGAGACCGGACGGCTAGACCCGGGAGCAGACCTTGGTCCCGTCGGGCTGAAAGTCCGCAATCCTTCTTCAAACGTTAAAGCCGCCATTCCGCTATCGGCTGCAGATCGAGACGTTCAAGGCCTTGGTGCTAAGCGTCCGCCCACGGCGCAAAGGATACAAATTGGCGCCCACCCCTCAAGCCGTCTTTGCTGTCACCACTCTCAATTCTCGACCATCGCCTCATCCGGAACTTCTGCGGCTTGCCTACTTCGCAACTCGGTGCGGAAACTGATGACCGCTCGTTCGAAAACCTGTCGATAGTGGTTTCCTGGCCCATCCGCCCCACCCCCTCACGGCACAAATATCAAAAACACCCAAGTAAAAAACACCACCAGATGGACCAAGCCGGTCAGGAACGTCGTCCTCTCCGTGCTAAAGCTCACATTGCAGATGAAAAGCGCCAGAACCAAAAGTACCGTGTCGGTCGCCGGCAGGCCCAGGGTCAGGCCTCTTCCGGTTAGCAGGCTGGCGGCGGCGATTGCCGGTATTGTCAAACCGATTGTCGCGCAGGCCGAGCCCATCGCGACGTTCAGGCCGCGCTGCAGCTCGTTGTTGAGTGCGGCACGAACCGCCGAAATGGCCTCCGGCATCAGAACCAGCGCGGCGATCATTGCGCCGACAATGGCGTCGGCCTGCGGCACCTGGTAGGCGACGAGCGCATCTTCGACGCTGGCTGCGACCTGTTCGGCCAGCATGACGATGCCGATCAGCCCGATCAGCAGGAGAACAGCGCCGGCGGCGACGCTTTCGTGAGCGTCGGTTCGCACTGCGGCGCCATGCGCTTGCCCGTCGATGAAATCGTCGCGGTGGCGGACAGTCTGCGCGAACAGAAAACCGGCATAGAGCAGCACTGAAAGCACGCTGACGAAGCCAAGTTGGGCCGCCGAAAACGTGCCGGGATCGGTGGTTCGCGTGTAGGTCGGCAGAATAAGCGTCATGACGCTGAGCGCGACCAGAACCGCCAGATAGGCGCTGGTCCCTTGCCGGACGATCGCCTGCTTGCGATGGCGCCAGCCGCCAAACGTCAGGCACATGCCGACAACACCGGTGGAGGTGATCATCACCGTCGAGAACACGGATTCGCGTGCAAGCGTCGGGTTGTTGGCCCCATGCAGCATGATGGAAACGATGATCGACACTTCGATTGCCGTCACCGCGATGGTCAGCACCAACGTGCCGTACGGCTCGCCTACCCGCCTGGCCACCGCCTCGGCGTGGTCGAGCACCACGAAAATGGTGGTGAACATGATCGCGCTCGACAGCGCGCCGATGAATATCCTGGTGCCCAGCGACCCTTCGTCCACCGACACCCCGCTGGCCCTGACCGCGACAGCTATCGCCAGCGCGGCCAGCGGCATGCCGTAGGAAACCGCCGATCTTGCGAGACCACTCATTGTCACCTTCTTGCCTTCCCGCAAATCCCGTGGAAGGGCGATTTGCAACCACTGTTGCGCACCGCGGCCATCCAGAGAAATCGCATATGACAGGTCATGACGCCATCGCAGCGTACCCCACCCCCTAGCCCCTCCCCACAAGGGAAGGACAATCGCACCCGCAGGAAGCTCGCGCGCTAGCCGGGCGTGTTGGCCTTGACGACCTTCTTGCATTCGGGCGTCAGCTCGCTCATGTGACCGGCCAGGCATTTGACGACGCGGCCACCGCCCGGCAACACGCCCCTGCACAATCTCTGGTAATCTGCTTGGCAGGCCTCACGCTCGGCCGCCGTCTGCGCCAGCACCGCAGTGGCTGCCAGCTGAGTTGCCAGGAAAAGCACGCCTAACCCAATCCGCATGGAACACCCCTCAAATATGTTGCCCAAACAACGCCTCCGTCACGCGTAGATACAAACGGAAGCCTTTTCACGCCGTCTTCTGCGTCACCAATCCCAGTTCATCGACCATCGCCTGGCGCATCAGGAATTTCTGCGGCTTGCCGGTCACCGTCATCGGCAATTCGGTGCGGAAGCGGATGTAGCGCGGGATCTTGAAATGGGCGATCTGGCCGGCGCAGAACGCCTTGATCTCCTGCTCGGTGGTGATCTGGCCGGGCTTGAGCACGATCCAGGCGCACAGCTCCTCGCCATATTTCGGGTCGGGAATGCCGAACACCTGCACCTCCTTGACCTTGGGGTGGCGATAGAGAAACTCCTCGACCTCGCGCGGATAGACGTTCTCGCCGCCGCGGATGACCATGTCCTTGACCCGGCCGACGATGTTGCAATAGCCCTCGGCATCGATGGTGGCGAGGTCGCCGGTGTGCATCCAGCCGTCGGCGTCGATCGCCTCGCGGGTCTTCTGCTCGTCGTCCCAATAGCCCTTCATCACGGAATAGCCGCGCGTGCAGAGCTCGCCTGGCGCGCCGACCGCGACGGTGGCACCTTCGGCGTCGATGGCCTTGACCTCGACATGCGGATGGACGCGGCCGACGGTCGAGACGCGCTTTTCCAGCGGGTCGTCGACGCTGCTCTGGAACGACACCGGGCTGGTCTCGGTCATGCCGTAGGCGATGGTCACCTCTGCCATATGCATCAGCGACACAACCTTCTTCATCACCTCGATCGGGCATGGCGAGCCGGCCATGATGCCGGTGCGCAGGCTGGTGAGATCGAAGGAGGCGAACTCGGGATGGTCGAGCAGGCCGACGAACATGGTCGGCACGCCGTAAAGCGCGGTGCAGCTTTCCGTTGCCACCGCCTTCAACGTGGCGCCGGCGTCAAAACCCTCGCTGGGGAAAACCATGGTCGCGCCCTTGGTGACGCAGCCCATCGTGCCCATCGACATGCCGAAGCAATGATAGAGCGGCACCGGGATGCACAGCAGGTCGTCGACGGTGAGCCGGATTGCCGCGGTGACGAAATTGCCGTTGTTGACGATGTTGTTGTGGGTCAGCGTCGCGCCCTTGGGCGCGCCAGTCGTGCCGCTGGTGAACTGGATGTTGATGGCGTCGTCCGGTTTCAGCCCCGCGGAAATCCGGTCGAGCTTGTCATGCTCGTCGCGCCCGGCCATCGCCAGCACGTCGGCGAAATTGAACATGCCCGCAGAATTCTCCTCGTCCATGCGGATAACGATCTTCAGTGCCGGCAGCTTGTTGGCGTCGAGCTTACCGGGGGTGGCCTTTGCGATCTCCGGCGCCAGCGTCTCGATCATGCCGAGATAGTCGGAGCTCTTGAATGTGGCGGCGGTGACCAGCGCCTTGCAACCGACCTTGTTCAAGGCATATTCCAGCTCGACCAACCGATAGGCCGGGTTGATGTTGACCAGGATCAGGCCGATGCGGGCGGTGGCGAATTGCGTCACCAGCCATTCCCAGCGGTTCGGCGACCAGATGCCGACGCGATTGCCTTTCTCGAGGCCGAGCGCCAGGAAGCCGGCGGCCAGCGCATCGACCGTCTCCGACAGTTCCTCCCAGGTAAAGCGCTTGTCCTGCTCGACGAAGACGGCGGCATCGAGCGTGCCGTATTTGCCGACCGTATCGGCAAACAGCGCCGGGATGGTCAGGTTGAGCAGCGGCACGCTGCGCTCGCCCGAGACATGCGCCGTGCCGTCGACCGGCGCAATGAACGAACCGCCATCGCGCCTGGAGCGCAAATTGCTGGCATTCTTCAACTCGTCGAGATTGATCGGCATCGCCGTGTCCTCCGCAGACAGAACGAGCCTATCAGCCCAGCGGGGTGGTGGAAATCCCGCCGATGGCAGGGCTGGGTGGGAACTCGCCTGTAAGGGCCGAAAATAAAAAACCCGCCTCGGCGGGCGGGTCTTCGGGGCCAATTGGCACCATAGCGAAATTAGTAGCATAGCTGCCGGCACAAAGCAAGAACAAAATTGCTGTACGCCAAGAAAATCGCTTCAGGTTGGTGCCAGCGGCCAAGCTGCCAATCTCCCTCCTTGAGGGGGAGATGGCCGGCAGGCCAGAGGGGGTCGTCTCGCGTGGAGCACCTGCCTGTTCTGTCCGTTAGGAGAGTCGCGTCAAGACGTACCGACCCCCTCTGTCGCCTTCGGCGACATCTCCCCCTCAAGGGGGGAGATTGGCGACGTCAGCCTGAATTCACCGATGCCATCCTGGCCGCAATATCGCGCAAAGTCGCCTCGTCGGCCACAGCGCGCTGCTTCCTCGACGCGACGAGACAGGCCTGCGAGCGCAGGATGAGCCCATCGGCCAGCACCTTGAGATGGTTGGCGCGCAGCGTCGCGCCTGACGTGGTGATGTCGACGACGATATCGGCCAATCCGGCTGCCGGCGCGCCTTCGGTGGCGCCCAGGCTTTCGACGATGCGGTAGACCTGGATGCCGTGCTTTTGCGAAAAGAACTGCTGGGTCAGGCGCCAGTATTTGGTGGCGATCCTGAGCCGGCGGCCGTGGCGCTGGCGGAAATCGGCGGCGACGTCGTCCAGGTCGGCCATGGTGTCGACATCGAGCCAGATGTCGGGCACGGCGACGACGACATCGGCATTGCCGAAACCGAGGCGGGCGATGATTTCGGCGCGCGCCTCGCAATCGGCGAGGTTTTCGCGCAAAAGGTCCTCGCCGGTGATGCCGAGATCGACGGACCCCTGGCCGATTTCGCCTGATATCTCCGAGGCCGACAGGAACGCTATCTCGACGCCGTCAAGGCCGTCGATGCGGGCGCGATATTTGCGCTCGTCGCCGGGCAGGCTGACGGCAAGCCCGGCCTTGGCCAGCACCTCCAGCGCCTGCTCCTTGAGCCGGCCTTTCGACGGGATCGCCAGCGTGATCATGGCGCCGTCTCCCGCAGCGCCTCGATGCGGTCGAGCCAGACGGAAAAACCGACGCCGGGGATCGGCGTTTTGGCGCCGAGCAGCGTCAGCAGCCGGTCGTAGCGGCCACCACCGGCGAGCGGCCGGTCGCCATCCGGCGCCGCGATCTCGAAGACGAGGCCGGTGTAGTAATCGAGCGGCCGGCCGAAGGCGGCGTCGTAGCTGATTTCAGACATCGGCAGGCCGAGGCTTGCGATGGCCGCGGCGCGGGCTGCGAAATTCTCCAGCGCAGCCCCCAGTGAAAGCCCGGCATCGGCTGCAAAACGTTCGAGCGCTCCGGCGGCGTTGTCGAGCGGCACGTCGATCGCCAGGAAACTCTTTAGTGCCGCGAATGCCTCGTTCGACAGCCGTACGCTGCGCAGTTCGGCTTTCTCGATCAGGCGCCGCGCAATCTCGGACGGCGAACGCCCGGCCGTTGCCGACAGCCCAGCCTCTTCCATGCCGCCGGCGACATGCGCCGAAAGACCGTCGAGATCGCCGTCGAGGACAAGGGCGGCGGCCGCGCCGGCAAGCTGGCTGTTGCGCGGTGGATTGGCGAGGTCGGCAAGGGCTGCTTCCAGCATCGGCGCCGAGCCGAAGGCGCGGGCCAGCCGCATGCGCCAGCCGCGCGGCAGGCCAAGCGCTGCCAGCACCGCTTCGAAGATGGTCTGGTCGCCGAGCGTCACCGCCAGCTCCCGGCCGGGCAGCACCAGCGACAGCAGCGCATGCGCATCGGCCAGCGAGCGGGCGTCGGCCGCGGCCGTGTCGCGGTCGCCGAGATCCTCGATGCCGGCCTGGAAAAATTCGTTGCCGCCCTCCCGGCGCTGGCGAAACACCTCGCCGAGATAGGAATAGCGGCGCGGCGTGCCGGCCTGGCTGGCAATGTGGTCGAGGCAGACCGGAATGGTGAATTCCGGCCGCAGGCAAAGCGTCTGCCCGGTCTCGCTCTCGGTGAGAAAGATACGGCGCCGCAAATCCTCGCCGGCCATGTCGAGGAACGGATCGGCCGGCTGCAGCACAGCGACCTCGACCGCATGGGTGTTGCGCGCGGCGAAGAGCTTGGTGATGTCGGATGCGATGGCGGGGCGGGAGGTCATAAAACGCCACCTCCCCTTCTCCCCTTGCGGGAGAAGGTGGATTGGCGCGACGCGCCAAGACGGATGAGGGGTGCCGGAAGAAATGAGGCGTCGTTCCCTGGAACACCCCTCATCCGACCGAGCTTCGCTCGGCCACCTTCTCCCACAAGGGGAGAAGGAAGCGGCGCCCTACTTGCCACGCGCCCGCTCCTCGGCCTGCGCCGTCAGTATCTTCTTCACTTCGGCAACCAGCTCACTCTCCGCCACGGTCACCTGCGCCGGTCGTGCGGCGCGCCATTCGGCGTTGTCGGCGATCTCGGCCGACATTTTCGCGCCTTCGATCAGGTCCTTGATCTGCACCTCGCCCTTGGCGCGCTCGTCGCCGCCCTGGATGACAGCGACCGGGCTGCCGCGACGGTCGGCATATTTCAGCTGCGCCTTCATGCCTGCGCCGCCGAGATACATTTCCGAGCGGATGCCGGCGGCGCGCAGCTCGGCCACCATCTTCTGGTAGCGGCCGAGGCTTTCCGTATCCTTGTCCATGGTCAGCACGACGACCGGCGCGATGACATCGGAAGTATCGAGCTTGCCGAGGTTCTTCAGCGCCGTCATCAGTCGCGAGACGCCGATCGAAAAACCGGTCGCCGGCACCGGCTCGCCACGAAAGCGCGAGACGAGACCGTCATAACGTCCGCCGCCGCCGACCGAACCGAAGCGCACGATCTGGCCGTCCTCATTGGGGATTTCGGCCAGCAGCTCGGCCTCGTAGACCGGGCCGGTGTAATATTCGAGGCCACGCACGACGGAGGGGTCGATGCGGATGCGATCCTCACCGTAGCCGCTTTGCGCGACCATGGTTCTTATCTGCTCCAGCTCTGCAAGACCCTCAACAAACGAGGCATTCGTTATGCCGAGATGTTCGAGTTTCCTTTCCTCGACAAGATTGCTGAGCCCTGGGGTGATAGATCCCAGTGTCTGGACAATTTGTTCGGGATCATGCTGCGCCATGACCGTGAAATAGCTGATCACAACATCGATTTGCGCGTTACCCAGCCCGGCGCCCTTGGTAAAATCACCGCTCTCGTCCTTGCGCCCGGCGCCCAAAAGCAGGCGCACGCCCCCGACGCCCAGCTTGTCCAGCTTGTCGATCGCCCGCAGCACCTGCAGCCGGCGGCCAGCGTTCTCGTCGCCGCCGAGGCCGATCGCCTCGAGCACACCGTCGAGCACCTTGCGATTGTTGACGCGGACGACGTAGTCGCCGCGCTTGATGCCGAGCGCCTCCATCACATCGGCCATCATCATCGCCATCTCGGCATCGGCCGCGACACCCGGCGTGCCGACCGTGTCGGCGTCGAACTGCATGAACTGGCGGAAGCGGCCGGGGCCGGGCTTCTCGTTGCGGAACACCCAGCCGGAGCGATAGCTGCGATAGGGTTTCGGCAGGCGCTCAAAATTCTCGGCGACAAAGCGCGCCATCGGCGCGGTCAGGTCGTAGCGCAGCGACAGCCACTGGTCGTCATCATCCTGGAACGAGAACACGCCCTCGTTCGGCCGGTCCTGGTCGGGCAGGAATTTTCCGAGCGCATCGGTGTATTCGATCAGCGGCTGGTCGACCGGCTCGAAACCGTAGAGCTCAAAGACCGAGCGGATCGTCGCCATCATCTTCTCGACGGCGCGCAGATCGTCGGCGCCGCGGTCGACAAAGCCGCGCGGCAGCCGCGCTTTCATCTTTTCGGATTTGTCGGCCATGGGATGGGTACTTTGCTATGTAAACGGTGACTTATTTCGGGTCGGCGTGTCCTACCGATGCAGCCCGGAGAAGGCAAGGGTTTGTGCTTCTCCCTGCTCCCCTTGTGGGAGAAGGTGGCCGAGCGAAGCTCGGTCGGATGAGGGGTGTTCCAGCTTGGCAAAACCGCACTTCGTCCAGCACCCCTCAACCGTCTTGGCGCTGCGCGCCAATCCACCTTCTCCCACAAGGGGAGAAGGAAAGGGGCGCTCACTGCGGCCGCTTGAACGCTTTCCGTTCCGCCTCGACCGGCTCGCGGCAGACGCAGCCCTCGAGATGGTCGTTGACCAGCCCCATCGCCTGCATGAAGGCGTAGACGGTGGTCGGGCCGACAAAGCTCCAGCCGCGCTTCTTCAGCTCTTTCGAAATGCGGACCGAGACGGCCGTCGTCGGATTGGCGCGCAAATGCGCGAGGTCGACGATCTCGGGCCGCTCGTCGGGGCCGGGTTCGAACTTCCAGAACCAGGCGGCCAGCGAGCCGGCCTCGTCGATGAGTTCGCGGGCGCGCTTGGCGTTGTTGATGGTCGAAACGATCTTGCCGCGGTGACGGATGATGCCGGCATTGCCGAGCAGGCGCTCGACATCGGCGTCGGTGAAGGCGGCGATCTTGTCGACATCGAAGCCGGCAAACGCCTCGCGGAAATTGTCGCGCTTGCGCAATATGGTCAGCCAGGACAGGCCCGACTGAAAACCTTCGAGGCAGATCTTCTCGAACAGGCGGCGGTCGTCGGCGACCGGCCGGCCCCATTCGTGGTCGTGGTAGTGCAGATAATCCGGCAGGTTGCCGTGCCAGAAGCAGCGGGCGATGCCGTCGGGACCGGCAAGCAGACCTGTCTTTTCATCCATGGCGGAATTCCGTTCGTGTCTTGGCGTTAACGCGTTTTGACGCAGCCTTTACCGCGGCTTTACCAGATTCCTGAACCGGGCGGTAACCACACCAAAAGCTTTACTGACAGATCGGCATTTTACGCATTCCGATTCATGTTTCGGTTGCCGCTTCGCGCCCAATGTCGGCGAAATCGGGGAGGCTTTGCACCCCGGCATGCTCGACGATCAAGGTGCGTTGCGATGAAGACATTCTTGTTCCCACTGTTCGGCGCCGCGGCCGTGCTTGCGGCCGGTGCCGCGAATGCCAACGACCGCTATGCCGAGAGGCCGCCGGTGGTGGTCAGCCCAGATCTTTCGGCGCCTTGGGTGCTGCAGCTCGGCCATGCGCCGGGCATCGTGCGGCAGAGCCGGCAAGAGGCGCAGCCGCAACGGCGCTACCGGCGGCTGGCCGAACCCGATCAGCTGCGCACCGCAGCGGTGCAGGCGCCGGCCAAGCGCATGGTGATGCGGCCGCAGATCGATCCCCTCTATTTGCCGCAGGAAGTCGCTTATGACGGCCCGCAGAAGCCGGGCACGATCGTCATCGATACGCGAGAGAATTTCCTCTATCTGGTCGGGAAGAACGGTAAGGCGCGGCGTTATGGCGTCGGCACCGGCAAGCCGGGCTTCGAATGGTCCGGCACCCACAAGATCACCAACAAGCGCGTCTGGCCGGATTGGCGGCCCCCGGCCGTGATGATCGCCCGCGAAGCCGCCAAGGGCCGTTATCTGCCGACCTATCTCGCCGGCGGCATGGAAAACCCGCTCGGCGCACGCGCGCTCTATCTCGGCTCGACCGAGTACCGTATCCACGGCACCAATCAGCCCTGGACGATCGGCGGCGCGGTGTCGTCGGGCTGCATCCGCATGCGCAACGAGGACGTGGTCGACCTTTACGAGCGGGTCAATGTTGGCACGACGGTTGTAGTGATGTAATCTGCGGTTGACCTCACCGATGATTCTGCTCAGAAGCGTCGGGAGCATTGAATAACGGGGGACGGGCCGTGTGGGGATGCGGCCAGTCACGAAAGGGCAGCGCGGCAAGCCGTGCTGCCCTTTCTGTTTCCGCCAACGCCAGCAAGAATTGACGGGAAGATTTTGCCGGCACGTCGCGCGACCGGCATGGCGGTTCGCTTTTCGCGCTGCCTTTTCGCGGTTGCTTTGCTATGTGGCGGCTAAAATCCAGATAAAGGCCCCATCCCGATGTCCCTTTCCGATGACAGCCGCTATCTCAGAGGCGGCCCGGTTGCCCAACGCATCATCGCCGGCGTGCGCGAGGACGCGGCGATCGCCACCGCCGAAGGCTTTCCGCCCAAGCTGGTGTCGGTCACCGTCGGCGATACCGCCGCGGTCGACGTCTATGTCCGCAACCAGCGCGCCAAGGCCGGGTTGGCCGGCATCGGCTTCGAGGAAAGGCGCTTTCGCGCCGACATCACCGCCGGCGAGCTGGAAGCGGCAATCCACGGGCTTAACGCCGACCCGCGCGTCACCGGCATCATCATCCAGCGGCCGGTGCCGGTGCACATTCCGATCAAGACGCTGCAGGCGGCGGTGCATCCGCTCAAGGATGTCGAGGGCATGCATCCGGCCTCGATCGGCAACATCGTCTACAACCAGCTCGACCTGGCGCCCTGCACCGCCGCCGCTTCGGTCGAACTGCTCAGGGAAACCGGCCTCGACCTCAAGGGGCTCGAGGTGGTGGTCGTCGGCCATTCCGAGATCGTCGGCAAGCCGATCGCGTTCCTTTTGATGAGCGAAGGCGCGACGGTGACCGTCTGTCACCACATGACGCGTTCGGTGGCGGCACACGCACGCCGCGCCGACGCACTGTTCGTCGCGGTCGGCAAACCGCGGCTGATCAAGGCCGACATGGTCAAGCCGGGCGCTGCCGTCATCGACATCGGTATCAATTCGGAGATCGGGCCGGACGGCGAAAGCCGCATCGTCGGCGACGTCGACACCGAAAGCGTCAGGCATGTCGCGTCGTGGATCACGCCGGTGCCGGGCGGCGTCGGCCCGATCACCGTGGCGATCCTGCTGCGCAACACGATGGTAGCGCTCAGCCGCCAGCGCGCCCGCTACCAGGCGACTTATGGCGTAGTTGACAGGCTCGCGGCGGAATAAAGACCCGCAGGCGCCAAGCCCCCTCACCCAGCCTCCGCTTCGCTCGGCTGACCTCTCCCCGAGGGGAGAGGAGATCGCCAGCGTTGGTGCCACCCTCTTCTCCCCAGCGGGGAGAAGGTGGACGCGAAGCGGCCGGATGAGGGGCCTGACGCCCACGACCATCCTGTTACTCAGCCGCAACCAGCTTTTCTTCCGGAACGCCTTCCGGCTTCGGCCCGCCATAGGCCCAGGCGAGCAGCTTTATCGTATGCACCACCGGCAGCTTGGCGGCAGAAGCGATCTGGGTGATGCAGCCGATATTGCCGGTGGCGACGATTTCAGCACCGGTCGCCTCGATATTCCTGACCTTGCGGTCGCGCAACGTCGCCGAAATCTCGGGCTGCAGGATGTTGTAGGTGCCGGCGGAACCGCAGCACAAATGCCCTTCGCGCGGCTCGCGCACGACGAAGCCGGCTCTGGCCAGAAGCTCCTTCGGCTGGCGGGTGATCTTCTGGCCGTGCTGCATCGAGCAGGCTGAGTGATAGGCGACGATGGTGCCCGGCTTGCGGACCGGCTCGGGCAGGTCGAGGCTTGCCAGATATTCGGTGATGTCCCTGGCCAGCGCCGAGACGCGCGCGGCCTTGTCGGCATAGGCCGGATCGAGACGCAGCATGAAGCCGTAATCCTTGATGGTGGTGCCGCACCCGGATGCGGTGATGACGATGGCGTCGAGTCCGCCCTGCTCGACGGCGCGCGTCCAGGCGTCGACGTTCCGTCGGGCCGACGCCAAGGCAGCGTCCTCGCGCCCCATATGATGCACCAGCGCGCCGCAGCAGCCCTCGCCCTCGGGCACCACGACCTCAACGCCAAGCCGGGTCAGCAGCGAAATCGTCGTGTCGTTGATGCCGGGATCGAGCACGGATTGCGCGCAGCCGGTGAGGATGGCGACGCGGCCATTTTTCTTCGCGCCCTGCCCGGCATGGACGCCCGGCGAGGCCATCGGCGAGACTGCCGGGACCGACGCCGGGGCCAGCTTCAACATCGCACCCAAAGGCTTCAATGCCTGGATTTTCTCAAACAGGCCGGCGAATGGCTGGCCGAGCTTCGCCAGCTTGAGCGCCGCGCGGAAACGCGAGGGATAGGGCAGCACGAAGGCCAGCATGGCGCGTGTCAGGCGATCGGCCAGCGGACGCTTGTAGGTCTCCTCGATATGGACGCGGGCGTGGTCGACCAGATGCATGTAGTTGACGCCCGACGGGCAGGTGGTCATGCAGGCGAGGCAGGACAGGCAGCGGTCGATATGGGTGACGATCTGCTTGTCGGCCGGCCGGCCGTTTTCCAGCATGTCCTTGATCAGATAAATCCGGCCGCGCGGCGAATCCAGTTCGTTGCCGAGCGTCACATAGGTCGGGCAGGTGGCGGTGCAGAAGCCGCAATGCACACATTTGCGCAGGATCTTCTCCGATTCCGCGACATGCGGATCGGCGAGCTGGGCAGCTGAGAAATTGGTCTGCACGTAAACGAATCCCTACCGTTTGAGCATGATCTTTTCCCAAAACCGGTACCCACTTTTGGGGATCATGCTCATAATCCCAGAAACCAGCTTTCCGGGTTCTTGACCGGCTCGCCGCGCTGCAGCGCCTGCAGGCCGAGAATGCAGCGGGCGATGAACCAGACCGCGACGGCAACCATCAGCACGACACCGATGACCACGATCATCAGCAGCGCCGAGATCAGTGCATAGAGCAGGCCGATCCAGAAGGTGCGGATCAGGAATGTGTAATGGCTCTCGACGAAGCCGCCGGCCTTGCCGCGATTGATATAGGCCAGGACGACGCCGACAATACCGCTGACGCCGATGGCCAGGCCGGCGAGATAGAGGATGTAGATGACCAGCGCGTTGGTCGGGCCGGGCTCCAGCCAGCGGTCGGTCTGGCGTGACGTACCGTTTTGGCCTGGATCGCTCATTGTGCTCCTCCCTCGGTTGCCGGCGCGAGAGTAGCAGAGCTTGCGCCCGGCGCCATACGGCCGGGATTGAGGATATTCTTCGGGTCGAATTCGGCCTTCAGCCGCGCCGACAGTGCTGCCAGCGGTGGCGCCTGCGGCTCGAACACCGGCACGGCGGCGCGATGTGCAGGGATTGCGCGCACCAGCGTCGCATGGCCGCCGCCATGTCTTCTGATCAGGCCGCGCAACAGGCCAGCCTCGGGATCGTCCTGCTGCATGCGCAGCCAGATCAGCCCGCCCTGCCAATCGTAGAAGGCATCGACCGGGGCCTGCATGCGCAGCGCCAGCACCATCTGGTGGCCCCGCGACGGCGCCATCGAGACGCGCCACACCGGCCTTTCGCTGCCATCGGCGAACGGCGCGCAGTCGCGGACATCGCGCCAGACCGAGTACGAGACCGAACCGGAAATCTCCTGCAGCGGCCCAGCGTTTTTCAGCAGGTCTTTCAGCGCGGCAATGCGGTAAGCGACCGACGGGCCGAAGCCCTCGATGCGCAGCAGCGTCGCGGCATCGCTGCCGAGACTGCCGCCAGCGACCCTAGCTGCGACCCGTTCGGGAAGATGGGCAGCACTCGACACTTCGGCGCTGGAACCCAGCGCCAGCGCCATGGCGGCGGCGGCGTGATCGTCGAGCAGGCCGCGGATGGCAAGCGTGACTTCGGTCTCGGCAGCAGGCAGCACCTTGAAGGTGACGTCGGTGAGCACCGCCAGCGTGCCCCAGCTGTTGGCCATCAGCTTGGACAGATCGTAGCCGGTGACGTTCTTGACGACGCGGCCGCCGGACTTGAAGGCCTCGCCGCGCCCGGAAACGGCCGCTATGCCGAGGATATGGTCGCGCGCAGCACCCACCTTCAGCCGGCGCGGGCCGGAAAGGTTCGCGGCGAGTGCGCCGCCGATCGTGCCTCGCGCTGGCTCACCGCCGAGCAGCGGGCCGTAATCCATCGGTTCGAAGGCAAGTTGCTGGCCGTTTTCGGCAAGCAGGCTTTCGATTTCGGCCAGCGGCGTGCCGGCTTTTGCCGACAGCACCAGTTCGGCCGGCTCGTAAAGCATGACGCCGGAGAGTTTGGAAAGGTCGAACGTATGCTCGCCCTGCTGCGGCCGGCCGATACCGCGCTTGGAGCCGTGGCCGAGGATTTCCAGCGGTGCGTCTTCCGCCGCGGCCCAGGCGACGGTGGAGAGGACTTCGGCTGCGGTGGTGGGGACGAAGGTGGTCATGAGGCGGATGCGCCAATGGCAAATGCAAAGACGTCGCGTTCCTTCGCGCCCCCCTCTGTCCTGCCGGACATCTCCCCCTCAAGGGGGGAGATCGGACGTCGCGTCTGGCTTCGCCAATCGTCAATATTGAAAGAAGGCTGAGGCGTGCAAGCTGCCAATCTCCCCCCTTGAGGGGGAGATGTCCGGCAGGACAGAGGGGGGTGTTCAAGCGCCAACATACCCACTCAAAACCTCGGAATGTCCGGAAACGCCACTTGCCCGCGATGCACGTGCATCCGCCCGAGCTCGGCGCATCGCCTCAATTGCGGGAAGACCTTGCCGGGATTCAAAAGATGGTTGGGGTCGAAGGCGCATTTGACGCGCATCTGCTGGTCGAGGTCGATCTGGTTGAACATTTCCGGCATCAGGTCGCGCTTCTCGACGCCGACCCCGTGCTCGCCGGTCAGCACGCCACCGACCTTGACGCAGAGCCGCAATATGTCGGCGCCGAAACTCTCCGCCTTGTCGAGTTCGCCCGGCACGTTGGCGTCATAGAGGATGAGCGGGTGCAGATTGCCGTCGCCGGCGTGGAAGACATTGGCGACGCCGAGCCCGTATTTCTCCGACAGCTCGCGCATGCCGGCGAGCACGCGCGGCAGTTCCTTGCGCGGGATGGTGCCGTCCATGCAGTAGTAGTCGGGCGAGATGCGGCCGACCGCCGGGAAAGCCGCCTTGCGGCCGGCCCAGAAGCTCAGCCGCTCCTGCTCCGATTGCGAAATGCGGCATATGGTCGAGCCGTTCCTATAGGCGATGGCTTCGACCAGGCCGATCAGGTGATCGACCTCGACACCCGGCCCGTCCAGCTCGACGATCAGCAGCGCCTCGACATCCAAGGGATAGCCGGCCTGGACGAAATCCTCGGCGGCGTGGATGGCCGGACGGTCCATCATCTCCATGCCGCCCGGAATGATGCCGGCGCCGATGATGTCGGCAACGCATTGGCCGGCCTGCTCGCTGGTCGGGAAACCGATCAGCAGGGCACGCGCCGTCTCCGGCTTTTTCAGGATGCGTACGGTGACCTCGGTTACGACGCCGAGCAGTCCTTCGGAGCCGGTCATGACGCCGAGCAGGTCGTAGCCTTCCGCGTCGAGATGGCTGCCGCCGAGGCGCACCACCTCGCCATTCATCAGCACCATCTCGATGCCGAGCACATTGTTGGCGGTGAGACCGTATTTCAGGCAGTGCACGCCGCCGGAATTTTCCGCGACATTGCCGCCGATCGAGCAGGCGATCTGGGAGGATGGATCGGGGGCGTAATAAAAACCCTCCTGCTCGACGGCGGTGGTGATGCCGAGATTGGTGACGCCGGGCTGGGCGACGACGACGCGGTTCTGAAAATCGATCTCGAGGATGCGGTTGAAGCGGCTCATTACCAGCAGCACCGCGTCTTCGAGCGGCAGCGCACCGCCGGAGAGCGAGGTGCCGGAGCCGCGTGGCACGACGCGGATGTTGCGGTCGCTGCAATATTTCAGCACCCGCGAGACCTGCGCCACGGTCTGCGGCAGCACCACGACCAGCGGCAATTGCCGGTAGGCGGTGAGCCCGTCGCTCTCGAAGGCGCGCATGGCATTGGCGGCGTCGACGACGCCCTCGCCCGGCACCATGATGCGCATATCGGCGACGATCTCGTCGCGCCGGCGCATCGTGGCGTCGTCTGGTTTCGGCATGGCAAGGCCGGACATCGACAGCCTCCTTCGATCGACTGGTAAAAATCTTTTACCAGCGACGGTGGTCGCTTGCAAATGCCGCGTTGGCCGGGATGAGAGGCCTATGGCCGAGACTGCCTTCCGCAGCGGCAATCTGCCGCTGCGCCCCACACTACTCGCCCGGCTGCTTGCCTGGTTCGGAGTGCATGCGGCGGACGCGGCGCACGCCCCACCAGACGAGCACGATGGCGAGCGGCACCGAGGCGGCGGTGACCATTTCCGGCGCGAAGGCATGGCCGAAGATCGAGGCGCCCTTGGCGACGTAGCCGATGAGGCCGACGACATAGTAGGAGACGGCGGCGACCGAGAGCCCCTCCACCGTCTGCTGCAGCCGCAATTGCAGGCGGGCGCGATTGTTCATCGATGCCAAAAGATCGCGGTTCTGCTTCTCGACCTCGACGTCGACCCAGGTGCGCAGCAGTGTGGTGGCACGGGTGAGCTTCGTCGACAGGTTGGCCTGACGCTCCTCGACCGAACGGCAGGTACGCATCGCCGGCGCCACGCGGCGCTGCAGAAAACCGCCCCAGGTGTCGTAGCCGGGCACCGCCTCTTCGTCGAGCGCCTCCAGCCGTTCGCGCACGATGCCGTCATAGGCGCGGCTGGCGCCGAAGCGGTAGAGGCTGGAGGCGGCATCGGCCTCCAACTCGGCGGCCAGTTCGGTCAAGTCGGCAAGTAGCGTCTGGCTGTCGCGGGTCTCGGCGACCTTCATTTCCAACGTGGTCTGGGCCAGCCTGTCTTCGATGCGGCGGGCGCGACCGGACAGCGTCAGGGCCAGCGGCAGCCCAAGCATGGCCAGCGTGCGGTAGGTCTCGATGTCGATCAGCCGCTGCGACAGTGCCCCGGTGCGCGCCGGGGTCAGGCCGCGGTCGAGCACCAGCATGCGGGTCAAGCCGTCGCCATCCTGACGGAAATCGGTGACGATGGCCGCGTTGCCGCGCTCGACCAGCGAATAGCACAGGCTGGTCGGGTCGAAGCCGGCGATCAGTTTTTCGTTCGCCGGCGTCCATTTGCGGATCTCCAGCCTGATGCCGGAAATCACCGTGCCCGGCGGCGAAAACCCGTTGCCGAAGGGTGTGTCTTCTTGCCCCCTGCCGTTTTCGGCGAGCGGGCCTTCCCAGAGATAGGTCGAGAATTCCGTGTGGCGTTCCCAACGCAGCGAGCCCTTGCCCCATTTCATCGCGTGGTGGCGGGCGTGAGGGTCGGGCGCGGCGATGCCGAGGCGTCGCGACAATTCGGAAAGCACGGCCTGATCGATCCCGGATCCAGCTTCGGTCATGAAGGAAAGCTGCACCAGCACGCGCGGTTTTTCGACCAGCGGCTGCGGCCGGGCGTGGACCTCGCCGAGCGCGCCCGGCCGACCTTCATGCGCCGGAAAGCCCATGACGGTGCCGCCCACGGCTTTGGCGCGCAGCTGGAATTCGAGGTTGGAAGGGTCGGCGTCTGGCACGGCTGGTCCCCCGGGCTTCTGTGAGCCCTTTGGCAATGATGTCCCTCTAGAGCGGTCCATCGTTTCACGGAAACGGCGAACCGCTCTATCTCTTTGATTCTGCGCAATTCCGGACGGAAAACCGTTTCACACTTTTCCTGGTTGCTCTAGAGGCAATCTCCAGAGGGCGCAAACAGCCAGTTTAGCTCAAGCTGATATGAAGCCGCGGCTGTGAAACGGACCCGGCCCCGGCGAATTGGATAAATAATTTGACCAGTTGGCGACGCTGGCTTTATCTTGCGCGCGACATCGGTTCAACCCCCAGGCATCCCGTTTGAGCGACATTTTCTCCCGGATCGAGCATTCGCGCACCGCCGACGAGGTGGTGCAGCAGATCGAGAGCCTGATCCTCGAAGGCGTCCTGCGCACCGGCGACCGGCTGCCGGGCGAGCGCGAACTGGCGCGCCAGTTCGAGGTGTCGCGGCCGATCCTGCGCGATGCCTTGAAAGCCTTGGAAGGGCGCGGGCTGTTGACGACACGGCCAGGCGGCGGCACCCATGTCGCCGATGTCATCGGCCAGCTGTTCACCAAGCCGGTGACCGACCTGATCTCGATGCATCGCAAGGCGGTGACCGACTATCTGGAGTACCGCCGCGAGATCGAGGCGGTGGCGGCGGAATATGCGGCGCGCCGTGCCACATCGGACGATCTGGCGCTGCTCGACCGCATCATGGCACGTATGGACGAGGCGCACCGGACCGGCAATTTCGACGACGAGGCGGAAATCGACGTCGAGTTCCACCACGCGATCTGCGAATGCGCGCACAACATCATCCTGCTGCACACGCTGCGCTCCTGTTATCGGCTGCTGTCGGAAGGCGTGTTCCAGAACCGGCGGCTGGTGTTCAACGTGCCGGGCGCGCGCGAGACGCTGCTTTCGCAGCACCGGGCAATCTACACGGCGGTCAAGGCCGGCGATCCGGCTGCGGCGCGGCAGGCGGCGATGGACCACATCTCCTACGTCGAACGATCGATGGCCGAGGCCGAGCGCAGCGGCGACTGGCAGCGCGTGTCGCGGCTGAGGCTCAGGCAGCGCTCCGAGCCCGGTGGCGGTGAGCCGGCAAGAAAACAGCCGTAGGCACCGCCCAGAAAATTCAACGACGAACCAGCGAAGAACCAGCGGAAAAAAGATCCATGAGCAGCATTCTCACCATCGCCGACCTCAAGGACCTGGCGCGCCGCCGCGTGCCGAAGATGTTCTTCGACTACGCCGATTCCGGCGCCTGGACCGAAAGCACCTACCGGGCCAACGAAGAGGACTTCCAGAAGATCAAGTTCCGCCAGCGCGTGCTGGTCGACATGGACAATCGCTCGCTGGAATCGACCATGATCGGCGAGAAGGTGGCGATGCCGGTGGCGCTGGCGCCGACCGGCATGACCGGCATGCAGCATCCGGACGGCGAGATGCTGGCGGCGCAGGCTGCGGAGGAATTCGGCGTGCCGTTCACGCTGTCGACGATGAGCATCTGCTCGATCGAGGATGTCGCGTCGGTGACCAGGAAGCCATTCTGGTTCCAGCTCTATGTGCTGCGCGACAAGGATTTCGTCTTCGATCTGATCGACCGTGCAAAAGCGGCGAAATGCTCGGCGCTGGTGCTGACGCTCGACCTGCAGATCCTAGGCCAGCGCCACAAGGATATCCGCAACGGGCTTTCGGCGCCGCCGCGGATGACGCCGAAGCACATCTGGCAGATGGCGACCAGGCCGCGCTGGTGCGTCGGCATGGCCGGGACAAAGCGCCGGAGCTTCCGCAACATCGTCGGCCATGCCAAGGGCGTCGGCGACCTCGCCTCGCTGTCGTCGTGGACGAAGGAGCAGTTCGATCCGCACCTGTCGTGGAAGGACGTCGCCTGGATCAAGGAGCGCTGGGGCGGCAAGCTGATCCTGAAAGGCATACTCGACAAGGACGACGCGCTGATGGCGGCCAGGACGGGTGCCGATGCGATTATCGTT
The DNA here is from genome assembly GCF_040320905.1 of Mesorhizobium sp. M0590. NCBI lineage: Bacteria > Pseudomonadati > Pseudomonadota > Alphaproteobacteria > Hyphomicrobiales > Phyllobacteriaceae > Mesorhizobium > Mesorhizobium sp. M0590. The sequence goes on from NZ_JAMYQN010000005.1 coordinate 292,779, forward strand.
TCCAACCATGGCGGCCGCCAGCTCGACGGCGCCTCGTCGTCGATCATGGCGCTCGAAGAGATCGCCGACGCCGTCGGCGACACGATGGAGGTGCATATGGACGGCGGCATCCGCTCCGGCCAGGACGTGCTCAAGGCGCTGTGCCTCGGCGCCAAGGGCACCTATATCGGACGGCCTTTCCTGTACGGCCTCGGCGCGCTCGGCAAGGAAGGGGTTACCAAGGCGCTGGAAATCATCCGCAAGGAGATGGACATAACGCTGGCGCTGTGCGGAAAGCGCCTGGTCACCGACATGGGCAAGGATCAGCTTCGGCGCTAAAGTCCCGTGACGGCATGATCATGGAGGCGACGCAGGCATTGACGGAGCCCGGCATCAGTTTCTACGAGGCGCGCGGACCGCAAGGCATGCGCCTTTACGCGATCGGCGATGTGCACGGCCGGCTCGATTTGCTGACCGCCATGCACCGGCGGATCGAGGCGGAGCTCAGTCAAAGACCGTCGGCCGATTGGCGCGTGATCCATCTCGGCGACTATGTCGACCGGGGCCCGGACTCCAGGGGCGTCATCGATTTCTTGATCGACGCGCAAAGACGCGATCGGCGTCACCTGATGCTGGCCGGAAATCATGATCTCGGCTTCCTCGATTTTCTCGATGTCCCCGATCCGGACGGGCTGTTCATGCGCTATGGCGGCATCCAGACGGCGCTATCCTATGGCGTGTCGCTCGGTGGGGGCAGCGCCTGGTTTGGCCGGGCCGATGCGGCATTGCGGCAAGGCCACGCCGCACTGGTCGAGGCGGTGCCGCAGAACCATGTCGAGTTCCTGCGCTCGCTGCCCTTTTCGGTGACCTTCGGCGACTTCTTCTTCTGCCATGCCGGCATCCGGCCCGGCGTTGCGCTGGAAAGCCAGAGCCGGCAGGACCTGATCTGGATCCGCGAGGTCTTCCACGACCACGCCGGTCTTCATCCCAAGATCGTGGTGCACGGCCATACGCCGGTGCCCAAACCCGAGATCACCGGCAACCGCGTCAACGTCGACACCCTCGCCTGGCAATCGGGAAACCTCACCGCGCTCGTGGTAGACGGCGCTGACAAGCATATCCTGACAGTGACGGGTGAGCGGGCGTAGGTAAGGCGTGGAGTTATGTGCAGAGGGTCTAGCGAAGCGCGGCGGTGACGCCGTAGCCGTCAACGGCATTGTGGTTGTTGGCTGCGTCGGCGGAATAAATGCCGAGGCCGCACAAGACGATGGCCGACAACATGGCAAAGGACAAAAAGGCTGCTTTCACGGACGTCATCTCTTGTTGAGCTTTCTGCATCTATGCACGAGCGGGTTACCAATGCGTTGAAACGCGAAATACGTCGCAAATGTCTGACGGTTTCGCGCTTCTAGGCATGTTCTGTATCGGCGGTGTGTCGCGCGGGTCACAGGAAAGGTTCATCGCGGTTGCACGCAAGATGCAGAGCGGGCGCCTTTTAGGCTGGCGGACAGACACAGGCCAAGGATGAAACGCGTTATCCCCGGCGGATTTGCCGCCGCGTGCCAAATATGCAACGTCGCCAAATACGCTGACTATATGAGCCGTCAGATCGTCGCCACCCAGGCGCGGGCGATGGCCAGGCCGGCGGCATCGGCTTGCGGTCCGTTGCGGGCCATTTCATCGTCGAGCCGGCCCGCCCATTCAGGATGCCGCTCGGCGATCAGCGGTGCGAAGGAGGTGCTCCAGTCGCGCACCATCGGACTGTCGGCCTCGAAATGGAACTGGAAGCCGTAGACGGCGCGGCCGATACGGAACGCCTGGTTCTCGGCGACGGCATTGCCGGCCAGCCGCACGGCAGTCTTAGGCAAGACAAAGGTGTCGTCGTGCCATTCGAAGATCGGGAATTTTGCGGGCAAAGCGGCGAGCACCGGATCGGCCTGCGCCGCCGCGGTGAGCGCGACCTCGTGCCAGCCGAACTCCGACGCGCCGCCGATCTGGTTCTCGCCGCCAAAGGCGCGCGTGACCAACTGGCTGCCGAGGCAGATACCAAGCACCGCGCGATCCCTCTCGGCAAAGTCGCGCGTCAGGTCGAGCAGGCCCGGAAAATAAGGACAGAGCTCGTCGTCCAGCGCATTCTGGGCGCCGCCGAGCACTACCATGGCGTCATGCCCGCCGCTATCTTGCGGCAGCGCGTCGCCGCAGTAGGGACGGCGCAGGTCGATATCGACGCCCGCCTCGACAAGGGCCGCGCCGATCTGGCCAAGGCCCTCATTGTCGAAGTTCTGGACAACCAAGACCCGCATCGAAACCTGCTGACATGAAATTGATGCAACGAGCGATATCATGGCGCCAGCATTGCAGCCAACAGGGAACGCCTATGCCACTGCAAAACCGGGTCGACCCGTTCGGCGCCATCCATGCCGTGCCGGAGCGCGGCCTGTTCATGGGCAATCGCGGCATCATTCACGACCCCGAGACGAGAACGCTGTTGAAGAAGCGCTGGGCGCTGCAAGCCTGGATCATCTGCGTCTGCGAATTCCATAACGTGCGGCGCGAGCCGATGGGGCGCAACCGGGCTGGCGGCAAGGCCGGCTGGACCGAACTGTTTTTCCTCGACGAGGTGACGGCACTTGCCGCCGGGCACCGGCCCTGCTTCTTCTGCCGGCGCGAGCGGGCCAGGGATTTTGTCCGGCGTTTCGGCGACGCCTTCGGCATTGCCGAGCCACGCGCGCCGCAACTCGACAAGCGCCTGCACAAGGAGCGCGTGGCATCGGGCGGGCGGGCGCCGAGACTGGAACCGGAAGCGCTTGCGGACTTGCCGGACGGCACGATGATCTCGTCAGGAAACAGGGCGTACGTCCTGTTTGACGGCGCCGCGCTGCCCTGGAGTTTCGGCGGTTATGGCGAACCGGTGGGGTTCGGCGGTTTTACCGACAGTCCAATCCGCCTGCTCACGCCAGCGACAACTGTTTCGGTGCTGCAGAAAGGCTACGAGCCTGTCTGGCATCCTTCCGCCGAGGCTTGACGCCGAGGGTGACGTTGCCGCATTCCTCGGCGATGCGCGCCAATTACAAGATGCAGCGGCTGTTCGTGCCGGACGGGCTTGGACCGGACATCGAGTTCGACATCGGCCCGCAGCAGAGCCATTATCTCTCGCACGTGCTGCGGCTCGGCGAAGGCGCCGAAATTCTGGTCTTCAACGGCCGCGACGGCGAATGGTCGGCGGCGATCGCGGCAAAATCGAAGAAGGCGTTGCGCCTGAAGTTGCTGGCATTGCAGCGGCCGCAGCCGCCGTTGCCCGATCTCGTCTACTGTTTCGCGCCGCTGAAGCAGGGGCGGCTCGACTACCTCGTGCAAAAGGCGGTCGAGATGGGCGCTGGCATCCTGCAGCCGGTCATCACCCAGCATACGCAGGTGGCAAAGCCCGGCATCGAGCGCCTGCGCGCCAATGTCGTCGAGGCGGCCGAACAATGCGGCATATTGGCGGTGCCGGAGCTGCGCGAAGCGGAAAAATTCGAGCGCCTGCTCAGCAACTGGGACCGTGAGCGGCGGCTGATCTTCTGCGACGAGGATGCATCGACCAACAGTCCCCTGCCGGCATTGCAGGCGGTGCGGGAGAACAAGCTCGGCCTGCTGGTCGGGCCGGAGGGCGGCTTTTCCGACGAGGAGCGCAGGATGCTGAGAGCCCTGCCCTTCGTTACCGCCATTCCGCTTGGGCCGCGCATCCTGCGGGCGGACACGGCGGCCGTAGCGGCACTGGCGCTGATCCAGGCGACAATCGGGGATTGGTGATCAATTCCAGTTACCCTCTGGCTCAGGATTTTTCGCTTGATCGGCTACTGACATTTCGTCCATCTAGCGCCGGCAGTGGCCGCGCGTCCTTTCGGGCGCGCAAAGGACGCTGTAACATATTGATTGGGCACATGATCCTTTCCGAAAATCGAAGCCGGTTTTCGGGGCCATGTGCGGAGGGCTATTATGGCGCGCGATACTACCGATTTCCGGCCGATCGAAGGCGTCGACGAACTCGTCGAGCACCTGGCCGAAGGCAACAAGCCGCGCGACAAATGGCGCATCGGCACCGAGCACGAGAAATTCCCGTTCTATGTTGACGGCAATGCCCCGGTGCCCTACGGCGGCGAGCGCGGCATCCGCGCCATCCTCGAAGGCATGCAGGACAAACTCGGCTGGGACCCGATCATGGATGCCGGCCGCATCATCGGACTGGTCGAGCCGACCGGCCAAGGCGCGATCTCGCTGGAGCCCGGCGGCCAGTTCGAACTGTCCGGCGCGCCGCTGGAGACGATCCACCAGACCTGCCGCGAAGGCAATGCGCATCTGGCGCAGGTGCGCGAGATCGCCGAACCGATGGGCATTCGTTTTCTCGGCCTTGGCGGCAGCCCGAAATGGTCGCTGGCCGAGACGCCGAAGATGCCGAAATCGCGCTACGAGATCATGACCCGCTACATGCCCAAGGTCGGCACCAAAGGTCTCGACATGATGTACCGGACCTGCACGATCCAGGTGAACCTCGACTTCGAAAGCGAAGCCGACATGCGCCGCAAGATGCAAGTGTCGCTGAAATTGCAGCCGCTGTCGACGGCGCTGTTTGCCAACTCGCCCTTCACCGAAAGCCGGCCGAACGGCTTGCAGAGCTGGCGCGGCGAGATCTGGCGCGACACCGACAATCAGCGCTCCGGCCTGCTCGAATTCTGCTTCTCGCCCGATTTCGGCTTTGCCGATTATGTCGAATGGGCGCTCGACGTGCCGATGTATTTCGTCATCCGCGACGGCCAGTACCATGACATGACGCACATCACCTTCCGCCAGTTCATGGCGGGCGCCGCCCGCAACGAACTGCCGGACGGGCTCCCGACGATGGGCGACTGGGCGAACCATCTGTCGACGCTGTTCCCGGACGTGCGGTTGAAGCGCTTTCTCGAAATGCGCGGCGCCGATGGCGGGCCGTGGCGGCGCATCTGCGCGCTGCCGGCCTTCTGGGTCGGGCTGCTCTATGATGCGGCTGCGCTCGACGCGGCCGAGGCGCTGACCTCGAGCTGGAGTTATGACGAGGTGCTGGCGATGCGCAACGCGGTGCCCGAACAGGGCATTTCGGCGCCCTTCCGCAACACGACACTGCGCGAGATAGCCCGCGACGTGCTCGTCATCTCGCGCATGGGACTGAAGAACCGCGGCCGCAAGAACCGCGACGGCTATGACGAGACCTCGTTCCTCAACACGCTGGACGAGGTCGTCGCGCGTGGCACCACCAGCGCCGAAGAGATGCTCTCGGCCTACCACACACGCTGGGGCGGCTCGATCGAGCCGGTGTTCATGGAATACGCGTATTAACGCTTCGCTATCCGCTTGGCCGATGGTCCGGCAAATTCGCTTCAATCAGTGATGGAAACGAATTAGGCTTCTCCAACGAGGATTTTCCCGGAGGAGAAAACAATGCCTTCCTTGTTCGATATTCTGGCACAGGCCCAGAACGGCAACGGCATGCAGGCGCTGGCCCAGCAGTTCGGGCTTTCGCAGCAGCAGACGCAGGCGGCGGTCGCGGCGCTGCTGCCGGCCTTTTCGCAGGGGCTGAAGCGCAACACGGCGGACCCTTATGGGCTCGGCTCCTTCATGACGGCGATGGCCAGCGGCCAGCACGCCAAATATTTCGAGGATGCAAGCCGGGCCTTCTCGCCGCAGGGCCTCGATGAAGGCAAGGGCATTCTCGGCCATTTGTTCGGCTCGAAGGACCTGTCGCGGGCCGTCGCCAGCCAGGCCGCGCAGGCGAGCGGCGTCAGCCAGCAGGTCCTGCAGCAGATGCTGCCGGCAATCGCCTCGATGATGATGGGCGGGCTATTCAAGCAGACCACCGACCAGCTAGGCGGGCAGATGCATGCGGCAGGCGGTGGCGGCAATCCGCTTGGCGAGCTCATCGAGCAGATGATGCGGCAGGCTGGCGGCGGCAGCCAGGCACCGACCCCTCAGCCTGCAGGCCCCACGGATAACCCGCTCGGCAAGGTGCTGCAGGATATGTTCGGCGGGCAGCAGCCGCAACAGACGCAGAGCCCTTACGGCGACAACCCGCTGGGCAAGGTGTTGCAGGACATGTTCGGCGGCGGGCAGCAGCCACAAAGCCAGCCGCAGCAGACACAGAACCCTTATGGTGACAATCCGCTCGGCAAGGTGCTGCAGGATATGTTCGGCGGCGGTGCACCACAGCCACAGCAGCCGCAGAACCAACCCCAGCAGACACAGAACCCTTATGGTGACAATCCGCTCGGCAAGGTGCTGCAGGACATGTTCGGCGGTGGCGCACAACAGTCTCAGCCGCGTCAGGCGCCGCAGCAACCCCAGGCGCCGCAGCCGCAGGCCAATCCGAGCGGCAGGCCGAGAAATCCGTTTGACGACCTGTTCGGCAAGATGTTCGAGACAGGCGCCCAGCAGCGCGACGACTACCAGAAAGGCATGGAGTCGATCTTCGACCAGTTCAAGCAGGGCATGGGCCGGCGGTAGACCAGACACCGGCAATCAATCATCAGTGCCGCCCAAAAAAGAAAGCCCGGTCCTGGGAGGACCGGGCAGCGCGCAGGCTGGCCGGGGGGATCCGGCAGGGAGTGGGGAGCCTGCGTAACTTAGTGGCGTCGTGCCTCAAAAAGGTTCAACGCGCCCGAACGGCGAAACCACGCGATCACACCACCTTGCGGGCAATATCCTCGATCGTTTCGGCGCGCTCGACCGCGATGACGCGAAGCCTTTCTGTCGGATCGCGGCCAAAGGGTACACCGACAGCGACGTGCAGGTCGGCGCGGGTCAGGCCGATGTCGGCGAGCTCGGCATCCGACATCTCGCCGAGGCGATAAAAGGCGCGGCGGTTTCTCCAGGCGCGGTAAACATTGGCAGCGGCATTGGCCACGCGCGTCGCAACGGCCGGACGCGAGGTGATGCGCGAGGTCTCGGTAGCGAAATCAAACGTAGCCATGTCGGTCTCCTTCACATTCGAACGGGCGAAACCGGTCGATCGGGCGCTGGCGACAGCGGCCGTTCCGGCTTCGATTCACATGCCTTCATGTGGACAATCGGAATTTGCCATGGCCCGATTGATTAATCCAACGAATGTTTCTAATCTTTAGCATCAGCATCAATGATGGATTAGGCCAATGAAAGCGCCGCTCGATCTCGATCAGTTGCAGACCTTCATCTCGATTGTCGACACCGGCAGCTTTACCCGCGCGGCGGAAGCGGTGCATCGCACCCAGTCTGCGGTGTCGATGCAGATGCGGCGGCTGGAGGAACGGATCGGCAAGCCGCTGTTCGAAAAAGACGGCCGCACCAACAGGCTGACCGAGGAAGGCGACAGACTGCTCTCCTACGCAAGGCGGCTGCTCTATCTCAACAAGGAAACACTGGCCGCCTTCGACGACCGCCGGCTCGAAGGCACCATCCGCATCGGCACGCCGGACGATTATGCCGATCGCTTCCTGCCAGAGATCATGGCGCGGTTTGCCCGTTCCAACCCGCATGTCGAACTGACCGTTATCTGCGAACCGACGCCGGGACTGGTCGAACACATCAAGCGCGGCAATCTCGACCTGGCGCTGGTGACGCACAACGACGCGCGCGGCCAGTCGGAAGTGGTGCGGCGCGAACCGCTGCTGTGGGTTACCTCGGCCAACCATGCGACGCATGAGCAGCCGATCCTGCCGATGGCCTTCGGCCGGCCGAACTGCATCTGGCGGCGGGCCGCCGCCGACGTGCTCGATCAGCAGAGCCGCGACTATCGCATCCTGTTCACCAGCTTCTCTGCCACCGTCATCGCCGCCGCGGTGCTTTCCGGTCTGGCGATCTCGGTGCTGCCGGAATGCGCGCTGCGGCCCGGCATGCGGGTGCTGGGCGAGGCCGACGGTTTCGGCGCCCTGCCCGATTGCCGCATCGGTATCATGCGCGGTCAGACCTCGCGGCCGGAGATCGTCGACGCGCTTGCGCGCCACATTTCGGAGAGCCTCGACAATATTTCCGTGCCACTCGGCGAGGAGACCGGCACGTTCGATTTCGCCGCCCTCGCCTTCGCCAAGATGAAGCGGACCAAGCCGAACCAGATCCTGCCGGGCTGGTGATCGCGCGTTTGGGGCGGACATCGAACACGGCCGCCTTGACGCCGGCCAGCAATCGTCCCCCAATCGGCCGATGAGCGACGCAGCATCCGAATCACGCACCAACGCCACCGAATATACGGTGAGCGAGATTTCCGGCGCGCTGAAGCGTACGGTCGAGGACGTCTTCGGCAATGTACGGGTGCGCGGCGAGATTTCCGGCTATCGCGGACCGCATTCCTCCGGCCATGCCTATTTCTGCCTGAAGGACGATCGCGCGCGGCTCGACGCCGTGGTGTGGAAGACCACGATGAGCCGGCTGAAATTCCGTCCAGAGGAAGGCATGGAGGTGATCGCCACCGGCCGGCTCACCACCTATCCCGGAAAGTCGAACTACCAGATCGTTATCGACAATCTCGAGCCGGCCGGTGCCGGTGCGCTGATGGCGCTGCTGGACGAGCGCAAGCGCCGGCTGCAGGCCGAAGGCCTGTTCGACGCGGCGCGCAAGCGCAGGCTGCCGTTCATGCCGTGCGTCATCGGCGTCGTCACCTCGCCGACAGGCGCCGTCATCCGCGACATCATCCACCGCATCAAGGACCGGTTTCCGCTGCACGTGCTGGTCTGGCCGGTGCGGGTGCAGGGCGAGACGGCGGGTGCGGAAGTGACCGCTGCCGTCAACGGCTTCAACGCACTGCCATGGGACGGCGCCATCGCGCGGCCCGATCTGTTGATCGTGGCGCGCGGCGGCGGCAGCCTGGAGGATCTGTGGGGGTTCAACGACGAAGCGCTTGCCCGGGCCGTCGCCGCTTCGGGCATTCCGGTGATTTCCGCGGTCGGCCACGAGACCGACTGGACATTGATCGATCTGGCGGCGGATGTGCGGGCGCCGACGCCGACAGGCGCCGCCGAGATCGCCGTGCCGGTCAAGGTCGACCTCGAAGCGACGCTTGCCGGCCTTGGCGCGCGGTTGAAGACCGCACTGTCGCGCAATTTCGAACGCAAGCGGCAGGCGGCACGCGCGGCCGCCCGTGCGCTGCCCTCGCCCGACCAGTTGCTGGCGCTGCCGCGGCGGCGCTTCGACGAGGCGACGAGCCGGCTCGGCCGGGCGCTGTCGGTCAGCGTCGAGCGCAAGCGAGCCAGGCTTCTGGGGCAGCGGCTGACGCCGGCGACTTTGTCGCGGCGCATGAACGAAGCCCGCACTCTGACCCGCCGCGACCTCGCCCGTGCGCAAGCGGCTTTCTTCGCCATCGTGCGCGAGCGTCGGGCGCGGTTTTCGCGCACGGCGACCAGACTGTCACCGGCGCCGATCGCAAGACGGCAGAAACTGCAAGGCGATGCCCTGCTGGCACTGACGCGGCGGCAGGACCAGGCGATTTCGCGGCGGCTGGACCGTCTGCGTGGAAAACTGACGCAGGCCGACCGGCTGCTGGCGACGCTCTCGCACAAGGCCGTGCTGGCGCGAGGCTTCGCGCTGGTCAAGGATGCGGACGGCGCGGTGGTCAAGCACGCGGCAGAAGTTGTGTCGGGGATGGCGCTTTCGCTGGAGTTCGCCGACGGCACCGCCGATGCAGTCGCCATCAGTGGCACGGCGCGGCCGAAGACGGTTGCCAAGCCCGCGGCCAAGCTCAAGGCGCCGGGCGGCCAAGGTTCGCTTTTCTGAGGAAAAAATGACCGACCCGCATCTTGCGACGCCCTCGGGCAAACTGCGCGCCCGCGCCTTCGCGATCCCATTCGATGGCACGCCAGGCCGCTTCAATGCCATCACCGATGTGCCCGGCGTGACGGTCGGCTATACCACGCTGATCTCAGGGGATGGGCCGCTCGTCGTCGGCAAGGGTCCGGTACGCACCGGCGTGACCGCGATCCTGCCACGGCCCAGAGACGAGTTGGCCGTCCCGGCGTTTGCCGGGATGTTCAGCGCCAATGGCAATGGCGAACTGACCGGCTCGCATCTGATAGAGGAGCTCGGAGCGTTCAATCTTCCCATCACCATCACCAACACGCATTCCTGCGGCGTCAGCCGCGACGCAACGCTGCGCTGGATGCAGACGGTGCTGCCGCAATCGCTCGACAGCGCCTGGGCGCTGCCGGTGGCGGGCGAGACTTACGACGGCTTCCTGAACGATATCAACGGCCACCATGTGAGCTTCGAGCACGTGTTTTCCGCGCTCGAAACGGCTGATAGCGGGCCGATCGAAGAGGGCAGCGTCGGCGGCGGCACAGGCATGATCACCTTCGGCTTCAAGGCAGGGTCCGGCACATCCTCGCGCAGCGTCGACTGGAATGGAAAGCGTTTAACGATCGGCTGCTTCGTCCAGTCGAATTTCGGTGCACGGCGAAACCTCGTGATCCGTGGCATCAGAGCCGGAGCGGAACTCGCCGATCCGGCGGCCCGGGACAACACGCCGCGAGCGGAGAAGAGCTCGATCATCGCGATCGTCGCCACCGATGCGCCATTCATGCCGCATCAGTTGAAACGGCTGGCGAAACGCGTGCCGCTCGGCGTGGCGCTAACCGGCGGCTATGGATACAATTCGTCCGGCGATATCTTTCTGGCCTTCAGCACGGCCAATCCCGACGCGGCGCGCGGCGCGGCCGGCAAGCTGGTCAGCGCCGGCTACATACCGGATGCCGATATCAACCCGTTCTTCGACGCCGTCGTTCAGAGCGTGGAGGAAGCAATCCTCAACGCGCTGGTCGCCAATGAAGACATGACCGGGCGCGACGGCAATTTCGTGCCGGCGTTGCCGAAAACATGGCTTAAGGAGAGATTTGGCAGAGCTGCGCGGCGATAAGACCGCGCAACTGCATCAGACAGGCAATGTTCGCCCGGCAGGTTTTGCCGGAGGCGGTCCGTCAGCCGGCAGGCTTGTTGGAATTCCGCTCGTCCTGGTCGGCCTCGGCCGCCTCTTCGAGCCTCGAAGCAATGAGCTCCTGAATGTCGCCGACCTCTTCCTGGATATCCTCCAGGGGTATGCCGGCCTCGGCAGCCTTGGCCGCACATTCCCTGGCGAGGGTCTCGGCCTGCTTCTCGATTCTGGCTGGCGAGGGCTGGCAGTGGACTTTTTCGCCAATCCACCCGCGCAAGAACTCGATCGCGTGTTCACTCATACTGCTGTTTCCCTAGCGGCTATGCCGGTTGGTAATCATAAACGTCGGCATCTTCGAAAAGATGCGTGCTGCCATTCGAGCCGAGTCGGCTTCGCCCGGCAAGCCGAACTTGTCCGAGGTCCACAGAGCTGAAGGGAATGGAGGGTTCAAGGAGCACGTTCTAGTTCTTGAGGACTGATTCTCTCGACGAAACTCGTTCGACCCGCGCTATTGTTTCTATTTGCTTTTTTTCGATTTTCAAGCCGTTTTAGATCACAATAGATGTCACAATGACTAGCACATTTACCGCGCTCTCGCCGGCACCATGTAAGAGGCGAGCCGTCAAAGCCGCCGCTATATAGTGACAACCATTTGCAATGTCGACTCTGCTCGCGATCCTGCTTCTTTCCGCCGCGCTTGCGTGAAGATATGTGGTGTGACGGGCCTTGCAGTGCAAGCTGCCGAGCGTCTCATGCAAGGCATGCAATAGCGTCTTGTGGAATCCTGAAGTGCTTGTCTCAGGGTGGCTCTCTACCGCCGGCGGTAAAGGATCATGCCGGCATGATAGAGGACGCCTTCGACGAACTCACCATCCGCGGTGAAGCCCGTATCGTCCCAGTATTCTATGTGGTTGCCGTGCACTTCATAGCGTCCCCGGTAGGCGCTTTCGCGGTCACCGCGCGCTTCGTCATAACGGCCGTTCGGCAGGAGTTCGTGCCTGATATGGCGATCCTCGGTGACCCACATTCCGACATAGGGATGATCTTGGTGCGTCATTGGTTCTTCCGCGAGGATTGGAGTTGAAGGAAGGGTCAGGCCGGTTGGAGCTACAGCAACGGCAATACGCGTAAGCACTGCGGCCAAAGTGGATCGCATCAATGCGCCGCCTTCGTCGGACGCACGACGATCTCGTTGACGTCGACATCGTCGGGCTGTTCGATTGCGTAGCGCACTGCCCTGGCGATGGCATCGGGTTGCAGGGCAATAGCACGCCAGGTTTTCATGGCGGCGGCAGCGGCTTCGTCGGAGATCGTGTTCGCCAGCTCGCTTTCCACCACGCCAGGATGAATGCAGGTTACGCGGATATCGTCACTCTCCTGGCGGAGCCCATCGGCAATCGCGCGGACAGCGTATTTCGTTGCGCAATAGACGGCGGCCGTGGGCGAGACGGCCAGTGCGCCGATGGAACCGATATTGATGATGTGACCGGAGCCGCGTGCCGTCATCTCGGGCAGAACCGCCGCGACGCCGTACAGAACACCCTTGATGTTGACGTCCACCATCAGCTCCCACTCGTCGACCTTCATGGCTGCCATGGCTGACAGCGGCATGACGCCGGCATTGTTGACGATGACATCGACCTGGCCCCATTCGGCCCGGGCTGCGTCGGCGAATGCTGCGACATCCGCCCTCCTGGTGACGTCGAGCGCTCGCACGCGAACCGTTCCACCAGCTGCCTCGATTTCGGCCGCAAGCGCTTCAAGGCGGTCGGTGCGGCGTGCGCCGAGCATCAGCTTCGCACCTGCCGCGCCAAGCTCGCGGGCAATGCCAGCGCCGATGCCGCTGGAGGCACCGGTGATCAGAACAACTCTGTTCATCGTCATCGAGATGATCCTTTTGGTTCTATGATTATTTTCACGATGTGAAGGGATTGGGTGCGGGTGAGCTCCCGCGGCGCGCCGGCCCTATTTGGGGGGCTCACTGGGCGGTGTAGCCGCCATCGACCAGAAGCAAGGCCCCGGTGATGAAGCTGGATGCCGGCGAGGCAAGAAAGGCGATGGCCTCGGCAACTTCTTGCGGCTGGCCGATCCGGCCGATTGGATGCGCGCCGCCGAAGCTGCGCAGCATCTCCCGGCCATTCTCCACCACGCCTTCCATGATGTCGGTTTCGATCACGCCAGGGGCAACGGCGTTGCAGCGAATGCCCATGCGCCCGTATTCGATCGCGATCACCTTGGTCAGCTGTGCGACAGCCGCCTTGGAGGAGGCATAGGCCGCCTGCGTCTCGAAGGCCGCGACGGCCGAGATCGACGAGACATTGACGATCGCGCCGCTACCGCCGGCGGCCATCAATTCCACTGCGGCACGGGCAGTGACGAAGCTGCCGCGCGCGTTGATCTGCAGGATGCGGTCATAGTCGTCGACCGAGGTCTCAGTCAGTCGTTTGTTGAGCGTGCGACCGGCATTGTTCACGACGATGTCGAGTCGACCGAAGCGCTTCGCGGCGAGTTCGACCGAGCGTCTGGCCAGATCCTCGTCGGCGACATCGCCGACCAGGGTCGCCACATCCTCGGCTTCCAATTCGCGTACGCTGTCGCTGAGATCGCTTGCCACGATCCGGGCGCCCCGCGCCCGCAGCAGTTCCGCCGCGCAGCGGCCGATGCCGCGTGCCGCGCCGGTCACGAGGGCGACTTTTCCATCCAGGTCCCAGGAGGAAGGGAGTGATGTCATGGGATATCTCCTTGTTGGTCGGCTTCGGCTTGGATCAGGAGGATCAAGCCTTCTTGCCGTTGCGACAGAGATAGAGCCATGGCATTGTCGCGATAACCCGCCTGCCGTTAACCTCGATGGTAAGTTTGACTAACCAATGGGACATCGATCTCAATGCAATTGCCGTCTTCGTCGCCGTGGCCGAGGAACGCAATTTTCGCGCTGCGGCAGACCGGTTGGGCGTGACGCGCTCAGCGGTCAGCCAGAGCATCCTCAGGCTTGAACAGCGCCTTGGCATCGCATTGCTGCAGCGCACGACACGCAGCGTCAACCTGACCGAAGCGGGCGAGCGCCTGCTGGCGAGCGTCGCACCGGCGATCGCCGACGTGAACGCGGCAATCGAAGCCACCACGGAGTTTCTGGACCGCCCGCGCGGCCGCCTGCGGATCGTGGTTTCGTCGATCGCAGAGGCCTTTCTGTCAGGACCGTTGCTGGCGTCCTTTGCAGAAAGGTTTCCCGAGGTGCATCTGGATATTGTGGTCACCGACGAGGAATTCGACATCGTTGCCGAAGGCTATGATGCGGGAGTGAGGCTCGGCGAAGTGATCGAGCAGGACATGATTGCCGTGCCGGTATCGGGCGATCAGCGACAGATGGCCGTCTGCGCCCCGCGCTATCTCGAAAAGTTCGGAGCACCCGCCCATCCGCGCGAGCTTGTGGCTCATCGATGTATCGGCTGGCGGCCGGCGCCGGGAGTTTCGCCCTATCGGTGGGAGTTCGGCGAGGACGGGCGCGAGTTCGACGTGGCGGTTGCGCCCGAGATCACAACCAACGACATGTGGCTGATGATCCGGCTGGCCGTTGCAGGCGCCGGAATCACGTTCGGCATGGCCGATACATTCCGCCCCTGGCTCGACCGCGGCGAGCTCGTGCCAATCCTCGACGGCTATTTTCCGCCGTTTGCGGGTTTCTATCTCTATTTCCCAAGCCGACGGAATATCGCGCCGAAGCTGAGAGCCCTCGTGGATCACCTGCGCGGCGCGCGTCAGGCGCGGGACCGTGGGTGAGCGCTACGGGATCGTAGTGAACGCTCGGCGCTATTGGTCAGAAACCTGGCTGAAAGCTGAATGGTACCGTTGGCTGGGATCGAACCAGCGACCTCCGGATCCACAATCCGGCGCTCTAACCATCTGAGCTACAACGGCACGTTTGCCTGAGCGGGATCGAGATGAAACGTTCGGGACCCGCTCTGTCGTTCGGCGATGCGTCCATACGGGCTATCGGAGTTTAATTCAAGGCTTTTGGCAAGGCAAAAGCTCGCTCCGGCATCGCGTCATTTTCCGCCGGACAAAAGAAAAGGCCGGCGGGAGGAGGTGCCGGCCTTTTCCTGTTACGAGCCAGCGGGAGGAGGTGCTGGCTGGTCACCCCGGTGAGCAGAGGGAGGAGGTTCCACCCGCCGGGTATTCACTTAAACCACTATATCGCACATCTATTTGTCTGACGAAATGCGACCTTTTGATGCATCGTCAAACTGTGCGCAAATATTAGGCGATCTTGATTTCTTTCACGGCCTTCTCGAAGGCGGTCTTGATCGGCTTGGATACGTCCTCGGCCGCCTTGGCAGCAACCGCCTGGAAGTCCTTAGCCTGCTCGACGGTCATTTCGACGCGCTTGCGCAGGAAAGCGGTCTGCAACTCGACGACTTCCGACAGCGACTTGGCGCCGATCAGCGCTTCGAAATGCGAGAAGCCGGCTTCGGCATTAGCGCGCAGGGCGGCGATGGTCTTGAGCGACAGGTCGCTGGAAACGGACTTGGCGGTCTCGTAGGTCGACTCCAGAGCCTTCTGGGTCTCCTCGGCGCCGGTCTTCAGCTTGGCATAGGCCTCTTTCGACTGCTCAACGCCCTTTTCGGCGAAGGCACGGATCTGGTCGGTGGCCTTCGAAGCGTCGAAGCTCGGGAATTCAACGTTTTCGATCGTTTCAGCGGTCTTGGTCCTGGACATTTTCCATCCTTTTCAGCGGCAGCGGCTTTGACAAAATGCCGTCTCGTTCATCTATCATGGCAATATAAAGGCAAATTTTGTGCATTGCAACATGTTTGTTGCATCGCACCATAAAATATTTGGTTCGCGGCGTTAACCACGCGCCTAGAGATTCCGCTGGTTGCACGCTATGACTTGTGGACCTTCGCGCCGTCGGCTTTTATTAACAAAGCGTTAACCGCAAATTGCCCGCTCTGTGAGGGTCGCCAAGCGCATGCCGGCTGAAAACTACTCCTTCCTCGATGTCGCCGTGCTCGACGCGGTCCGCCTGCGCTTCGCCGCAGGCGACGCGATCGCTATTCTGTCGGCAGATCTCGAGCAGGTGATCTGGGCCAACGGCCCCGGCGCAGCGGTATTCGGCTATCCCGACATCGGCGCGATCATCGGCGCCTCGGCAGGTTTGCCGCTGATCGCCAGGCGCCAGATCATGGCAACCAGCGGTTTTCCGCAGATCGGCCGCGACCGTGCCATCACGGTCCGGCTGGCGACTGGCCTGACCAGCCGCGCCGTCGGCTTCCTGGCCAGCGCGGTGACCATGCCCGATGGCGAGGAAGCAATCATGCTGGCGCTGCCGGCGGCGCAGACCGGCTCGCGAAGCGCCGCCGAGATCGCCGACCGCGCCATCGGTGGCTTTGCGGAAGACGGCCACTACATCGCCTTTGTCGATGCCAAGGGCAATATCGACGCCGCATCGGACGGCTTTTCGGCGCTCGGCATCCGGCCTGAGACGCTGGCCGCGCTTGTCGCCGACGTGGCGAACGAGAGCGACCGCATCGTCAAGCGCCTGGTTCCGGGTGGGTCCAGCTCCTATCCCGCGGGCCTTGCCCGGCTGACGGAAGAGCGGCACCTGCTGGTGGTGATCGACGAGGACCGGCTTGACGGCGAGGCCCCCGATGGCGAGCGCGCCGGCGGGGAAACCGAGGCGGCAGCGGCACTGAGAGGTGGCGATCTTCCCCAGCCAACGGATCAGGACAACGAGCAGCCGATCGCCAGCACCGGCGCGGCGGAGATCGACCTTGCAGCGATGCAAGGCACCTCGGCATCGGCGGAGCACGAACCTGCCGACGCGGCCGGCGATCACCGCACGGCTGGCGAAACGCCGACGCAGCATGACCATTGGTACTTCAATGCCGGCGACGACGCGCAGGTCCCGCCCGGGGCAGCTGCGTCCGGCAAAGTCGAGACCAGCCCGGACGCTTCGCAGGCCGGCGCGGATACTTCGCCGGAAAGCGCCGCAAAAGCCACCAAAGCCGCATCGCCGGCCGAACACCGCGCTTCGGCGATCGATCGCACCGCCGCGCCCATGCGTTTCGTCTGGCGTACCGACGCGGAGGGCCATTTCAGCGCCCTTTCGCCGGAATTTGCCGAGCTCGTCGGCAAGCCTGCCGCCGACGTGATCGGCCGCCGCTTCGAGGATGTTTCGGCCGCCTATGGCCTCGATGCTTCTGGCGAGATTGCCGGCCTGCTCGAACGGCGCGACACCTGGTCCGGCCGCTCCGTGCTGTGGCCGGTCGCCGGCACCGATCTGAAGATACCCGTCGATCTGGCGGCGCTCCCGGTTTACAGCCGCAGCCGCGTTTTCGAAGGTTTTCGCGGTTTCGGCGTGGCCAGGAGCGGCGATGCGGTGGTCGATCCGGATGCCGTCGGCATGGCCCTTGTCGCCGAGGAGAAACCTGCCGCGACCATCGGGCCGAAAGCCGTCGAACCTCTCCCCGAGACACCTAAACCCGCCGATCCGTTCAGGGGCGAAGTGCCGGCATTGACCATCGTGCCAAAACCCGAGCGGCGCTTTGCCGACAAGGTGATCCGGCTGGCCGAGCACCGGCAGCCGGCCAACGACAAGGGCCTGTCGACGCTGGAACGCAGCGCGTTTCGCGAGATTGGCGAGCGTCTCAAGAAGGACAGCACCCCGGCCGAAAAACAGCCCAGCGCCGGAAAGCAGAAGCCGGTTGAGAAAGTCGAGGCAGCCGGCAAGGCCGACGAGCCAAAGCTGAAAGAAGCCGGCCCGACGGACAAGGGTGAGATGCCGGCACAAGGTCCGGAAAGCGGGGCGGCTGCCGCCGAACCGCCCGAGGCCGATGCCGAAGACCAGAAGGATCTTGCCCGGCTCGACGGCGAGCAGCCGGATGAGGTGGAAGCAGAGGCGCAAGCCGGCGAACCCGTCACACGCCCTGTTTCCGGATCGCTGCTCGACTATGCCGACCGCGAACCCAGCGATGAGGCGCAGGAAGGCGTTGAGCCCAGCACGAACCGTCGAACGATCGTCGCCGAAGCGCCGCGGGATGGCGACGACGACAGCATGACGGCCGAAGACTTCCGTGACGCCGAAGACAGCGAGGATTGGTCCGAGGACAGCGCAGCCGCAGCCGACGCTGCCGGCCAGGTGCCGCCCATCGCGCGGCCGCAGGCACCACCGCTCAAACTCGACGGCTTCGTGCCGTCGGCGTTTGCCGGAGAGGACAACAAGGGGCCGGATACCTCGATCCTCGGCAAGCTGCCAGTGCCGGTGCTTATCCATTCCGGCGACCAGCTGCATTACGCGAACGACGAATTCCTCGGCTTGACCGGCTATGCGACGCTCAATGCCCTGGACGAGGCCGGCGGGCTCGGCGCGCTGTTTGCCGACCCTTATGCCGACGACGGCAGTTCGGATGGCGGCGACCGCGCTCTGCGGCTGAAAACGCGCGAAGGTCAGGAGTTTCCGATCGATGCGATTTTACGCTCCGTGCCCTGGGGAAACGGCAAGGCGCTGATGCTGGTCGTACGTCGTTCCGGCGACGACGAGGCAGCAGCCATTCCACATGGCGCCGCCGAAGACCAAACGCAGCCGGATGTTTCCGAGCTCAAGGCACGCATTGCCGAAATGCGCACTATCATCGACACCGCCACCGACGGCGTCGTGCTGATCGGCCGTAACGGAACGATCCGTTCAATTAGCCGTCCGGCGGAAGCGCTGTTCGGCTTCGACAGCGACGAGGTGACCGGCAAACCGTTCGTCTCGCTGTTTGCGATCGAAAGCCAGCGCGCGGCGCGTGACTATCTCGAGGGGTTGTCGGAGCCCGGCGTTGCAAGCGTGATGAACGATGGCCGCGAGGTGATCGGGCGCGAGGCGCAGGGGCGTTTCATTCCGCTGTTCATGACCATCGGCAGGCTGCCCAACGACAGCGGCTTCTGTGCGGTGGTGCGCGATATCACCCAGTGGAAGCGGGCCGAAGAGGACTTGACCCAGGCGCGCGCGGTCGCCGAACGCGCTTCGTCGCAGAAGACCGATTTTCTGGCCCGCATCAGCCACGAGATCCGAACGCCGCTCAACGCCATAATCGGCTTTTCCGAGCTGATGGTCGACGAGAAATTCGGGCCGGTGGCCAATGACCGCTATCGCGACTATCTGCGCGACATCAACCGTTCGGGCAACCACGTGCTCGATCTGGTCAATGACCTGCTCGACATTTCGAAAATCGAGGCCGGCCAGCAGGAGATGGCCTATGAGGCGGTGTCGCTTAACGACACGCTTGCCGAAACCGTGGCGATGATGCAGCCGCAAGCCAACCGGGAACGCGTCATCATCCGCTCCAGCTTCGCCTCGCGGCTGCCGGAAGTGGTGGCCGATCTGCGCAGCGTGCGGCAGATCGCGCTCAACATCCTGTCGAACGCCGTCCGCTACACGCAGGCCGGCGGCCAGGTGATCGTGTCGACGGCTTACGAGATCTCCGGCGATGTCGTCATGCGCGTTCGCGATACCGGCATCGGCATGAGCCAGTCCGAGATCGAGCAGGCGCTGAAGCCGTTCAAGCAGATCAATGCGCTGAAGCGCGGCCGTGGCGACGGCACGGGTCTTGGGCTGCCGCTGACCAAGGCGATGGTCGAAGCGAACCGGGCCCGGTTCACCATCAACTCGACGCCCGGCGAGGGAACCCTTGTCGAAGTCGCCTTTCCCTCGACCCGAGTGCTCGCCGGTTAGCTATGGTTGCGCAAAGAAAAAAGGCGTCCAACAGGACGCCTTGAGAAATTGGAATTGCTGTCACAACGGGGCTTGAGCGAATCAGATCCTCTCGGGGCTAAGAGGAACGGGATTTCTCCCTCAAGTTACGCACGACTATTGATGCCGGGCCTTAACAAATCCTTACCGGCACGCCGGAAAATTTACCAATGTGTACCACTCATGAAATCTAGGTAAATTCCGAAGAGATAATTCGTTAACGATACCGGAGACCTCAAAACAGCTCCCACCTTGAACCCGGCTCAGTCGGCAAGCTGCGGCAGGTTGCGGAACAGCTCGAGCGCTTCGGGATTGGCGAGCGCTTCCTTGTTCTTGACGGCGCGGCCATGCACCACGTCGCGTACCGCGAGCTCGGTGATCTTGCCCGATTTGGTGCGCGGAATATCGCTGACGGCGACGATCTTGGCCGGCACGTGGCGCGGGCTCGCCCCGGTGCGGATTTTCGCGCGGATGCGTTTTTCCAGCTCGGCATCGAGCTCAACGCCGGCCGCCAGCCGCACGAACAGCACGACACGCACGTCATTGTCGAAATCCTGGCCGATGCACAGCGCTTCGAGGATTTCCGGCATCTGCTCGACCTGATTGTAGATCTCCGCCGTGCCGATCCTGACACCGCCCGGATTGAGCGTGGCGTCGGAACGGCCATGGATGATCAGGCCGCCATGGACGGTCCATTCGGCGAAATCGCCGTGGCACCAGACATCGTCGAAACGTTCGAAATAGGCGGCTTTGTATTTCCTGCCGTCAGGGTCGTTCCAGAAGCCGATCGGCATCGCCGGAAACGCCTTGGTGCAGACGAGCTCGCCCTTCTCCTGGCGGAGCGGGCGGCCGTCATCGTCCCAGACATCGACGGCAAGGCCGAGCCCGGGCCCTTGGATCTCGCCGGTCCATACCGGTTCGATCGGCACGCCGAGCACGAAGCAGGAGACGATATCGGTGCCGCCGGAAATCGAAGCCAGATGCACGTCCTTCTTGATGCCTTCATAGACGAAGCGGAAATCTTCCGGCGATAGCGGCGAGCCGGTCGATGAGATGGTGCGCACGCTGGAAAGATCATGCGTGTGGATCGGCTTCAGGCCGGCCTTGCGCACGGAATCGATGAATTTGGCCGAGGTGCCGAAATAGGTCATCTTTTCGGCATCGGCGAAGTCGAACAGCGCATTGCCGTCCGGGTAGAACGGCGAGCCGTCGTAGAGCAGCAAGGTGGCGCCCGATGCCAGGCCCGACACCAGCCAGTTCCACATCATCCAGCCGCAGGTGGTGAAGTAGAAGAAGCGGTCGCCGTCGAGCAGGCCGGCATGCAGCCGTTCTTCCTTGACGTGCTGGATCAGCGTTCCGCCGGCCGAATGGACAATGCATTTGGGAATGCCGGTCGTGCCCGATGAAAACAGGATGTACAGCGGATGCGAAAACGGCAGCCTTTCGTAGGCGACAGGCCTTGCGGCAAAGGGTGACAGCGCCTCTTCCAGCGCAGCCGCCTTGCCGATGGTCGCGGCGACGTCGAGCGAGGTGCCGAGATAGTCGACAATGAGGACTTTGCGGACGGTGGCGAGCTTGCCCGCCACGGCCGCGATCTTGTCGGCGACTTCGATCGCCTTGCCATTATACCAGTAGCCGTCCGGCGCGATGAACACGACAGGCTCGATCTGGCCGAACCGGTCGAGAACCCCCTGCTCGCCGAAATCTGGGGAGCAGGACGACCAGACCGCGCCGATCGAGGCGGCCGCCAGCATCGCAGCAACGGTCTCCGGCATGTTGGGCATCATCGCGGCGATGCGGTCGCCCTTCTTCACCTTGAGCGACAGGAAAAGCTGCTGCAGGCGCGAGGTCAGCGCATGCAGCTCGTTCCAGGACAGCCGCCGCTCGACCTTGTCCTCGCCGCGAAAGACGATTGCGTCGCCAAGCCCGGTTTTCTTGAGGAGATTCTCGGCGAAGTTCAGCTTTGCCTCAGGAAAGAAGGTCGCGCCGGGCATCTTGTTGCCATCGACCAGCATGCGTTCGCCCTTGTCGCCGACGATGCCACAAAAGTCCCAGACCAGGCTCCAGAAGGTCTCGCGATGATCGATCGACCAGCGATTCAGGTCGGCATAGGAGGAGAAAACCTTGCCGGCCATGTTCGCCGCGGCGTTCATGAAGGCGGTCATCGGCGCTGCGTCGATCTGCTCTTGCGTCGGGATCCAGAGCGGTGCGTCGTCAGCCATCATTGTTTCTCCTTAAAGCACGTCACGTTTGAAGAGATTCACGCGACGCGCTTTAAACTTTTGTCTTTATGCATGTCGTTTATCCCAAAACCGCTGCGCACTTTTGGGCGACATGCATTGGCATCGCTTATGCATATCGCGATGCAGCAGAGCAAGATTTTGTTGGACCGCGCCGGTCAGGGTGTGCGCAAATGCCATCGCCGGGCCATAAAGACTTGAAATGCGTCAGCCGTCGGTTACACCCGTCGGGCGATTTTGTCGGAATGGAAGCATACGGGGCGATATGCCATCACCTTTGATCCGACGCGGAATATGGGCGATCGGCGCAGCCGTCATCGTCATCGCGCTGGTTGTCGCAGCCTTGCCGTTGATCGCCTCGACCCGCATCGTACGCGACCGTATCGCGTGGGAAATGAGCGCGTGGAGCGGTTTCCGGGTCACCATCGACGGCGCGCCGCGTATCGAGGTGTGGCCGAATTTCCGGGCGATCCTGAGCGACGTGACGCTGTCGCAATGGACGGAGACGGATGCGCCGCCCGTGGTCGAGGCCGAACGGGTCGAGGTCGACCTCTCGGCGATGGCGGCGCTGCGTGGCGATGTGGTGTTTTCGACGGCGCGGCTGGTACGACCGACGATCCGGGTTCAGCGTACCGCGAGCGGGTTTTTCCTGCCTGCGATTCCCAGCGGTGGGCGCATTACGCGTTCGATCGATGCTGCCCGCGCGGTGATCAACACAAATCCCGCCAAGCCGGATCTCGGCAAGCTGCCGACAGATCCGTTCGGCACAGTCGAGTTCAGGGACGGCCGCGTAGTGGCTGCCATCGGCGGCAAGGACCAGGAGATATTGAGCAGCCTGAGCGGCCAGGCGAACTGGGCCGCGATGAACAGCAATGCGACGCTGTCGGCGACCGGGATATGGCGCGGCGAAAGTGTTGCCATCGACGCCGCATCGCCGAACCCGCTCGTGCTGTTCGGTGGCGGCACAGCACCGGCCACATTTTCCTTCAAGGCGGCACCGGCCAGTTTTTCGTTCGACGGCCGCGCCAGCATGTCGGAGAACGGCTATTTCGACGGCCAGGCAAAATTCGCCGCACCTTCGCTCCGACGCGTGCTCGAATGGTCGCAGGCCGGCATCGCGCCCGGTGCCGCAATCGGCTCGATCTCGGTTTCAAGCAAGATCACGGCGACGGCCGGGCGCGTCAAATTTGAAAACACGGCCCTGACCCTCGACAATAACCCCGGAATGGGTGCGCTGGACTTCACCTATGGTGAGGCACTGCCGGTGATCTCCGGCACACTTGCCTTCGATACGCTCGACCTCAGATCATTTCTCTCCGCCTTTACGCCGGTGCCATCCGCCGGCGGCACCGGCCCGGGCGAAATCGACACAAGCTTCGCCGACCGGATCAATCTCGATCTCAGGCTGTCGGCGGCGCATGCCACCGCCGGCGCCATCCAGCTTGCCGACGTCGCTGCCACTGCCCAGGTCAAGAACGGCCTTGCCGTCTTCGACATCTCGGATGCATCCGCCTTTGGCGGCAACGTCCAGAGCAGCGTCCGTTTCGACCGCAAGCCCGCCGGCACGGAAGTCGAGATCCGGCTGCTTGCTTCCGATATCGACGGCGGCGCTTTCGGCACCGCGGCCGGGATGACGCGGCTGGTGCCGATCGGCACTGGAACCGTTTCGGTCATCCTCAAGGGGCCTGGCAGAACCTGGGACTCGATTTTCGAAAACGCCAATGGCTCGCTGTCCGCGACGTTCGGCGCGGGTGCGCTGAGCCGGCTTAACCTGCCGGCGTTCCTCAAGCACACCGAACAGGGCGGATTCTTCGCGCTGGACGACGTCTCGGACGGAACGCTGCCGATCGACGGGGCCGAGCTCAAGGCGAGCGTTTCGAACGGCGTGGCGCGTATCGACAAGGCCGAGGTGAATTCCGCGCAATACAAGATCTGGCTTTCCGGCATCGCATCCTATGCCGGACGCGGGCTGGCGCTGTCCGGCGGCATCGTCCAGCCGAGCCAGGCTGCCACGCAGACGAATGGCCAGCCGCCCAAGCAGTCGTCGTTCTTCGTCGGCGGCACGTGGAGCACGCCGTTCATCTCGCCGATAAGCCGCGGCGTTTCGGGAGAGTAGCGAGCCTTCAACCTCGCTGCGCCGCCTGCTCGTCGCGCTGGCGCTGCACCTCGCGGCGTTTGTTTGCGAGCGAAGCGATGATCACGCCAACTGCGACGACCGCGATCAGGATGGTGCACGCTGCGTTGATTTCCGGCGTCACGCCAAGGCGGACCTGGCTGTAGATCTTCATCGGCAGCGTCGTGGCGCCGGGTCCCGAGGTGAAGCTGGCAATAACCAAATCATCGAGCGACAGCGTGAAGGCCAGCATCCAGCCGGAGACGATAGCCGGCATGATAACCGGCAGCGTGATCTGGAAGAAGGTCTTCACCGGTGGCGCACCGAGGTCCATCGCGGCCTCTTCCAGCGAACGATCGAACGTGATCAGGCGCGACTGAACCACCACCGCAACGAAGCACATGGTTAGCGTGGTGTGGGCAAGCGTCACCGTCAGAAAGCCGCGGTCGAGGCCGACGGCGACGAAGAGCAGCAGCAGCGACAGGCCGGTGATGACTTCCGGCATGACCAGCGGCGCAAACACCATGCCGGAAAACAGAAGCCGGCCGCGAAAGCGCGTGTAGCGTGTCAAGGTGAGCGCCGCCAGCGTGCCAAGCACGGTCGCCACGCTTGCCGAGATGACGCCGACGCGGGCCGTCACCCAGGTGGCGTCCATCAGACCCCGGTTGTGGAACAGCGACACGTACCATTTCGTCGAGAAGCCACCCCAGACGGTGACCAGCTTCGATTCGTTGAAAGAGAACACAACGAGCAGGACGATCGGCAGGTAAAGAAAGGCAAAGCCGAGCACGATCGAAATGATGTTGAAGCGGCTCCAGGTCGCGTTCATTGGTCCTGCTCCTGGGCGCGCGCCTGGGCTCGCTGGAAGAGCATGATCGGCACGATCAGCAGCAGCAGCAAGATGACGGCAACGGCGGACGACACCGGCCAGTCGCGGTTGGCGAAGAACTCGTTCCACAGCGTCCTGCCGATCATCAGCGTCTGCGAGCCGCCGAGCAGGTCGGGAATGACGAACTCGCCTACGGCTGGAATGAACACCAGCAGGCAGCCGGCGATGACGCCGGGCAGCGACAGCGGAAAGGTGATCTTCCAGAAGGCGCTGGTCGGCGGACAGCCGAGATCCTTGGCGGCCTCGATCAGCGTATGGTCCATTTTCTCCAAGGACGAATAGAGCGGCAGCACCATGAACGGCAGATAGGAGTAAACGATGCCGATGAAGATCGCCGTATAGGTGTTGAGGATGATCAGCGGCTGGCTGATGATGCCGGTGGCGAGCAGCAGCTGGTTGAGCAGGCCCTCGGGCTTGAGGATGCCGATCCAGGCGTAGACACGGATCAGGAACGAGGTCCAGAACGGCAGGATCACCAGCATCAGCAAGGTCGGGCGAATCGTCGCCGGGGCGCGCGCCATGCCATAGGCTATGGGATAGCCGACCAGCAATGTCAGGACCGTCGAGATGGCGGCGACGATGACGCTCGTCACATAGGCATTGAAGTAAAGCGCATCCTGCGTCAGCCAGGTATAGTTGTCGAAATTCAGCGCGCCGAATTCCGAGATAAACCCGGAAATGCCGCTGCGGAAATCGAGCACCGGCGTGTAGGGCGGCATGGCGATCGCAGTCTGCGACAGCGAAATCTTGAAGACGATGATGAAAGGCACGAGAAAGAAGAACAGCAGCCAGAGGTAGGGGACGATGATGACGAGCCGGCTAACGAAGGCCGCTCCCAGCCTGACCAAGCCGGATTTGCCGGCAGCGCTTGCCGGAGAGCTTGTTGCGGCGGTGACAGCGGACATGATCAGTCCCTACCGTGTCAGGACGACGCCGGCGTCGGGGCGGAAAGAAACCCAGGCGCGGTCGTTCCAGGTCAATGGGTCCTCGGTGAGGCGTGCCGCGTTCATGGTGCTCGCCCGCACCACCTGACCGTCGTCCAGCCTGACGTGATAGACGGTCATGTCGCCGAGATAGGCTATGTCGTAGACCTCGCCCTCGATGGCGTTGACGGCACCGGCCGGTTTCGTGGAGGACACCTTGATCTTCTCCGGCCTGATGGCGAAGGTGACGGATGTTCCGGCGGCGGCACTGCCGGCATTTTCGGTCCGGATGGTGATGCCGTTGCCGGCATCGATGCTCGCGCTGCCGGCCTCGCCAGCCGCGATCTTGCCGTCGAACATATTCACATTGCCGACGAAGCCGGCGACGAAGCGGGAACCCGGCGCCTCGTAGACCTCCGCCGGCGTCGCCACCTGCATCACCTCGCCCTTGTCGATGATGGCGATGCGGTCGGCCATCGTCATCGCCTCTTCCTGATCATGGGTGACGACGACGAAGGTGAGGCCGAGGTTCTGCTGCAGGTCCATCAGCTCGAACTGGGTTTCCTCGCGCAGCTTCTTGTCCAGCGCACCAAGCGGCTCGTCGAGCAGCAGGACTTTCGGCCGCTTGGCCACCGAGCGCGCGAGCGCGACGCGCTGGCGCTGGCCACCCGACAATTGGTGCGGTTTGCGCTTGGCGAACTGCTCGAGCTTGACCAGCTTCAGCATCTCGGCGACGCGCTTGTCGATGTCGGCCTTGGCCATGCCTTCCTGCTTGAGGCCGAAGGCGATGTTGTTCTCGACCGTCATGTGCGGAAACAAGGCGTAGGACTGGAACATCATGTTGACCGGCCGCCGGTAGGGCGGAATGCCGCGCAGGTCCTGGCCATCGAGCAGGATGCGGCCGGCGGTCGGCTCCTCGAAGCCGGCGAGCATCCTGAGCAGCGTCGATTTCCCGCAGCCTGAGGCCCCGAGCAAGGCAAAGAATTCGCGCTCGAAAATGGTCAGCGACAGGTTGTTGACCGCTGTGAACTCACCGAATTTCTTGGTGACGTTGTCGAACTGGATGTATGGCTTGGCGTTCGGATCGTTCCATGGCGCAAAATCCCTGCGGATGCTGCCAAGCGATTTCATGTCCCACTCCGTCCTGCTGCTTGCCCCATGAGAAAGCGGCCCGGCAACGGCTGCCGGGGCCTGGTCAGATTGCTATTGGCCGGTGACGATCTTGGTCCAGGTGCGAGTGATGATGCGCTGGGTCTTGGGATCGTAAGGCGATACGGTGTAGAGCTTCTGCAAGGTGGCTGCATCCGGATAGATCGCCGGATCTTCCAGGATCGCCTTGTCGATGAACTGCTGCGAAGCCTTGTTGCCGTTGGCATAGAGCACATAGTTCGACGATTTGGCGATCACTTCGGGCTTCATCATGTAGTTCAGGAACTCATGGGCTTCGGCGACATGCGGCGCATCGGCCGGGATCGCCATCTGGTCGAACCACATCTGGGCACCTTCCTTCGGCACGGAGTAGCCGATCTCGACGCCCTGCTTGGCTTCGTCGGCGCGGTTGCGGGCCTGGAAGACGTCACCCGACCAGCCGACCGCCAGGCAGATGTCGCCATTGGCAAGGGCGTTGATGTATTCGGAAGAGTGGAACTTGCGGATATAGGGCCGGACCTTCAGCAAGGTTTCTTCGGCCTTGGCAATCTCATCGGGCGACGTGCTGTTTGGATCGAGGCCCAGATATTTCAGTGCCGCCGGTATGATGTCGGCCGGCGAATCCAGCACATAGACGCCGCAGTCCTTCAATTTGGCCAGGCTTTCGGGATTGAAGAACACGTCCCAGCTGTCGATCTTGTCGGTGCCGAGCGCTGCCTGCACCTTCTTGATGTTGTAGCCGATGCCAACCGTACCCCACATGTAGTTGATCGAATATTCGTTGCCGCGATCATATTTGGCGGTCCGTTCCATGACCGTGTCCCACATATTTGAAATGTTCGGCAGTTTCGACTTGTCGAGCTTCTGGAACACACCCGCCTGGATCTGGCGTGCAAGGAAATTGCCGCTGGGCACGACGACATCGTAGCCGCTGCCGCCGGCGAGCAGTTTCGTTTCCAGGATCTCGTTGGAATCGAAAGTGTCGTAGACGACCTTGATGCCGGTTTCCTTGGTGAAGTCGTCGATGATCGAACTGTCGATATAGTCCGACCAGTTGAAGACGTTGACGACGCGATCCTCGGCATGCGCGCCCAAGGTGAAAACTGCCAGAAACGCCGAAGTCGCCGAAAGCCAGAGCGCTTTGCGGGTCATGCTATTCTCCTTTGATGAGTGTTCCGTCGCCAGCTCGTCGCGGCGTCCGCGCGGCTGGGCATTTGCTTCAAGGTATTGGGCTTGCAGGCAGGCGACAAGCGCGAATTGCCGGCGCCATTATCGTTCGGCGGCGAGCCGACAGCGAAGACCTGGCGTGGCGTTGGTGGTGTTCCGACGCCGTCGGAAGCTTTCGCTACGGCGCGGGCAGGGAGACGACGATATTGTCCGGCCTCGATGCGGCCGGCATGGAGACTTGGCAAGATACGCCTGTCTTGTTGTTGCCGTGATCGCAGCCTGCCCGCGCGGCTGCAACGTTGTCAATGGTTCATCTCGCTTTGACGCGCGCACTGCATCAATTAGGTGACGGCACACCGGTGACGCCCGCTCGCGCGGGCCGCGTCTGACGCTTGAACTCGAGCCCGATATGGACGAGCAGCGCGGTGACCACGACCGCACCGCCGACGATGGTGCGCGCCGACGGCACCTCGGAATGGATGAGCCAGACCCAGATCGGGCCAAGGATCGGTTCGAACGTGCCGAGCAGCGCCGCGACGGCGGCCGGAACAAGCCGGGCTCCGGTGGCGAAGAAGGCGAGACCGAGTCCCAGATTGATCACGCCAAAGGCAAAGAGGAAGCCCATATCGTGACTGGAGACGCCCAGCGCCGACGCCTGCGATGCCGCAAAGGCGGCCGCCAGCATCGTGCCGAGGCAGGTCGCTGGCGTCATGCGCACATGGGCAAAGCGGCGCGTGATGACGGTGGCGATCGAGAACATGACAGCGATGAGCAGCGCCAGCCCGTCGCCGATCGGCGACACCGCGCCATCGAGCGATTCCGACACCATGATGGCGACGCCGACAATGACGGCGGCGATCGCCACCCAGGTCGCCACCGCCACCCGTTCGCGAAACAGCGCCCAGGCAAACAGCGCCGCCAGAAGCGGCACGCCGGCCTGCATCAACAGGATGTTGGCGACCGTGGTATAGGCAAGCGCCACGACGAAAGAGGTCGACGCCGTGGCGAAGCAGAACGCCACCGCAAGGCCGGCCAGGCCCATGCCGCGAAACAGCTTCAGCGTGCCACGCCAGCCGTCGCGCCAGACCATGAAGCAGAGCAGGAAGGCGGCGGCCCAGACCGAGCGCCAGAACACCACCGTCCAGCTGTCGGCGTTGTCGATGAAGCGCGCAATGCTGCCGCCGAAGCTCCACATCAACGCCGACAGGAATACCAGCAGGAAGCCGACGCGTTCCCCTTGCGGCGACACGATCGGCGAAGCGGCAACCGGAGATGATGCGGTATCGGTCATGGGTACGACTGTCGGCGAATTCGGAGCAGCACGATGTGCAATGGACGACAGAGACGTGCCTAATTCGCGTAACGCAAAGCAGAAGGCCGGGCGTGATCCAGTTCGATGTTCCGTTTGGCGCACTGATGAGGGCGCCTCGCCCCTCGCCCGGCGATGATCCGAGGCGACCTGTCGATGATGCGTTACGAGGTGCTCTTGTTGCCGCGGATAAAACGCCAGAGACCGGCCAGCGGAATCAGCAGGAGCAGGCCAAACTTTTTCAGCGCGATCAGCGCCACGAGCAAAAAACCTGCTTTCGCCGCCAGCTTGCCGGCAATCAGGCCACCGACGCCAATCGCCGCAACCGTATCGACGCCCGGCACGAAATCGGCGTATGTCTTGCCGGTATTGAAGTCCGCGAGGCCAAGCACTTCATCCAGGCTTTGCCTTATCTCCGGCAATTGTTCCACCGTCGCGATATAGCTCATCACGAAGACGCCCTCCCTGCCAAGGAAACGGACGTCGTAGTTGAGCGTATGGGCGGCATCGTTGCCAAATTGCAGCTCCTTGGCCCAGTGCAGGCGCTTGTGGGCCGCATCATAAACGGGCGGCGACGCCCAGCCGATCAGCGTAATGGGCGCATAGCCATCCTTTACCCTCTGATCGTTGCCGGACAGAGTGTCTGACTGCATGTTGCGCAGCAGTTCATTGTAATCGATGGACGCGGCGTCGCTGTCGTCGACGTAACCGATCTTTTCCCAGCGCAGCTCTATCCCCCAATTGTTGTCGGCAATGGGATCATGGGAGACTGGAAAGATCATGCCGAGGGCATCGGAACCAGAGTCGGGCGGATTGCCCCAGGCTTCGGTGAGGACGGAGAGCGTGTCCTTCTTGTCCAGAAAATAGAACTTGTCCTTGAGGTCGAGATGGATGCCTTCGGCAAGATTTATCGCGCCGGTCTTCGGATCGATCTTGTCCAGGAACGCCTTGCCGGCATCATTGTAGTGTTGATAGGAATTGAAGAAATCCGAGGACTTTTCAGCCAATGCGGGATCGGCCGAAAACGCGAGCGCCAAGCCAAGCCAAAAAACTGTCCTGCCCATCATTGATCCCCCGACCGTTGCGCAGTTCTTTTTTTGATACCGTACCGTCAATGCTGAATCAATATTCGGCTGAATCAATATTTTGGCTGAACCAATATTTTGGCCGGCAACCGCGAACCAGCTTACTGGTTGCCGCCGCAGGAACAGATGAGGTCCTTTGGTCGAAGATTCAGCCGCAATATTGCTGGAGCCGAATCACTGGAAATCGAACGCCGACAGTCCCGTGACCATCTCGTCGAGGCCGAGCGGGCGTGTAACGGGTGGCTCGGCGCGGGCGAGGCAGCCGATGCGTTCGCACAGCCGGCAGGCAGGGCCGACCGGCGTCGCCAGCGCAGCGGCGCTCTGTCCGGTCTTGCCGATGGCGGCCGGCCCCGGCAATGCCGCTCCATAGACGACCTCGTCGCGAAAACCGATGTCGCAGCCGAGCAGCAGCGCGGTGCGCCGCGGGCGCTCGGCAAACGAGCCCTGCGGCCCTTCGAGCGTGCGGGCCATGCAGAGGAACGCCGCGCCGTCGGGCATTTCCACTGCCTCGACCAGGATCTGGCCGGGCTGGGCGAAGGCGGCATGGACCGGCAGCTTCGGACAGCCGCCGCCGAAGCGGCTTTGCGGAAAGCCGTGGCTGCCCGCCTTGCGGAACCGATTGCCGGCACTGTCGACCTCGAGCATGAAGAACGGCACACCCGACGCACCCGGCCGCTGCAGCGTGGTCAGCCGGTTCGCCGCCTGCTCGAAGGAAACGCCGAAGCGCGACCGCAACATGTCTATATCGTAGCGGGTGCGGACCGCAGCGGCGTGAAAAGGCTGATAGGGCATCATCAGAGCGTGCGCGGCATAGCGGCCGAGCTCGAAACGCGCCAGCCGGCGGGCTTCGTCCGTGGTCAGCTTCAGCGCCTGGATCTCGGCGGCGACAGCGACGCTCATGCGGATCAGGCAGGCCTCCATAGCCACCTCGCGCAGCTGATCGAATGGCGACAGGCGCTCGGACAGGAACAGGCGTTGCGAGTGACGGTCATAGCGACGCCGCCAGTTGGGCATGGTAGCGACCGGCAGTACCTTAACGACGATGCCGAATTCACGCCGCAGCCAAACCTTCAACGCACTGAACAGATCGTCGCCAGGATCGAGCACCGACGTGAATGCCTCGGCTTCCTCTTCGAGCGCGGCAAAATGGTTCGGCCGGCGTTCGAAAATCTCATGCACCTCGTCGATCGGCAGCCGGGCACCGGAGAGTGCGGTGGCCTTGCCCTCACGCGCGAGCAGCTCGTTGAGATCCGACAATCGCTCGGCCTGCTCGCGATAGGCGCGAAACAGTTTTATCACAGCGGCGGAAGCGTTGGGCGCCGCCTCGGCAAGCTCGATGAGTTCCTGGTCGCCCGGCAGTTCGCCGGCCAGCAACGGATCTGAAAACACTTCCTTCAAATCGGCGACCGATCCCCGCGCCTCGCCCTGCAGTTCGTGCGGGTCAACCTTGTAGACGGATGCCAGCCTCAGGATCAGTTGCACCGTCAGCGGCCGCTGGTTGCGCTCGATGAGATTGAGATAGGACGGCGAGATGCCGAGCCCTTCGGCCATCGCCGTCTGGGTCAGCCCCTTGGCGTTGCGGATGCGACGAATGCGCGGCCCGGCAAAGATTTTGTGGTCGGCCAATCGAGTTTCCTTGACAGAAATTTACATCCGCCGATGGCATGGCTGCCTTTACAATCATGACAGATTTACAGCTCTCATCAGTCAAACACAACACAGGTTTTCCCTTATTTTATGACTGATCAGGAGGTTTACCTCGCTTGCGTCGTGCCGACGTGTAAATGGTGTCACACATATGGCGCACATATTTTCCCTCTGCGACGCCTTCCTAAACCGGCATCAAAACCGCCTGGAGTGATCAATGACCGACTTTTACAACCTCGTCCCGTCGGCGCCGCAAGGCCGCTTTGATGGCATCGAAAGGCCCTATTCGCCGGACGACGTGAAGCGGCTGCGCGGCTCGGTGCAGATCCGGCAGAGCCTCGCCGAAATGGGGGCAAACCGGCTGTGGCAGCTCATCCATGAAGAGGATTTCGTCAACGCGCTGGGTGCCATGTCGGGCAACCAGGCGATGCAGCAGGTGCGGGCCGGGCTGAAAGCGATCTATCTGTCAGGATGGCAGGTCGCCGCCGATGCCAACACCGCTTCCGCCATGTACCCGGACCAGTCGCTTTATCCCGCAAATGCCGCGCCCGAACTGGTCAAGCGCATAAACCGCACCTTACAGCGCGCCGACCAGATCGAGACTTCGGAAGGCAACGGGCTGTCGGTCGACACCTGGTTCGCGCCGATCGTCGCCGACGCGGAAGCCGGCTTCGGCGGGCCGCTCAACGCCTTCGAGATCATGAAGGCGTTCATCGAGGCGGGTGCGGCCGGCGTCCATTACGAGGACCAGCTGGCTTCGGAAAAGAAATGCGGTCATCTCGGCGGCAAGGTACTGATCCCGACCGCCGCACACATCCGCAACCTCAACGCCGCGCGGCTTGCCGCCGACGTCATGGGCACGCCGACGCTGGTCGTGGCGCGCACCGACGCTGAAGCGGCAAAGCTCTTGACCTCCGACATCGACGAATGCGACCGGCCCTTCGTCGATTATGGCGCCGGCCGCACGGCGGAGGGCTTCTACCATGTCAGCAACGGCATCGAGCCCTGCATCGCCCGCGCCGTCGCCTATGCGCCCTATGCGGACCTGATCTGGTGCGAGACTTCCAAGCCCGATCTGGCGCAGGCCAGGACGTTTGCCGAGGGTGTGCGCAAGCACCATCCGGGCAAGCTGCTTGCCTATAATTGCTCGCCGTCTTTCAACTGGAAGAAGAATCTCGACGACGCGACGATTGCGAACTTCCAGAAGGAACTCGGCGCCATGGGTTACAAGTTCCAGTTCATTACGCTGGCAGGTTTCCACCAGCTCAACTTCGGCATGTTCGAGCTCGCCCGCGGCTACAAGGAGCGGCAGATGGCCGCCTATTCGGAACTGCAGCAGGCGGAATTCGCCGCGGAAGCCAATGGCTATACCGCCAGCAAGCACCAGCGCGAGGTCGGCACCGGCTATTTCGATGCCGTCTCGATGGCGATCACCGGTGGCCAGTCTTCGACCACGGCCATGCAGGGATCGACCGAGCGCGCCCAATTCAGGCCGGCGGCGGAATAGCAGACAAACAGAGGGAACGCCCAAACGGGCATGGCAACACAACAGTCATGGCAACACAGGGAGAAGACCAATGGCTTCGATAAGCCGCGTCAAGGAACGGGCCGAAGAGCAGGCCACCAGCATGAATGTCGACCAGCAGGCGACCATCCGCATGCTGGCGAACGATCTGCACAGGCTCAATCAGTCGGTGATGAAGGCGGTCGAGGCAGGCGTCTCGGTCGAACTGGTGCGCTCGGCACGACACCATGGCGGCGACGGCAACTGGGGCGATCTGCTGATCCCGGTCATCGTCACACAGCGGAGCCACGACAGACAAACTCGATAGCACCGCGCCTCTTTTGAGCGCATGCTATCGCACCTTGCAGGCCGCGGCTTTGCCTAATCCGGCAGAGCCGCTAATGCAACGATTTCAATGACAAGATCAGGCTGCGCAAGCGCTGCAACGCCAATAACTTCCGAGGGCGGCGGGTTGTTGTAGCTGCAGTGCTTCGGGCAGTGCACGGCAAAGAATTCGTCCAAGACGTCCAAGCGAAAATTGGGCGAGCTCAGCACGCCGCCATCTGGAAATGGCCCCTTAACAAAGAAGGTCAGCCGGATGAGATGCTCGAGCGCACTGCCAAGCTCCTCCAGATCTGATTTGATATTGGTGAGAATTGCGCGCCACTGTGCCGCTGCATCGCCAATGGCGGCGCCGCCGCTTTTGCCGATCGGATCGTAGTCCTCGGCCGTCGCGGTGTTTCCGGAAAGGTAGATAAACCCCTTTGCGCCGGTAACGATCGTACCCTTTCCCCATGGCATCAACCGGCCATTTTTGAATTTCTTGTGAGTCACGAGTTCCATCGTCATCTCCCGTCGGTCAAAGAGACGTGCTTAGCCAACGAGGAAGGGTAGTTCGGCGAGGCGATACGACAAGCTCGCGACAGGCCTGACTCGCCTTCGTCCAACCTTACGTCAACCCGGCTACGGCTGCGAGTTGGTGCGTTCGCGCTGCAAAGCCAAACTTAGCTGAGCCTGCCCGGTTGTGGTGGCAACTTCTTCTTCGGGCGGCGGCAAAGAAAAGCACTTAATTTTAATTTTAATGTTTCTTGCGATATTCTCCTGATACGCCATTTGAGCTTGACATGAGCAGTGATCTCACGCCAATTACCTCTCGAGTTTCAACCCTGCATTGAAACATTGAACAACGGCCTGCCCCGCCATGTGCCCAGCGAATCGCGATATCGAGACTGCAAAACAGCTGCCTTTCGTTAGCCGGGACATGGAGACGCGGATGCTCCCGGATTTCTCGCGGGTGCTGGTGGTCGGAAAATCACCGATCAACCGCGTCGTGGTTTCAAAAATCGTGGAGCGGTCCGGCCTCAAACCGATCTCGGAAACTCCCGAAACCGCGGCAAAGGCCTTGCACGCGCTGATTCCCGGGACTGTCGTTCTCGACGGCGGTGCGGAGAATGGGGACTGCGACGCCTTGCTGTCGGGTATCGATGCACTGCGAAGGGCGTCAGGCAGATCGCTTCCGTCGGTGATCCTGCTTTCAGTCAAGACCGGCACGCCGGAGAGCCTGGGCCTGTCCAGCGTCATCGATGCAGTGGTCGTCAAGCCGATCACCACCGAACGGCTGCAGCCGGTGATCGACCGGCTGATCGCAATTAGCCGCAATTGACGCCTACCGTGATGCCTCGGCTGCAGACCTGATCAATCAATCTCGCCGATACGCTCGATCAAGCCCGGCAGTTCACCGAGATTGGCTATCTGGCGAAAGCGTGGTGCCGAGACCGGCGGCTCGACATGTTCCAGCACCCAGGTCAGATCATGCGGAACGTGGATGCCCCAACTGCCGGCTTCGATGGCCGGCACGACGTCCGATTTGAGCGAGTTGCCGACCATCATACCCTTTTCCGGGCCGTCGCCGTGGCGGCTGAAGATGCGGCTATAGGTGGCCGCGCTCTTGTCGCTGACGATCTCGACGGCATCAAACAGCTCGCCCAGCCCGGATTGCGCGAGCTTGCGTTCCTGGTCGAACAGGTCGCCCTTGGTGATCAGCACCAGGCGGTAGGCGCCGGCCAGCTTTTCCACGGTTTCGCGCGCATGCGGAAGCGGCTCGATCGGATGGCTGAGCATCTCGCGGCCCGCGGCGAGAATTTCGGCGATAGTCGAGGCCCGCACCTGGCCGTTGGTGACCTCAATCGCCGTCTCGATCATCGACAGCGTGAACCCCTTGATGCCGAAGCCGTAGACCGCGAGGTTGCGCTTCTCGGCCTCCAGCAATCTTGCTGAAATCCGGTCCTCCTCGGCGTGATCGGCGAGCAGTGCGGCAAAGCGCTTCTCGGTCACGCGGAAGAACTGTTCGTTCTGCCACAACGTGTCATCGGCGTCGAAGCCGATCGTCGTCAGTTTGCGGCTGTGTTGCATGGGGACCATTAATTGCAGCGTTGCGGGAGGCCGACCCTAGACCAGGAGGCTTTTATCCGGAAGTCGTTGTGTTCCCCCGGTTAATCGAGGCGGACGCCAGCCGGCTCCCCTTCCCTTTCGTCGCCGGCAACGGCTATACTCCACAATCTGCAACAAATCTGGTGATTGATGCCGCCTGCAAAAAAGGAAGTCCGTCCGTCGAGCCGCGGAGGACGCGCCCGCACGCCTGCCTTCGTGAAAAACCAACGTGGCGTCAAGAACTGGAAGGAAGTCAGCGCCTGGCTGGAATGGCGCGGCATCGAAGATATCGAATGCATCACACCCGACCAGGCCGGGGTTGCGCGCGGCAAGATGATGCCATCGAAGAAGTTCACCTCCAACACCTCGCTGGCGCTGCCTTCGGCGGTGTTCATGACAACGATTTCCGGCGGCTATCCGGAGGACGGCAACGGCTTCCACTATCCGGAGGACGACGGCGACCTCAAGCTGATGCCTGACCTCTCGACGCTGACGGTGGTGCCGTGGGAGGAGGACCCTACCGCGGCGGTTATCTGCGACCTCGTCCACCAGGACGGCCGCTCGGTCGAGTTCACGCCGCGCAACGTGCTGAAGCGCGTGCTTGCCGCCTATGACAAGCGTGGGCTGAGGCCGGTCGTGGCACCCGAGATCGAGTTCTACCTGGTGCGCAAGAACCCCGATCCGGACTATCCGCTGACCCCGCCAGTAGGTCGATCGGGGCGGCCGATCGGCGGCGGCGCCGGCTATTCGATTGCCGGGGTTAACGAATTCGACGAATTGATCGACGACATCTACCATTTCTCCGAAAGCCAGGGCCTGGAGATCGACACGCTGATCCACGAGGAGGGCGCCGGCCAGCTCGAAATCAATCTGCGTCACGGCGATCCGATCGAGCTCGCCGACCAGGTGTTCATGTTCAAGCGAACCATCCGCGAGGCGGCGCTCAAGCACGAGATCTACGCCACGTTTATGGCCAAGCCGATCCAAGGGCAGCCCGGTTCGGCCATGCATATCCATCAGTCGATCATCGACAAGAAGACCGGCAAGAACGTCTTTTCGGCGGAGGACGGCTCGGAGACCGACGCCTTCTTCCACTTCATCGGCGGCATGCAGAAACATGTGCCCAACGCGCTGGTAATGTTTGCACCCTATGTCAATTCCTACCGGCGGCTGACGCAGTCGGCCTCGGCGCCGGTCAACAACAAATGGGGCTACGACAACCGTACCACGGCCTTCCGTGTGCCCCGCTCCGACCCGGCGGCGCGGCGCGTCGAAAACCGCATCCCCTCCTCCGACGCCAACCCCTATCTGGCGCTGGCGGCATCGCTTGCCTGCGGACTGATCGGCATGACCAACAAGATCAAGGCCGAGCCGCCGGTTCTGACGACCGCCAACGAGGACCAGATCGACCTGCCGCGCAGCCTGCTCGAAGCCGTCGACCTGTTCGAGGCAGACGAAGAACTCGGCGCGCTGCTCGGCAAGTCATTTGCCGCCACCTATGCGGCGATCAAGCGAGCGGAATTCGAGACCTTCATGGAAGTGATCAGCCCGTGGGAGAGGGAGTATTTGCTGCTGAATGTGTAGTAGGGGAGTAGGGGAGTAGGGGAGTAGGGGAGTAGGGGAGTAGGGGAGTAGGGACGAATGGCTGAGAAAACGGGTTCCTACAAGGATTTGATAGTCTGGCAGCAGGCGATGGACCTTGCTGTGGCCGTTTACGGCGCGACGAAATCATGGCCCAAGGAAGAACTTTATGGACTGACCAGCCAAGTACGGCGCGCTGCAAGCTCGGTGCCATCGAACATTGCGGAGGGATATGGCAGAGAGATCCGAGGTTCCTATCAACAATTTCTCCGTATCGCTCAAGGATCATTGAAGGAACTGGAAACTCAGCTTCTGATCGCCGAGCGTACCGGCATCGCGCCGAAGGCGACGGCGGCTTCATTGTTGGCGAGTACCGAAAGCGTTGGGAAGCTTCTTCGCCTCCTGATCCGCAAACTGTCACCCGACTAGCCCCCCTACTCCCCTACTCCCTACTCCCCTACTCCCCTACTCCCCTACTCCCCTACTCCCCTACTCCCCTACTCCCC